>CAZDQC010000005.1:0-48601 GCA_964507245.1 uncultured Rhodospirillaceae bacterium
GTAAACACTTTAAGTTCTTCAGCTACCGGTGCAATTGCGGCACAGGTACCTGACGAAATGTAGCCAACAACTACGTCGGCACCTTGTTTCTGCACCTTGTTGCGAAGTTCCGCAACTTGTTTGGTGCTACCACCCGACTCGTCGTAGAAAATTGCTTTAATTTGGCGTCCCGCCAGTCCCTTGCTGTTGTAAGGTGCTGGTACTTTGCCTTTGTTTATCGCGTTGATCAAAAGTTCCGCGCCATTGCGTGAGGGCACGCCAAAGGCGGGAGCCCCAGCACCAGTCAGAAACGACGGTACTGCCATGACCACGGAATCGGCCGCGCCTGCCGTCCCGGTTGCCAATCCAATACTAGCGCCTAATGCTAAAGCTAGGGCTGTACCAGACAGCCGCATGCTAATCGTCTTCATTACATCAGTCCTCCCAGTTACTTTTCTGTATGCGCCCCGCTAGTATTGGCGGTCCCCGAAACCGGATTTAGCGCGCCCTTTGATTAATTTGGTACGGTAATTAAAACCGAGCCAGCGTCATATTTCACTAATTTGGATGTTTTGCCAAGGACAATTACCCCTATTCACCTGGCTGTTTCGCGTCGAATTTTCGCGCAGCTAGAAAAGCCTGAAATGACATGGGGCCATAACTGGCTACTGTTCGACCATACTCGCGGTTGAGGTCCCGTTTGGCTGTAATTGCAGCGGCAATTGGTTCAGCCTTGCCTGGTTGAACAAATAATTCGTTGGCTTGCAGCATGACAAGGATTTGTCCATAGGCAATGTCGGCCCCGAGCCAGGCATTAGGAGCGTTGGTCGCGCTGTCTGGGTATTGGATATAGTTCGTCAGGCTGCGCTCCGACATCGTCATGGCGCCGGCCCGCGCGATCAATTCTATGTTGAAGACGACATCTTCAGCAAAACTAAGATCTTCGCGATAACCGGAGCCGGCCAATTCCCTGTTGAACATGGGAAAGAGGGGAACGCCGCTGTTTATCATGTCAAAGGTGCTAATCTTCCTTGGAAGACTGCTCATGTCATGGGCTGTGCCAATCACCGTCCCATCGGGCATTACGGCCCGTGTGTTGTCGCAGGCCAGTCCTGATTGTTCCGCCAATTCCTGTAAGATTGATAATTTACCTGGTAACCAAGTATCGTCGCTATCCAGAATTGTGATGAGTTCGCCTCTTGCTGCCGCTAATGCCACATTCCGTGCGGCAGACGGCCCGGAATGTGGTTTGGACGTTGTGACCATTCGCAAACGGTCATCCATGATCCCTTTATCCTTGCACAATGCCAAGTAGTTGGCGCCGCAATCCGATGCGATAATTAATTCCCAATGTTTATGATTTTGCGCCAAAATACTGTGAATGGCCGCTAGTATTGTCGTTTCCGCTTTACAGGCGGCCATGAGTATTGAAATTAGGGGCATCATGAGTTGCTTTGTCACGAAGTCGAGATGGGTTATGGTATCACGATGAGAAACAGGACTATAAACCTTGTAACCATTTCAATTGGCGCTGCCGTCGGCCTCTTTAGTGTGGCGGTAGTTGAAGGGGCCCTAGTCCCGGTTTGGTCCTTTTTCTTGGATGGTCTGATTCAGCATTTCCTTTCGATGCAATGGGGATGGTTCGGCTGCCTCTGAATTTTGCAGTTCGCGTCCAGTAAACCTTACAATCAATAGACTGGGCATGTGATTTTTTGAAACCAAAAGTCATTGCTGTCCGAGAAAAATGTCAGTTTGTATTTTGTTTGTTTCCTCAGCCCCATAGTTCTGGCTCGGGTGGCATGACGTAGCTATTTCTATAGACGAGGGGCTCATCCCGGTCTTTCGATAATAGAAGGGGACCATCAAGATCTACAAAGTCTGCCAAGGTTGCGACCAGGATGGCGGGCGCCATTGCGAGGGAGGTGCCTAACATGCAACCGACCATGATGTTGAAACCTTTGGCTCGGGCTGTGCGCGCTAGGTCCAGGGCTTCTGTCAGGCCACCAGTCTTATCCAGCTTTATATTCACCAGGTCATAACGCCCGGTTAGGTTGTCCAAATCACTGCTGACATGACAGGATTCGTCGGCGCAAATCGGCACAGGATGCGGAATTTCAGCAAGTAATTCGTCGTGGCCACTGGGCAACGGTTGTTCAATAAGTTCGACCCCCATCTCAGCGAAGGCTTCAGAAAAGGGCTGGACCATGTCTTGCGACCAGGCCTCGTTCGCATCCACAATCAACCGAGAATTAGGTGCGCCTTCGCGAACCGCTCTCACTCGCTCAATATCGCCTTTGCCTCCGAGTTTCAATTTCAATAGCTCGCGTTCACGCGCGCACCGGGCGGCTGCGCCCATTGCTTCCGCACTGCCCAGGCTCAAGGTATAGGCGGTGACTAATTCGGGCGGCGGCAATAGGCCCAAAATTTCCCAGGCGCGACGGCCGGTTTGTTTCGCTTCCAAATCAAGCAGCGCACAATCGATGGCATTGCGGGCAGCGCCGGCAGGCATGGCTGTGTTCAAGTCGGCTCGGTCGCCACCATCTGCGATCAGTGTCGACATATTCTCGATTTGCCTGCGGACCGAAGGCAGGCTTTCTCCATAATGGGCATAAGGGACACATTCACCCGAACCCATATTTTCACCTTCGATAATTGTTACGGAAATAACAGGAATTTCCGTACGGCTGCCCCGCGAAATTGTGAAACTGCCGGCAATCGGAAAGGTTTCTTCAACAACTTGCAAACTGCGTGTCATTTGCCGTGCCTAGACCAAATGATCCAGGAAGGCATCGGCGCCGCCACGCATGACGTCTAGGCAGGGCAAACCCAGACGGTCGGAGATTTCCGATAGATAACTTTTAGCCCTTGCCTCAGACAAGGCGGCGGTATTTACCGAAACGCCTAACATCTTGCAATCCGGGTTTGTTAGTTTGCCGTTGGCCAGGTTTAGTTGAATGCAATCTTCCAATTTGGGAATTGGGTAATGGGGCAAACCGCGCATGTGGGTTCGTGTGGGTTCGTGACACAGGACTAGGCAATCGGGTTGTGCGCCATGCATTAGCCCCAGGGAAACGCCGGCGTAGGAGGCATGCAGTAAAGAGCCCTGGCCTTCTATCAAATCCCAATGATCCGGATCGTTTTCGGGACTCAGCCACTCGGCGGCGCCAGAGATGAAATCGGCGATCACAGCGTCAATGGCGACGCCCCTTTCCGCGATCAGGACACCAGTTTGGCCGGTGGCGCGGAAATCCGCTTTCATGCCTCGTGCCCGCATGGCCTTCTCAATGGCTAAGGCAGTGTATTTTTTGCCGCAGGAACAATCCGTTCCCACGGTCAACAGTCGCCGACCGGATCGTTTATATCCCTTGCCAGTCGTAAATGTCTGGTCGCTTTGGCGGATGTTATGCAGGGTGCGGCCAAATTTTTCCGCCGCCGCATTGATTTCCGGGAAATCCTGTAGCCGGCCATGCAGGCCCGAGGCTAGGTCCAACCCCTTGGCTAGCGCATCACAGATGGCGTTGGTCCAAGTATCGGGCAGGAAACCCCCAGAATTGACGACGCCGATCACTAGCGTTTTAGCGCCTCGGCGGATTGCTTCGTCGACGTCTACGTCCGGCACGCCGACATCGGCTCTGCAGCCCGGCAGGCGAAATTGACCAACGCACCATTCTGGGCGCCAATCCGCGATGCCTGTGGCAGTCTTGGCGGCCAATTGATCTGGCGCATCACCAAGAAACAGCAAATAGGGTTTTTTAAGAGCCATTGCGCCCTCCCAACGTCAATGTGCTTCCAAGGCCGCCAATTCCTCTTCCAGGCTGGCCTGTTCCGCTGCGTAAGCTTCGCGGAACACCTCGGTATCCCAGGCTCGGTAGTCGCCTCTAGTATAGGCCTCACCATTGTAATTATAGACGAATGCATTAAGACGATTGGCGATAAAATTGTTACGGGATTTTACAATTACCCCCGGCACGCCTGCGACAATAGAATTTGCCGGAATTTGAGCTTCCTCTGGCACGATACTGTGGCCGGCTACGATGCAATTGTCTCCGATGACTACATTATCCATGACAGTGGCATTAATACCGATCAGGCAATTGTCGCCAATGGTACAACCATGCACCGTGGCTTTATGTGTAATGGAACAATATGCGCCGATAGTCGTACCCTTGCTGGAACCGATATGCACCAGTACAAAGTCCTGCAAATTCGAATAGGGGCCGATAATGTTCTCACTGGTCTCCGCCCGTATCACCACACGCGGCCAGATCGAGACGCCTTCGCCAATATAGGCCTTACCAAAAATTTCAACCGTGTCATGAATGAAGGCAGGATTGTCCAATTCCACCAAAGGACCAAATCTACTCAAAACCATCTCCTCGAAATCAAAATGAGCTAAGCCTTGTATAATCTGAATGGTTTGCCATCCGCCAGTAGCAAGATAATGCCGTCCACTGTATTAATCACGCCCGTGATAAGGGGTCAGCGCTAATGAATGGTGTAGGAAATTTCCCTAAGTGCAAGTGTTGCCAAGCGGTCCGCCACGACAAAGGGTGAGATGAGACATACTGGACCCGTGCCAGGGTCAAGACGGAGCTAAAAACTAATTCTGAGAACAGCGCCAGAAACAGCGGCGATAAAACCATTCGAACTAATCCGCGGCGTCAAAAAGTTTGTCAGCCCCGCCATCACCTAGGCCGTCTAGAGCGCCTTTTCCCAGTTCCATCTGTCGAGCCTGCCAAAATGCTGCCTTTAGGCCAGTGTAATAATCCAATGAATTCTCTCGTAACTCATCCAGGGGATCGAGTAACTCTTCGCGCTTGACCACGGCGCGAGTAGCGCCAACGCTCAAGCTTTGCGCGGTGTTTGCAAGATAAGTAAGGGGTTGGAAAAAGATGTCTACCATCTTGCCGATGCCGCCGCGTGTGCTGGCAGGGCCTAGCAGAGGTAGGACGAGATAAGGTCCTGCTCCTACATCATAGGAATGCAATGTTTGACCAAAATCGGCGTGGTGGCGCTCCCAACCAAAACCAGCTGCGGGATCAAAAAGGCCAAAAACACCCAAGGTGCTATTGATGCTAAATCTGCCTAAGGTCATACGGGCATCTTTGAAATCACCCTGCAGCAGATCATTGATCAGTATCACCGGTGAGTCCAGATTTAGGAATAATCGCTGTACCGCATGGACCGCTGGCTCGGGCATGACGGATTTGTATCCAAGCGCGAGGGGCCGAAGCAGTATCAGATCGACCGAATCGTTGAAGGCAAAAATAATCCTGTTCATGGGCTCTAACGGATCATTGATCTGGCCATCATCTTCATTGTCGTCGGACGGACGCGCGACGTCCCCTAAGGTGGGCCTAGAAATTAGTGTCGGTTGGGACGATGACACGGTTCGTGGGCCAGACACCGCCGCCTGAACGGCGTGAGATACCGCGTGTTGGGACGTCAGGGCCGGGATCGGCATGGCTGCTGCTATACCGGTTGCTTTGGCGATCCGCTGTGCGAAACCAGGATAGGCCGCTTGCACCGACCGTACTATTGTCCTTTCGTCGCCGAGTGTGGCCGCTATGGCATGCGTCATGATCTTTTCGAGGGCCGAAGAATCTTGTGCGATGGCGGATACAGCCCAGGCGGCGACGCGGGCGGTGTGAATTTTGTTGCGAGGACCCAGGGCTGATCCTTGTAATGTGGCCGGCACTGTTTGCGTCATGGCAAGGGTTGGCGTCGCAAGCTGACTTGCCGATATGCCTGACGCTTGGGCGATCTGGGCGGCGAATCCAGGAAATGATACCATGGAATTTTTTGCTATTCGGGATGCGACGTCTGGTGCGGCGGCGGACAGTCCAGCTATGACGGCACTGACTTGAGCTGGTCTTTCGACTAGAAACTGAGTGACCATTGCCGCTAGGGCGGTTTCTACTTGGCGTTGACGGACTGCTTCGTTGCGGGCGCCATGTCCCGCGTTCAGTGCGATGGCAGTGAAATAATCACGGAATTGGGTGGCGAAAGTGGCGGAATTTTGTGCGGAGGCGTATCCCGGTCCCAACAGGCCGGTCAGCAAAATAATTGCTGCGGCAATGACCCGCATTAATCAATCTCCGCTTCTCTAATTAGGGTTAGATTAACCCGCAATATGTTCTCAGGTTATCGACTTTCCTGTTTCGGTCGGAATTTGGAGATACGCTGCTTAGCATCGACCCTTTGCTCCGGCGTAAGACGATTAATTAGGGCAACAACATTTTCTTGAGCTCGTTGATGACCTTGGCGCGCCGCTAAAGTGGCCCATTTGAAAGCCTCTACCAGGTCCGACTCGATGCCCTGCCCTCGCACATACCGTGTAGCCAGGTGGCTTTGTGCCTTTGCGTAACCTTGTTCGGCGGCGCGCCGGAACCATTTCACCGACAAGATGTCATCTTGCTTAGTGCCGTCGCCGTCGCGATAGGCCTTGGCTAGGTTATATTGCGCCTTGTCCAATCCTGCCTCTGCAGCATCCTTGAATAGAGCAACAGCGCGCCTAGCGTCCTTAGCCACACCTAGGCCATAAAGGTACATCTTGCCCAGGGTGTAACGGGAGCGGTTTAACCCGGACTCGGACGCTTTCTCCAGCCACATGATTGCGTCCACATAACTTTGTTTCACCCCGTCGCCAGAGATATAGGCGTTAGCTAAATTATGCTGGGCCATTTGGAAACCGCTTTCGGCTGACCTTCGCCACCATCTGACTGCCTCCGCCCGGTCGTGAACCACGCCCTTGCCCTGGTCGAACAGAATTCCCACATTGTATTGGGCCTTCATATGCCCTTCCTTCGCCAGGGCCAGCCATTCCTTTGCGGCATCCTCAAAGTCGCCCTTTTGATAGGCAATATATCCTGCATCAAAATCAGCTGCCGATGTAGGCAGGGCCGCCATTGTTACGACAAGTAGGATGCCAGCTGCTAAAGGCGCTAGTAGCAATCGAAGCGTTACGCGTTTACTCATCAAAAATTCCTCTGTGCGATTATCAGGATGCAACGCCAAATTTTCCGGTCCGGGCCCGGAGAATCTGCAGCAGACCCTGTATACCGCGCTGTCGAACAACCGCATTAAATTCGGATCTTTGGGTCACTGCCATGGAGACACCTTCAACCATGATATCGATAATGCGGTACTGCCCATCCTTGGGCCGCACACGCCATTCAGCCTTGATTGGTAGGCCGCCCGCCCGGTCAATCTGCGTGCGGACTAATACGTCCTTTTTGCCGGCCGCTTTGGCGCCGGAGACCGTAAACGTCTCGCCCGAAAAGCCACCCATGCGTCGGCTATAAGATTGCAAAATGAATTCCGTGAACAGGGCCTGATAATCCGCCCGCTGCTGGGGCGTTGACTTGCGCCAATTTTTTCCTAGTACAAATCGTGCGATAAACGGCATGTCGAAACCTGCTGACAGCAATTCACGGAACTGGGTCTCCCTGGCCTCGATTTTGCTGCTACTGGACTGGAGTATATTAATAGCCTGTGCCGCTAGCGCTTTGATGAAGGCTGCGGAGCCATCGATCGCTATTGGCGGAGCGGCGGCCAGCAGCATTCCCGGCAAAGCCAGAGTGGAAGTTGCCGCAAGGCCACCATGAAAAAACGTCCGACGTGATAGCAACGAAAAACTCCCCTCTTTCTTGATTGCCTCAACTCCTACCCTGAAACTTTAAGCGGCTGTATCGGTCTTCGGACTTCAACACCAGTTCAAAGGCGTAAGTTTCCCTTAAAAGAGTCATAGGTATCTCCACGCCCGCTTTACCCACGGCCCAAGCCGCGCGATATAGATCAACCATGGTGAAAACCGGTTGACCATTGACCTTGACGATAACGTCTCCGATTTGCAATCCCGCTTTTTCGGCCGGGCCATCATTGGCTAGGCCAATGATTTCCATCCGGTCTTCAATTTCGGCTGAAAACAAGCCCATCCAAGGTCTATAGGATGCTGCCGTGCGTCCGCTCTGCATCATTTCGTCAAATATGGGAGGCAGCAGGTCAATGGGTACAAACATGTTGCCCCCGCGTTTTTTCTGTTCGGCGGTTGCGTCTTCTACGTACAAGGATCCCACCCCCAGTAATTTTCCATCTTGGCCGATTAGCGCTGCTCCACCCCAGTTAGGATGGGCGGGGGCGGTAAAAATGGCTTCGTCAAGCATGTACTCCCAATATCCAGCGAATTCACGTTTGCCGACCACGCGGGCGCCGATGGCGGCTTCGCGTCCGCCGTGCCCCGCTACCAGGACACCATTTCCTATATTCACACTCGCCGATAAGCCGAGTTCAAGCGGCGGCAATTCGAGACCTTCCAACGCCCGGACAAGGCCAAAGCCACTATCATAGTCGTATGCTACTGGTTCGGCGGGGATCATCCGGTCATCATCTGTGCTGATGCTGATCGCCATGGCTTCGACGATAAGATAGCCGATGGTCAGGATGAGGCCGTCATCATCGATGATTATGCCGTTGCCCTCCCGCTCCGTGCCTAGAAACGGTGCGGTATAGCCGTCTACCGGAACCTCGGCATGAAGGCGTACTAGCGCCGAGAGTATGCCATCGACGTCAAAGTTCAGCTTAGCCTCGGCCTCCAATCCTGCCGGCGAGCCAAAGGACTTAGAAAGTAGGTCCTCGGCGTGATGGCCGTTGACCTTTTCTAAATCGCTCATGAAAACATCGCCATAAAATGTCCCAACTGTAGAATGGTTTTCGGGGTCTGGATTTGTGCTAGAAAAGTGTAACCTGGAGGCTAAAACTACGTGTTGATAAAGACCTTCATTCTCAACAAGCGCCTAGTTTAAGCCAACTGCGCATCGTGCGCCGGGCTGGACAGCAAAATAACAAAGTCTGCTTGCCGGCCCTTTGCCCGAAAATTTGACGATTAAGGCTATTTTGTTGCTTTTTTCAGATAGGCAATTAGGTCCTCGCGCTGGGACTTCTTTTTAAGACCTGCGAAGCGCATTTTAGTCTTCGGGACCAGTTTCTTTGGTTTGGTCAGGTATTTGTCCAGCGTGGCATCATCCCAGGAGAGGCCCGATTTCAGCATTGCCTTGGAATATTTAAAGCCTTTCACCATCCCAGCCTTGCGCCCGATGACACCGTGCAGGTTTGGACCCACCTTGTTTTTGCCTCCGGCCTTCAGTGTGTGACAAGCCTTGCACTTGTTGAATACCTTTTTTCCCTTTTTTAGGTTGGCTGCATCGACCGAGTTAAACGACATGGCCAAAGCAATGATACCTAATAGGACTGGCAATCGAAATTTCCGCATTTGGATCTCCATACTACAATTATTAACAAACGAATAAGGGGTATTCATCTATCGGCCCCTTCCTAGCACAGGCTTCTTTAACTTGATAGCGACGGATTGTAGTGCAACGACAAATCTAAAATTGGTGGTCTAGGTGATGTTTTCAAGCGATTATCAGTAGCTTTCACTTGATCCAACTGGGGTCTTTCATGTTGGAAAGCATACCGTTACCTGTATCCCTAATCTGGCTATTATCGCAATTAGCTAGGAGCTGGCTGGAATGTTATATGCGCTCGACGTCGTGCAAAAGGGACGCGAGGGCCGGTCGCGTGTAACGGTAAATTGGTTGGTATCATTTACCTTTATATCCTGTTAAGAGCCTCGGTTGGCCAACGAGATGGCAACCCCCCGGATCTCACTGTCAAGGGCTGGCAGGTGTGCCAGAACATCTACGATGCCTCGTATGGAATCGGCTGGGACAGTCATGCTAATAATTAATGTGATTGCAGCCAATGGCGTTGTGGGGTTAGGTCCATATTGAGATAGAGCGCAAGGTTTTGATCGAGGTGGGCAAAGAGGTTGGTAGCGTTAAGGGTGTATTTGATCATTTAACCGCCGAGCTGGCCGGAAAAATAAATGTTTTATGCGGGTTGTGGCGTATTCGATAGCAAACATGGAGTTTTAATGCAGCAGGGCCACAAGGGACGAGACGAGGCCGAGAAAGGCGCCGTCAAGCGAAGAAAACGGGATAGGGGCCGGACAGAGCCAATCGTGGCCTATAATTCGAAACTCAAGCTGAGCATTATGGCTACGCCGTGCGTGGTTGTGGCAGTGGCGACCCTAGCCGCCGCCATCACTGGTCGAGACATTCTTGGCGGCGGAACAATGTTGCATATTGGCGGCTCGTTAATTGGTGGATTGGTAGCCTTTACGCTGTTGCAAATGGCATTCGATAAGAAGCCGATGTTGCAAATTGATGAAGAGGGTATCCGCTGCCGCCGGCCCGACGTCGGTCTGATCCCCTGGTCTGCCATTGTCGGACTGGGAACGTCAAAGGCTACCTTGCTGCGGCGGGTTCTGATGGTTGCCGTAGATGACAACGAATTGGATGAGCAGGCTGCCGGTCATATGCGTAAACGGGTGGGACTTTTTGCCGCTTTTTCGCCGCAGGTGGCTAAATTCGAAGGGCAGATGCAGGGTTGGCCATCAATCCATGTTCCCATTTCCTACTTCAGCATTTCACCGGGGGAGCTGGAGAAACAAATCGCGGAAAAGGTACATTTTTTTGGTAAGTAGATTGAGCATAAGCCAAGAAAAACCCCCGGCGACCTAAGTCCCGGGGGTTAGATTTCAGATGTTGGGCGGCTTGCTATCCTTTGCCGCTCCGCCCAATTTTTTCCATGTCGGTTTCCTGATCTTCTAGGACCATACGCTTATAGCCTTCGACGCCTTCTCCCATATCCTCTGGCCACTCTAAGGTCATTAATTCGAAGCGCGCATTTTTTGGCCCGAACAGAACCAAAAGGCTTTGGAGCCAGACGGCGATGCCGGATATCAACGCTACAATAAGGCCAACACCTAAGACTGTCTTGATCACCCAACGATGGCTCATACCTATCAATGACGCTGAAATTTCGTTGGTCTCCCAGGCATCTAAGGTGAAGACGTAGCAGAAATAGATCACCACGAGGGTGTAGGGGATCATGAATAGCAATGTACCAAAGAACTCTATAATTGCCTGAGGCCTTGTCTGCATATGCATACGCATCAGGTCCACTCGTACATGGCGATTATGTGTAAAGCCATATCCTAGGACGAGTGAGAATAATATCGTATGCATATGCCATTCCAGTTCTTGGAGCATAGTCGACTGGAAATATACGGTGACGTTCTCGACCAGAAATAGTTGGAAATCAAATGGGGTATTGGTCAACTTGCGGCCAAACACATCAATCATTGTAAAAAGGATCAATGGCAAAATGAAATACGAGCCAATCCTGCTGCCGAAAAAGTCTACAAACTTCTTCAATTGGTATGAAATCTGTACCAACGGATGGGACGTAATTTCATAAGTCTCTCTTGTTGCGTCAGTCATAATCGCATCTCTCAATTAGCGTATACTAAGCCTGGCAACCAAAGTGCAATATTGGGCCAGAATAACACCATGATGACGCCCATACATTGAATTAGTACGAATGGGATTATGCCAAGATAGATGTTCTTAATGTCTACCTCTTTTGGCGCTATACCCTTCATGTAAAACAAGGCAAAGCCGAATGGTGGGGTCAGGAATGAGGTCTGGAGGTTAATCGCCACCAAAACCGTAAACCAGTATACCTTCATTCCTTCAGGCACGTGCCCCTCAAAATTCAAACCGACAACGAGAGGCGCAAAAACTGGCAGAACAATTAGGGTAATTTCGACCCAATCCAAGAAAAAGCCTAGGAAAAATACGATACTCATGATGAGGAACAATAGTCCCCAAGAACCAAGTCCAGCTTCCAAAATTAGCTCTTCTACGACATCGTCACCACCCAGAGAGCGGAAAACATAGGCGAAGCAGGTCGCCGACATAACGATGAAGAAGATCATCGCAATTGTAAGGCCAGACGTTTGGCAGACGCCCTTTACGATGTCCCATTTCAAAGTACCCTTAAAGGCAGCGATAACCATTGCCCCAAAGCAGCCTACTGCACCCGCTTCTGAAGGGGTCGCCCAGCCCAGTAGGATGGAGCCTTTGATTAAGCCAATTAGCAGTACCGGCGGGAAAAAACCGCGAAATAGTAGGGGTGCCATTTCATTCGATGGAACATGTAGCAATTCAGGCGGTAGTTTCGGCGCTACGTCCGGTTTTGCCGTCGCCCAGCACATGACAAAAATTAGATACAGGGCTGCTAGCAACAAGCCTGGTATGATCGCTGATGTGAACAAGGTGCCAACAGAAATTGATAGCAGATCTGCCATGATAATCAGCATGATGGAAGGTGGTATCAAAATACCCAATGTTCCTGACGCCGCGATCACGCCAGTTGATAGGCTTTGCGCGTAGCCCTGGCGCAACATCACTGGCAGTGCCAATGCTGTCATCATAGTAACGGAGGCACCAATAATTCCCGTCATGGCTGCTAGGATGGTACCCATGACCGTCACTGCCAGGGCTAGCGCTCCCGGAACTCTGCGTAGCAGTACTTGGCAGCAGTACAGCATTTCATTCGCTATACCACTTCGTTCCATCATGGTGCCCATGAAAACGAAGGTAGGTACGGCAACTAAAACCAAATTTTCCGCTGCCATACCCCAAATGCGCGGCATAAAGTTGAAATATTCAATTAACTTGAAATCGCCGATGCCGTGGCCGATCAAACCAAAGAGAACGGCCAAGCCACCCAGAATGAATGCCACCGGATAACCCGTAAACAAAAGACCTGCCAGACTCAAAAACATGATAATCGGCAGAAACTCAGAAACAAATTCCATCATGGTCAGACATCCATCACTAGGCGGTTACAAAACATTGATTTGGAGAATAGTCTAATATTTTACACTCACAATACTGCTGGGCCCCGAACTATTTCGGGGCCCAGCCTTATTGCATACTCAACTCGTACTTTGGTCAAACCCAGGTTATCAATTTAGGTAACCGTGATCTTTCCAGATTTTGTACTTGGAACGGAATGCCGAGTAGCTCTCGTTGATTTCCTTGAACAACGGATCTTTTGCGGACATTTCAACCCTAACTTCGTCCCAGGCTTTCGAAAGCTTAGCTAGGTCAGCATCAGACCAACGCACAGACGTTACGCCTTTAGCTTTCAATTTAAGCATAGCCTCGAACTGGAGGGCTTCCGAGCGGGTGTTCGACCAAGTGATGGAGTCTCCACAAGCAACCGAGATAATCGCCTGCTGTTGTTTTGACAGACCATCCCAGCCCTTCTTGTTCATCAGCAGCTCGCCAATTGAGCTTTGCTGATGCCAGCCTGGGAAGTAGTTGAACTTGGCAATCTGATAGAAACCAAGATCATAGTCGATCGAAGGCATGGAAAATTCCGTCGCGTCGATTACGCCACGTTCCAAAGCAGGATAAATGTCGGCGCCAGCTAGGAGCTGTGTCGATACACCCAATTTGGTCATGACCACGGCGCCCAAACCAAAGAAGCGCATTTTCAGGCCCTTAAGTTGGTCAACAGACGTGTATTTTTTGCGGAACCAGCCTGAGGTTTCCGGTGCGATAGTTGCACAATGCAGACCATGTAGTCCGTTTTCATGATACAGGCGATCATAAATTGTGTCGCCGCCACCATAATACAGCCAAGCTAAAAACTCGCCCGCACGTGGACCAAAAGGCACCGCCGTAAAGAATGACAGTGCCGGGTATTTACCAGCATGATAACCGGCAGTTCCCCACATGGCGTCAATCGAACCTGCCTTGACCGCGTCCCAGCCTTGTAGTGTTGGAACTAACGCACCTGGCTCAAAAAATTTAATCTTCATTTTGCCGCCAGACATGTCGCTGACGATGTCTTGATAGCGCCTAGCTACTTCGCCGATAATTGACAGCTTGGAGCCAAACGCACTTTGCATTTTCCACTTCAGCTTATCAACTGCATTAGCCGAAGTTGTAGTACCAGCAACCAGTGCCAAAGACACCACAGTTGCCGCAGATAGTTTAAGTAAACTCTTAAGTCTCACGATAACCTCCCTGGAACATTTCCCATAAGTTGGTATTCAGGGACATTACAATGGTGTTCGGGACGTTACGTCAACGTCTAAATTTCTAAATTAACCACTTTTTTTGCGTATATTTTGTATGATTTGACGGCTTGCCGCCAATTACGCGTCGATCTGCTTGGGTATTTCCTATGCTGTCGAACCAATAATTGCAGGGAGGGTCAGGATGTCTGCTGTCAAAATAGAACGCGGTTTGGGGGATGGGTATGATGTGGATTCCCCAGACATAAGTAGCTTCGACATCATGAATTTGCCGGCGGATTTTGTACCACGGGCCTATACCTATTTTAAGACGCTGCGTATGGAAAGTCCGATCCATCAAAATTCAGATGGGTCCTACATTCTGACCCGTTACGACGATCTTGTGGCGGCCTACCGCAATCCGTCAGTGTGGAGTTCCGACAAAAGGGTGGATTTTGAGCCGAAGTTCGGGCCCTCGTCCCTGTATGAACACCACACGACTAGCTTGGTTTTCAATGATCCACCCGATCACACCCGTATCAGGAAGTTGTTCCAGGCCGCCTTTACCCGCAAGGCGCTGGCGGCTCTAACGCCCCGCATTCACACTCTCGTTGACGGCTACTTGGACAGGCTGGAGGATCAGCGCACGATGGAAGTCGTGGCGGATTTTTCTTTCCGGCTGCCAGTCGAGGTGGTGTGCGACATGCTGGGTGTGCCCGGCAGTGATCGAGCTCTTATTCGTGATTGGGCCCTGCTAATTCTTGGTGCTTTGGAACCGGTCTTGACGGAAAAGCAGTTCAAAGACGGCTGCGATGCTGTCGATGCCTTCAAGGAGTACCTGCGGGATCGCATCCAGGAACAGAAAGCCGACCGCGACCCTGGGCGGGAAGGAGAAATCCTTTCGGCCTTGGTAGCGGCCGAAGAGGATGGCGAAAAATTAACTGAAATAGAACTGCTGCATCAGTGCATATTTTTGCTGAATGCCGGCCATGAAACCTCGACTAATATGTTGTCCCACGGTGTGCACGAAATGCTGCGCCACCCGGACCAGATTGAGTGCCTGCGCGATGATCCAACTTTGATAGATAGCGTGGTAGAAGAAATTCTGCGATATCAGGCACCGATCCAGATTAACAACCGCAGGACCACCCAGGATACTGAGCTTTCGGGTACGCCCATTCCTGCGGGCAGCACGGTTCATCTCATGATTGGTGCGGCCAACCACGATCCCGCTCAATTCCGGGATCCTGAGAAATTCGATATTGCCCGACGTCCAAACCGTCATCTTTCCTTTGGCCTGGGGATTCACATTTGCGCCGGTAATGCTCTGGCACGAATGGAGGGAGAGATCGCCTTCGGAAAACTGTTTAGACGTTTCCCCACACTGCGCATGGAGGCGCCGGCTCGGCTTTCTAATCGAGTTCGTTTTCGAGAAATTACGGAGCTGCACGTCTCGGTCTAATTACTCGGATTTCAGACCGTGGGCAATGCCCCAACCGAGGCCGTTGCGCGTGCCGGCGCGGGGGGAGTATTCGCATCCGATCCAGCCGTTATAGCCGGCGGTATCGATGGCGTCGAACAAATAGGGATAATTAATCTCTCCGTCGTCTGGCTCTCTTCTGTCTGGAGGGTTGGCTATTTGTACATGCCCGATATCAGGCAAACAGTCCTCGAAGCGGCGCACAAGATCGCCTTCCATTATTTGTACGTGATAGACATCAAATTGCAGGCGTAGGTTCGGTTTGCCCAATTCCGCCATAATGTCGCGTGCTTGCGTTGTGGTTTGCAGGAACATCCCCGGGACGTCCCGTTTTCCATTGATAGGTTCGATCATTAGGTTCAGTTCCAGGGGCGCCATTTGCTCCACCGCCCAAGACAAATTTTCCCGAAATGTATCTTCATAAGGTATACGCTCGGGACCAGGCTCCGGGGCGAGACCCGCGACGGAATGAATGTTACAGCATCCCAAGGCCAGAGCGTATTCAATGGCTTCGGCAATACCGTCACGATACTCACCCTGGCGGCCAGGCAGGCAGGTTAGGCCGCGCTCTCCATTTGTCCAGTCCCCAGCCGGCATATTGATCAAAACTAGTTCCAACTCATTTTCCGACAGCCAAGTCTTTGTGTCTCCAATACTTTCGGCATAGGGAAACAGGCTCTCGACACCCTTGAAACCGGCCGCTGCGGCGGCGGCAAACCGGTGCGGGTAGTCATATTCGTTAAACATCATAGTAAGATTAGCAGCAAACTTGGGCATTGCGGTTTCTCGATTTTGCGTTTTGGGACGTTGGCATCTTGCCTGCCCAATCGAACCATGTCACGTTGGCCCATGGCGGATGGCTGGTTGAAATTGGCAGGCATCGAAAACGGCGGTATGTTGTTGCAGGCCGGTGGATCTTGGGACGCGCGCAATGTTACGCGGCTGGACGGGGAATTGCGAGGTCTGCTGCCGGATTTTTCGGAGCCCCTAACCTTTGATTTGGCTCAGGTGAAGCGTCTGGACACCGCTGGCGCATGGTTGCTGTACCGTACACTGAAGGACTTGCGGGAAAGGGGTTTGCAGGCCGATTATGCCGGCGTGACCGCGGAGCACGCAGCCATGCTGGAGACCGTGGCCGCGAACGACCAACCGTGTGAAATAGAACCACCCCAATCGTCTTCCTTCATCGCAATACTTGACCATTTGGGTGGCGGTGTCCTCGATGTACTGGAAGAGGCCAAACAGCAGGTTGCCTTTTTGGGTTTGATCCTTACCACCCTGGCGGGGACCTTTCGCCATCCTAGCCGACTGCGTTTGGTACCCTTGGTATACCATATGGAAAAGGTGGGGCTTAATGCCCTGCCAATCGTTGGTTTGATTTCATTTCTGATCGGTGTGGTCCTAGCCTATCAGGGAGCGACGCAGTTGCAGCGGTTCGGCGCAGAGATTTTCGTAGTCAATCTGATAGCGGTGTCTGTTTTGCGGGAGATCGCTATCCTCCTTACTGCCATCGTCGTGGCAGGCCGCTCGGGTAGCGCTTTTACGGCAGAAATCGGTTCCATGGTGGTGAACGAGGAAGTTGATGCCATGCGTACACTGGGCCTCAACCCAATCGAAGTTTTGGTATTGCCCCGTGTACTGGCGCTGGTCATCACGCTACCGCTACTGGCTTTCTTCGCCGACATGTTAGGCCTGTTCGGCGGCATGCTGATGTGCTGGGGTGCCTTGGAGATATCGCCGGGCTTGTACCTGGAACGTCTGCAGGGTGCTGTATCGCCTTGGTCTTTCTGGGTCGGCATGATCAAGGCGCCGGTATTCGCCTTTTTGATCGCCATGGTCGGCTGCCTGGAAGGTCTCCGGGTGACCCGTAGCGCAGAAAGCGTTGGCCAGCAAACGACGCGGTCTGTGGTGACGGGAATTTTTCTGGTTATAGTGGTGGACGCCATGTTTTCAATTTTTTTCGCCGCCATTGGAGTATGAGCTTGGGCGGGCCGATCATCAAAATCAAAGGTTTGAAAAACCAGTTTGGTGATCAGGTCATTCACGAAGATCTGGATCTGGAGGTGCAGGCCGGGGAGATCATGGGTATCGTCGGCGGCTCCGGAACAGGAAAATCCGTATTGTTGCGAACTATCACGGGCCTGAACAAGCCCAGGGCCGGCCGTATTGAGGTATTCGATCACGATCTGGCGCAAGTCACACCGGATGAGCGGATCGCGCTGGAGCAACGCTGGGGCGTCCTCTTCCAGGACGGAGCCTTATTCTCGTCCCTGACTGTGGCTCAGAACATTGAAGTGCCCATGAAAGAGCATTTGGATATGCCTACCCATTTGCGGGACGAGATTGCGGCCCTAAAAATCGCTATGGTCGGTTTGCCTCCGGAGGCGGGGTCGAAATATCCTTCTGAACTATCTGGTGGAATGCGTAAACGAGCTGGCCTGGCGCGTAGCCTGGCGCTTGATCCGGATCTGATCTTTCTTGATGAGCCCACGGCTGGGCTTGATCCCGTTGGCGCGGCAAATTTTGATCAATTGATCAAGCAACTTCAAAAAAACTTGGGCCTGACAGTGTTCATGGTAACCCACGATCTGGATAGTCTGCACGCTATTTGTGATCGTATTGCTGTACTAGCCGAAAAACGTGTCTTGGTCGTTGGGCCTATGGCCGATATGCTGCGCCACGGCCATCCCTGGCTGCGGGAATATTTCCACGGCCCCCGGGCGCGGGCCGCACAGCCCAATTTGGACGAGGTTATCAAATAACTAAATGGAAACCAGGGCCAATCATATTGTGATAGGATCGTTTGTCCTGGTGGTCGTCTTTGGCCTATTTGGATTCGTGTTGTGGTTGGCCAAGATTGAGATAGATCAACAGTTCTCGTACTACCGTGTGGTATTTGAGGAAGCGGTTTCTGGCCTCTCCATTGGCGGTGACGTGCGTTACAATGGCATTCCCGTGGGTACAGTGACGGAGATCAAAATTGATCACAAGGATCCTGGCCGCGTCCAGGTTACTTTGGAGGTAGCCGCCGATACTCCAGTCAAGGCGGACACCGCGGCGAAACTTGAGTTGCAGGGCATTACTGGCGTGGCCTTTGTGCAGCTTTCTGGTGGCACTGCCTCGGCAGGAAGGCCCAAACTAGGTTCGAATGGAGAGCCGCCGACTTTGCGCTCCGAACGTTCCGCCATTCAGAAGTTTTTCGCTGGCGCGCCAGAGTTGATCAATCACGCCATTGTTCTGGTGGAAGCGGTGACCAAGTTGGTCAATGAAAAGAACCGTGAGCGGTTGGAGCACATACTGGCCAATGTGGACCAGATTAGTACCGGTCTAGCCAAGCGCGGGCCGGAGTTGGAAAAGATGCTGGGTGATTTGCAGAAAATCGCGGCCCGGACGAGTGAGCTTATGAACCGGTTGAATGGACTGGTCGAGAGTTCTGAAGTTACTCTATCCGTTGCGCGGGGTACCATGAACGCGGCGGACGAACTGATCGAGGGGGAATTGCGTAAAACGTTGACTGATTTGGGCGCTGCCGCGAAAAGGTTCGAGGCGGTGGGCAAGGATCTACAAGTCCTGGTCGCGGAGAACAGGGAGGGCCTCGAAGCCTTCACCTCTGATGGACTATTGGAGCTGACGCGTTTCCTGGAGGAATCACGGATCCTGGTCGCTTCGGCTTCCCGGCTAGTAGAGGATTTGAAGAGTGATCCAGCCCATTTCCTCTTTGGCGGGCAACAAGAAGGCTTTGAAGCTGAATGAAAATTCTGTTGAAGGTTTTTTCAGCGGTATACCTGGTGGTTGTCCTGTCCGGTTGTGAGGGCCTCGTCCCAGCACTTGGCGGCCCGCCAGCCAACCTTTATACCCTGACGCCCAAGAATACTTTCGCCAAGGAATTGCGGCGCGTTCGTTGGCAATTGGTGGTGGATGAGCCTCTAGCCTCCGGCGGTTTAAATATTGACCGCATTGCCCTGCGTCATTCGCCGACGGAGCTGAAATACTTCGCCCGAGCCCGCTGGACTGAACGGGCCCCTCGTATGGTGCAGACCTTGATGGTGGAGAGTTTCGAGAACAGCGGTGCCATCGTTGCCGTGGGACGTAAAGCCATAGGTTTGCGCTCCGACTACAATTTGATCACTGAGCTGCGGGAATTTCAGGCAGAGTATTTCGAATCTGATGGTGTTCCCACCGTGCGCGTGCGTCTGAACGCTAAATTAGTGAAGCAGCCCCGCCGCGCTATTGTCGCCTCCCGCACCTTCGAGTCGACGATTAAGTCAAAAGGCAAGGCGATGCGGCATGTAATCAGGGCTTTCGACCAAGCCCTGGGCAAAGTCCTGCGTCACACAGTGGAATGGACAATCAAGATACCGTAGCTGACCATTCGTTTTTTGAGGCAGTCGTTAATATTGAACATTGGTTGTTTCAAATGGGTCAGGTTGGCCGCTTCTTCAATCTGTGCGTTCCGTCGCTCCTGATTTGTCGTATTAGCTCTGCTCAGACCGCTGGCCTCTTTGCCTCTCAGGTGCCGACGCCCGTTCTTATCTGCCGTCGGGTTTCCTTGGTGGAAAATTTTTAGTTGTCATCTCCAAGGATCACTTCTTGGCCAAGGTGGCTCAGTGCCCATACCGAAGCTGCGTCAGCACGGACAGGGGAGTGGGCAGTCGCCTGGCCGTTTTTTGAGCCCGAGCCTTCATTTTCTGGATGCGCAGAGTGCCGGCGATGCGCCGTTCCATGAAATCCCAAGTCTCCATACAATCTTCGGACGCATCATCAAGCCAGCGCAACAAAGTAGCGCAGTAGACCGCTGCAAGTAGGGCACGCTTGGTATAGTGGTTGAAATTAGTACTATCATCGCCAGCGACGTGCCAGATGGCGTCCACCGTGCGCCACAAACTGGCCGCTGCATTCGGTGCTCGGCCCGGGAGCAGGTGCAGGGCCACGGCCCGTCGGATGGCTTCACGGTGCGGCCTCAGTTGTGTGAGGCGTAGTCGGATGATGCCACTGATCTGTTTTCGCACCGGGCCTTGATCCAGCCCGCGCGCGGTGGCCTCTGCCACCATGCTGCGATCTGCCTCCATCATGAAGAACGCAAGCAGTTGTTTAATTCCTCCAGGAAAGGCGTCCTTGGCCAGCACGGGATCTACTTCGCTGGTCATGATGGCGCTTTCCAATGTTTCCTGACTCCAACCGTCAAACGGCGCCATGTGGAGAGCCTTAGTTAGGACCGCACGCCGGGCATCGGTTCGGGCGTGATTCATCTTCGCTCCTCGGCCTTTTCTTGCGAGCGTCCCTCGGTAAAAACGTGGCGCATTTCGCTGTCGAAAATCAAATTGCTCAGTTCATTCATACGCTGGGGATAAAGAATGCCATCCAAATGATCACATTCATGCTGCACCACCCGGGCATGGAAGCCTTCGACAGTGCGGTCGATTGGCTCGCCATTTAAATCGGCGCCGTGATAGCGCAACCGGTTGTGACGCGGGACAAGGCCATGCAAGCCGGGAATGGATAAGCAGCCTTCCCAATCTTCCGCCATATCCTCGTCCAAGGCTTCAAGGACCGGATTGATCAGGATCGTCAGGGGCGCATCTTCCTCCTCTTTCAGGGTGGGTGGCCGGAAAACCACCAGCCGTACGGGGACATGCACCTGCGGCGCTGCCAGGCCGACACCGGGCGCGTCGGCCATGGTCTCGATCATATCCGCCGCCAGTTTGCCGATTTCCGGCGCGGTGGGGTCTGGAATTTCATCCGCCCGCCGGCGCAGAACGGGATGGCCCATGCGGGCGATTTTTAGAATAGCCATGTTGGCAATATGGCCCTAAGGCGAGGCGGGCGCCACCCGCAAAACGCACGATTTGCCGCTCTACCCATTCTTGTCGGCAGTTACCGGGTCGACGCGGACTGGGACAAGGTCCATGGCGGTGCTATTGTCACTGCTGCCAAGGCCTACGCCGATAGCCACGGGCCGTGTTGTTAAATAGTAGCGAGACATTCGAGGAAGCGGTCCAGTTCCGCATCCGTGTTGTAGTAGTGTACGCCCAGGCGGTTCATGATGGCGATATCCCGATTCTGCATGTCCAACAATGTTGATCCGGCGCGGGAGACCGAGATGTTGATGCCAACCACCTCCAATTTACGTAGAACCTTATTTGGGTCTTCGTCGCGGACGGAAAAGCTGATGATGCCAGATTTTTCGGTGCCGATATCCCGGATGGTGACGCCGGAAATTTTTGACATTCGTTGGCGTAAGCCGTCTGCTAAGCTGGCGATGCGTTCCGCGATGGCGTCCAGGCCAATATCCAAGGCATAGTCTACCGCCACGCCCAAGCCGATCTTGCCAGCGATGTAGTTCTCCCAGTTCTCGAATCGCCGCGCATCAGGGAGTATTTCGAAGCGATCTGGCTCAGTCCATTTAGCGCTGTGCAGGTCCAGGACTGGCGGGTCTAGTTTGTTTAACATGCTGTTGCACACATACAGAAACCCGGTGCCGCGTGGTCCGCGTAGGTATTTCCGGCCTGTGGCTGAAAGCATGTCGCAGCCAATGGCTCGAACATCCAGGGGTAGTTGCCCGACGGACTGGCAAGCATCCAAAAGATATGGAATGCCTGCATCTCGCGCGATTTTACCGATTTCTGCCGCCGGATTGATCAGGCCACCATTAGTCGGCAGATGAGTGATGGATATCAGCTTGACCCGTTTGTCGTCGATCATGCCGGCCAAGGCGTCCGGGTCGGTGCGGCCATAATTGTCATTGGGTATTACGCGCACAACGATGCCGTCGCGTTTGGCCCTTTGCAGGTAAGCTATGTAGTTCGACGCATACTCAGATACTGCCGTTAGCACCACATCTCCCCGACCCATGGGCAAACCGTAAAACGCCATATCCCAAGCAACCGTGGCGTTTTCCACAACCGCGATTTCCTCCCGGCGGCAGTTCAGCATAGCCGCAATAGCGTCATAACTGTTTTCGATTGCGCCATCCGCTTCCCGAGCTGCTTCATAACCGCCGATTTCCGCCTCCCGACGCAGATGCGCGACAACTGCATCTAGGACAGGTTGTGGCATCAGCCCGGCACCACAGTTGTTGAGGTGGATGACGTTTTTGATGCCAGATGTCTCGGCGCGGATCTTTTCCAGGTCCATTAGCCTCTCCAATTCAAATCTCGCGAAATGGGTACCTTTGATTTTGTCCAATTCCGGGTTCTACCAAAGGTTCGTCTTTTCCAGTAGGTCTTGCTGCAAATCATAAATTTAGACGAAATCCAATCCTATTTAGCAGAATAACTGTCGGCTTTTATTGGCATATGTCCCAACGCAAATGGCCAAACCAAAACAAATTTTTTTAGTTATTTTGCTATTTTTCTGCTTTCCTGGTCCGTAATGCCATACTGGCTGGCAAGTCTATGGCGAAGGAAACAAAAAGCAGAACTATGACTATCAGCGATCAATTGCCAGAAGTCCTGGAATGGCTGTTTAAATACGACCCACTTGATGTGAAAGCTGTGGAACAGCGTGCCCGCTTGTTGTTCCTCGACACTTTGGGCTGTCTAATCACCGGTTTGGCGAAGCCCGAGCCCTCGGCGCTGGCAGAATCCCTGGCTGGGCTCGATCCGGGTTCGGTAAAGCTGCCGAATGGGCCGCGTATGTCGATCCAATCTGCAGCCTTCATTGCTGGCACCGCCGCTTGTTGGGATGAAGCATGCGAAGGTTTGCCCCGTGCCCATGGCCGTCCCGGTTTGCATTCATTTGCGGCCGCGTTGCCACTAGGTTTGGCCGGCGGGCATACCTTGGGTGAGACCTTACGCAGCTTGGTTGCGGGGTTTGAGTTGGCCGGCCGGCTGGGTGAATGCCTACGAATCCGGCCTGGCATGCATGTTGATGGGACATGGGGGACCTTTGGTGCGGTAATGGTGGCGGCCCGCTTGGGGGGGCTGACGACGAAAGAAACCATCTCCGCCTTGCAGGGCGCCGCCTGTCATCTGCCTTTCAGTTTGTATTTGCCTATCAGCCAAGGCGCGACGGTACGCAACACGTATGTAGGGGACGCGGCGCGCCGGGGCATCAGCGCGGTTCTGGCGTCGCGTGCAGGTATCTACGGGCCGTTCGGCGCTCTGGAGGCTTTCGATGAATTGGTATTGGGCAGCCAAGATAAAGAAAAACGTCTCGAACCAGCTGGCGTTTGGCTGTTGCTTGAAGGCTACCTCAAACCTTTTGCTGCGGCGCGCCACGTTCATTACGGTGCCCAGGCAGCTATCGAATGGCGATCGGTGAATACTGACACGGCTGCTATCAACATGCTTGAATTGGCAATCTATGGTGAGGCACTGACATATTGCGGCAACCGGGCCCCTTTGACAGCTATCCAGGCACAATTCAGCCTTGCTTATGGGCTCGCCTGGACCCTGGTAAACGGCGATTTAGGGCCGGAAGCCTACTTCGAAGATAGCTTGCAGAACCGCGAGGTACGTCGTCTGGAGTCCATAGTCAAGTTAGTTGAGGAACCGGCATTTGCACGGAATAACAGGCGTGCCGCGCGTCTGACTGTTAATGGGGTTGTGATGTCTGTAGAGGAAGTGCCCGGGGAACCGCACCTGCCATTGTCACGCGATGAGGTGACGGCGAAGTTCGTACGCTACGTTGACCCGATCCTGGGTAGCATTCGGGTGAGGAAAGCTGTGGATGGGATTTTGGACGGATCGCTTGCAACTGGCCTTGCCGACCTGTTTAGTGCGTTTGACCAATAGCTAAAATAACGTCTTGCAGGGGAAGCGTAATGAACAAGCATCTTGGCAGCATCGACCGGATCGCCGAGTGGGCCCAAGATTTGACAGAAATCCGCAGGGACATTCATGCACATCCGGAACTTGGGTTCGAAGAAAACCGGACTTCGGATATCGTAGCCAAAAAGCTGGCTGAATACGGCTGTGAAGTGCACCGGGGTCTGGGCAAAACTGGTGTGGTGGGGACCCTGCGGGTTGGCAACTCAACACGGTCGGTGGGTTTGCGGGCGGATATGGATGCCCTGCCGATTCTGGAAGCAAATAACTTTAGCTACCGCTCTACACATGATGGAAAAATGCACGCTTGCGGGCATGACGGGCACACGACCATGCTGTTGGGAGCAGCCCGCTATTTGGCCGAAACAATGAATTTCGACGGTCAGGTACACTTTATCTTTCAACCGGCCGAGGAGGGCATCGGCGGCGCCAAGGCGATGATCGAGGACGGTTTGTTTGAACAGTTCCCCTGCGACGTCATTTTCGGCATGCACAATCGACCAAACCTGGACGTCGGGAAATTTGCGGTGCGGCCCGGGCCGATGATGGCGGGAGGCGGATTTTTCGATATTCATATCGAGGGGGTCGGTGCTCATGGTGCCCGACCGGAAGTGGGCGTCGATCCCGTGATCGTTGCAGCTCAGATTGTCATGGCGCTTCAGACCATTGTCTCTAGAAATCTTTATTCCCAAGAACAGGCGGTGCTTTCAATCACACAAATTCATGCCGGTAATGCCTACAACGTAATTCCCCAAACTGCCCACCTAGCAGGCACGGTGCGAACATTCTCGGAAAAAACCATGGAGACGGTGGAAAAAAACATGGGCCGCATTGTCAAGAATGTATCGGCAAGTTTTGGGGCCTCGGCAACATTTGATTTCCGGTATCTTTTCGCACCCACCGTAAACACGCCTGACGAAGCGGAATTTGTGTCCGATGTCGTGGCGGGGCTTGTGGGCGAAGAAAATGTAGATCGTCATGGGCCCTTGATTATGGCTTCGGAGGATTTTTCATGGATGCTTCGCGAGGTGCAGGGCGCCTATTTCAATATCGGCAACGGTGGCGCGGAAGGCAACTGCGAAGTGCACAATCCCGGTTATGACTTCAATGACGAAGCACTGACGTTGGGCGCCTCCGCCTTCGTCAAAATCGTAGAGACCCGCTTAGTGCGCGAGATTTGATCCTAAAGCTGATTATGGGCGCCGTTGCAGAATGGCTGGCCGTCGTTTTGCTTGCAACCACACAGGGCGTATGATTTGGCCTTGTTCACGTTGAATTTAACCGGGGTGAAGTCGGAACCCTTGTGGCTGCCGTCACAGAACGGCTGTCTGCTACTTTTGCCGCAACTGCACCAGAAATAATCTTTGTTTTCTTCCAGATCGGTCATGAAAGGAGATTTTTGGGCGATAACCGCGTCTGACATGAACAGGGCTCCTGCTTTGATTTCGAATGCGGGCAACAATTTAGGTTTTCAGTAAACTGAAAACAACACACGACCTTCGAAATAGTTTGTTTCCCTACGCCGACATTCAATGCACCATCACAGTGCGGTTTCTAAAACGGAAATCAAACGCTCTATATCCACATCGTTGTTGTAGAGATGCGGCGTGACGCGCATAGATTGGCCGCGCATGGAAACGAACACATTTTTTTGCGCTAGCCGTTCAGGCAGGCTGGTTGGAACATCACCAGGAAATTCTAAACCCAGGAAATGCCCGGCCCGATCTCCAGGGGCCAAGGCGCTTAGTCCGAAGGGTGCTGCCCGTTCGGTAATCCGGTCGGTCATGTCGGTCAGTGTAGCTTGGATGTTGTCGACGCCCCATTCCAGCAACTGTTCCAACGCCGCCACGGCCATAGGCAGGGCCGAGAAATTCGCGCCCTCACCCATATCGAAACGGCGCGCGCCAGGCTGAAATTCCATTTTGTAGTCCACCAGGCGCGCAAAATCCTCGCTGCCCTGGCGGGCAATCCAGTTGTGTTCCAACGGTCGGCTGTCGAGGTGCTGGGGCGCCACATAGAGAAATCCCAAGGTATAAGGGCCCATCATCCATTTGTATCCTGCCGCTACGGCAAAATCGGGTTGAATGCTCTGCACATCTATGGGTAAGGCGCCGATGGACTGCGTTAGATCCAACACCAACGCCGTGCCGTTTTCGTGGCACCGCTGGCTCACTGCCTTTAGGTCAATCAGACTACCATCGGTCCAATGGCAATGTGGCAGGGCAGCAATGGCTGTTTCCGAGGTGATGGCATCCAGTATGCGGGTCGTCCAGCCATCATTGCCACCCCTGTAGACAGTTTCCACCTCCGCCTCCCACTCCTTGGCAAGTTCGCGCCAGGGATAAACGTTGGAAGGAAATTGATCCTGTAACACGAGCAGTTTTTGGCCCTTCGAAACAGGTAGGTTCTGCGCTGCGGTGGCTGTGCCGTAGCTACAAGAGGGGACAATCGCAATGTTGTCCGCGGTGGCATTAATTAGTTTTGCAAATAGCGCCCGTGCTCGCTCCGGCGTGGCAAAGAAATCAGGTGGAGTAATTCGCCACGGTTGAGCCTTTCTGGCAACTCCTTCCTGGCCGGCGGACACGACGTTTTTCAATAATGGCGACATGTAGGCGCAATTGAAATAGGTGATATCTTCGGGAATTTCAAAAAGGTAGCGTTGGCAGGGGATCATGGCGGTATTCCGTAATTCAGAGGATATGGCCGCATCTGAAACCGGCGCCAAGTATGAAGTCAATCGCGACATTATGTTGCAGTGCCGCAATAGATGTTGACTCGAATGGAACGAACCGTAGACTGCCGCCTCCGCGCAAATGCCGAACACTGGTTTTCTGCCATTTTTCGCAAGGATCTAGCGCCATGCAGCCTGACCTAAAACCGACCACGCCTAATTTTTCTTCGGGCCCTTGTACGAAACGGCCCAACTGGTCACCTACAGTGCTGGCAAACGCTTGCCTTGGTCGGTCACATCGCTCGGCAGAAGGCAAGGAGAGACTATTGGCCGCCATTGAAGGCACCCGGGAGATTTTGCAGGTGCCCGATGACTATCGTATAGCAATCGTGCCGGCGTCTGACACGGGCGCGGTGGAGATGGCGCTGTGGTCCCTGTTGGGCGCTCGTGGCGTTGATATTTTGGCCTGGGAAAGCTTCGGCACAGGTTGGGCTACTGATATCGTTAAGCAGTTGAAGTGGGAAGATACTCGCGTGTTCCAAGTCGATTATGGCCGGTTGCCTGATCTAAGTGAGGTAGGATTTGATCGTGACGTGGTGTTCTGCTGGAATGGTACCACATCAGGAGTAAGGGTGCCCAACGGCGATTGGATTCTCGATGCCCGAACGGGACTAACAATTTGCGATGCGACATCCGCTGCCTACGCGATGGAATTGCCATGGAACAAATTGGATGTGGTCACGTTCAGCTGGCAGAAAGTTCTGGGAGGTGAAGCAGCTCATGGCATGTTGGTTCTGGGGCCTCGTGCCGTGGAACGGTTAGAAAGCCATATCCCGCCCTGGCCCCTGCCAAAAATTTTCCGCCTAACCAAGGATGGAAAACTGTTGGAAGGGCCGTTCAAGGGCGAAACCATCAATACCCCGTCTATGCTGTGCGTCGAAGATTATTTGGACACTTTGGCCTGGGCCAAATCCGTCGGCGGCTTATCCGGTTTGATCGAACGGGTCAACCGTAACGCAAATATTATAGAAGGTTGGGTTCGGCAAACCACATGGGTCGACTACGTGGCCCGTGAAGACGGCAACCGCTCCACCACGTCCGTGTGTCTGTCTATTGTAGACGACTGGTTTACTAAGCTATCGATTGAAGAGGGCCGTGTCGTCGGCAAGCGGTTGGAGGAAATTTTGGCAGCCGAAGGCGCAGCCTATGATATTGGTGGCCATAGGGATGCGCCAACAGGTTTGCGAATTTGGTGTGGCGCTACAGTAGAATCCTCCGATTTGGAAGCCTTGCTGCCTTGGCTTGATTGGGCCTATAGCGAAGTGAAGGCAACCCATTCTCCTGAAGCTTTGCCGTAAAGGCGAGGATATCTGGCCACCATGATAAAGGTACTGATTTCCGACAAGATGAGCCCTCGCGCGGCTGAGGTATTTCGCGAGCGTGGAGTTGAGGTGGATGAGAAGCCTGGTCTTTCGCCTGAGTTCTTAGCGCAGATTATCGGTGACTATGATGGCTTAGCAATCCGCTCCGCCACTGCGGTGACAGCGGAAATTCTAGCGGCGGCCAAAGGTCGGTTGAAAGTTATCGGCCGGGCTGGCATCGGCGTTGACAACATTGATCAGGATGCTGCCACTGCCTATGGCGTTTGTATCATGAACACCCCGTTCGGCAATTCAATTACGACCGCCGAACATACTATCTCCATGATGATGGCCTTGGCCCGGCAGATCCCGGCTGCCGATCGTTCCACCCATGATGGGAAGTGGGAAAAGAACCGCTTCATGGGTGTTGAACTATACGGCAAGGTGCTGGGCGTGATCGGTTGTGGCAACATTGGCGCGATCGTCAGCGACCGTGCCATTGGCTTGAAGATGCGGGTCGTTGCTTACGATCCATTCCTATCCGAGGAACGAGCCGTGGATCTAGGAATAGAACGTGTCGACCTGGATGACCTACTGGCTCGGGCCGATTTTATCACCATGCATACGCCCTTGAATGACGCCACGCGCGGTATCATCAATGGGGACAACATTGCCAAAATGAAATCGGGTGTACGTATCGTAAATTGCGCCCGCGGCGGTTTGGTTGTGGAAGATGATTTACGCGCAGCCATTGATTCCGGGAAGGTGGCGGGCGCGGCGATCGATGTGTTCTCAGCTGAGCCGGCCAAGGAAAACGCCTTATTCGGGTCGGAGGCTGTAGTGGCGACACCCCATCTGGGGGCAGCCACGAACGAGGCCCAGGTTAATGTTGCAGTACAGGTGGCGGAACAGATGTCCGATTATTTGTTAACCGGGGCTATTTCTAACGCTTTGAATATGGCGTCCGTTTCGGCGGAAGAAGCGCCGCGCCTTCGCCCTTATTTCACACTAGCGCGGGATTTAGGTAGTTTCGCGGGCCAACTGACAAAGACGGCGTTGAAGGCGGTTCATATTGAATTCGAGGGGCATGTTGCTGGCCTGAATACCAGGCCCCTGATTGCTATTGTGCTGGAAGGTTTGTTGCGTCCGCTGATGGACAATGTAAACATGATCAACGCTCCGGTGATCGCTAAGGAGCGCGGTATCGAAGTGCGGGAAACCCGAGACCAGGGTGCTGGTGATTATCAAACCTTGATCCGTGTCGAGGTGACTACGGAAACTCAAATTCGAGATGTGGCCGGCACCTTGTTCGCCGACAATCGACCCAGGATCGTCCAGGTCAAGGGGATTAATCTGGAGGCTGAACTGGCTGCCCACATGCTTTATATTACCAACGAGGATAAACCGGGCCTGATTGGGTCCCTGGGCACATTGCTGGGTGATAGTGGGATCAACGTGGCGACATTCCATTTGGGCCGGGCAAAACCTGGCGGTGATGCCATTGCTTTGTTGGGAGTGGATCAACCAATCGACGATGCAGTCTTGACGGCGGTCCGTGCCTTGCCGCATGTAGCACAGGCACAAGCGCTAAACTTCTGATCTCACAACACATGTGTGACCATGACTGACTACGCTGAACTAGCACTGCTGCCCGAAGGTTTGCATGATGACCTACCGCCTTTTGCCGGGCACGAGGCTAGGTCAATAGAAAATTTGGTGTCGCAGTTTGAAAGCCACGGATACGAACGGGTCAAGCCGCCATTGATAGAGTTCGAAGAGAGCCTGCTGTCTGGTCCTGGCGCTGGTGTAGCGCGGCACATGTTCCGCCTGATGGATCCCATTTCGCAACGTATGATGGGTCTGCGTGCTGATATGACTATCCAAGTGGCACGCATTGCCGCCACACGGCTTCGCCAGGCGCCACGGCCCCTGCGTTTATGTTATGCAGGCCAGGTATTGCGGGTGCGGGGCAGTCAGCTTCGCCCCGAACGACAATACGCTCAGGCAGGAGTAGAATTGATCGGCGCCGACGGTGTCGCGGGCGATGGTGAATTGGTGCTGCTGGTAGCCGAATCCCTTTCCGCCCTTGGCGTGCAGGGTTTATCGGTTGATTTGACCATCCCCACTCTGGTGCCGTTGATTTCTCAATCCTTTGGTTTGGACGAAACCTTGGCGGAGACGGCTCGTCAGGCGCTGGACGCAAGGGATGGCGCTGCAATCGACACTTTGCCTGATGACGTGCGTGGGCTCTTGGTAGAATTGTTAGGCGCGGCGGGTGCGGCCGGCGATGCATTGGAGACGCTTGCCAACCTTGATCTACCAGCTAAAGCACGGGAACAATATGATCATTTGGCCGCGTTGGTTACCTTTCTCGACGGCCATAACGGCGACCTGAACTTGACCATAGATCCAGGCGAAAGCCGCGGCTTCGAATATCAGACTGGGGTCAGCTTTTCTTTGTTTGCTGATGGGGTGAGAGGAGAACTAGGCCGGGGCGGGCGTTATTCCCTCGAGGGAGGCGAAAGCGCTATCGGTTTCACGATATATCTCGACAGTCTCATGCGCGCCGTTCCCGAAGCGCAACTACCACGTCGGTTGTACTTACCTTTCGGCACGCCGGCAAATCAGGCACGTAAATTTCGAGTGGATGGCTGGATAACTATCCAAGGTTTGGATCAGGCCGTTGAGCCTGATGAAGAGGCCAGAACCCTCGCCTGCGAACATATCTTGCGCGCCGACGGGCCCGAAAAACTGTAGGAGTCATTCAATGGCGAATGTGGCCGTAGTGGGTGCTCAGTGGGGCGACGAGGGCAAGGGCAAAATCGTCGATTGGCTTTCAGAGCGCGCTTCGGTCGTCGTGCGCTTTCAGGGCGGCCATAACGCCGGGCACACTCTGGTGATCGACGGCGAAGTTTATAAACTCAGCCTGCTGCCGTCGGGCATAGTGCGTAAGGGCAAGCTGTCGATTATCGGAAACGGTGTGGTTGTGGACCCCTGGGCTCTGCTGGCGGAGATGGAGCGATTGACCGAACAGGGCGTGGAAATCACGCCATCCAACCTGCGTCTGGCCTTCAACGCTGCGCTTATTCTGCCCTTACACAGCGAGCTGGACTCGATCCGAGAGGACGCAAACACGGGCCGGCGCATCGGCACCACACGACGTGGAATCGGCCCGGCTTATGAGGATAAGGTGGGACGACGGGCCATTCGGGTCTGCGATTTGACCGATCTGCAGAGCCTGCCGGAAAAAATTGATCAACTGCTCCTGCATCACAACGCTTTGCGCCGAGGGCTGGGCGAGAGCGAGTTCGACGCCAAGGTTTTGGTGGATAAGCTTGGCGAGGTGGCGCCCAAGATCTTACCCTTCGCCTCTAACGTCTGGCGGGATCTAGACGAAGCGCGCCGGGCCGGCCACCGCATTTTGTTCGAGGGCGCGCAGGCTGCCATGCTGGACGTAGACCATGGTACCTACCCTTATGTGACGTCTTCCAATACCCTGGCTGGTCAGGTAAATGCCGGCGCTGGCATCGGCGTTGATGCCATCGACTATGTCCTGGGCATTACCAAGGCCTATACCACGCGTGTAGGCGAGGGCCCGTTTCCTACCGAACTGACGGATGAAGTGGGCCTGGGCTTGGGCGAAAGGGGCAAAGAGTTTGGGACAATTACGGGCCGCTCCCGTCGGTGCGGTTGGTTCGATGCCGTCATGGTCCGTCAGGCTCTCAAGGTTGGCGGCATCACCGGCATAGCTCTGACCAAGCTGGATGTATTGGACGGCATGGCGGAGGTCAAGGTCTGCAGCCGCTATCGTATGGATGGTATGGAAGTGGACTATCTGCCTGCAGAAATGAGCCGTCAGTCGAGGATCGAACCGGTCTACGAAACTTTCGAAGGGTGGTCTAACAGCACCCATGGCGCACGCTCTTGGGCTGACCTGCCGGCCACGGCCATAAAATACATCGTTCGTATTGAGGAGTTGATTGGCTCTCCTGTAGCCATGCTCTCCACCAGTCCTGAGCGTGAGGATATCGTGTTGGTCAAGGATCCCTTTGCGGACTAGGGGTCCGATTTCTCCAGTCTGGAGTGAGCAAAAGGTTTACTAAACAACTTAGATAATCCTACTTTTGTAAATGCGTCTGTTAAGCTCTGAGCTTGACTTGCCTTCCGATCTATGGCCGTGAACTAACCCAGTCACTGGAATTCAGCATTTCCATGACTGAATGTTCCGGCATATAGGTTTGCAACAGGGGCCGGCACGGCCGCTAGGCCTAGCCAGAGCGGCCGGCCGTCAAGTGTAGTAAATGGTAGGAGCGTTCTGCTCAATAATTTGATCTTATGCTCAAAACTTGCCTTGGATCTTCCAGTTGATGATTGGAAAAATATTGATCTGAGGTTTTCTTTTGAAGAATTGTGAATTTGGTTCCAGATCTAGAACGGTCTTTATAAGTGTTCTATCAAAATGTACTGCAAGCAGCGATAGTCCAGACCAAGGCTGCATTATGAAATTTGTTTCAACAAATCACAGGTAACGGTGAATGTAATTCACAGAATTTGAATTTGATTTATGTTAAGTTTTTAGAAATTTCTCAATTGTATGTACTTTTATCGGCCTGCCGATGGATCTATTTTACTTATAGTGAATTGTGCTTGCCCAGAATCATTGCATCGGATCGGACCATTAATGCGGCGAATTTACATAATATTGTTGCTACTATTCCCGAGTGTCGTCATGGCGGCGGACGGCCAGGAGGCTATGAAGACGCTAGCTAGCGCTGGTACGTTGCATTGCGTGTTCTCAATAGCGATCGAAACTAATTGGGAGTCGGAAACGTATCAATCGCGACCGCAAAAGGGCTTCTCTTTTACTATTCAGGCCATAGATCCGGTGCGCGGAAATGCAAAGGCAGTTTCCACTGGCGGCGCTTCCCATCTGGAAATGATAGCCTTGCCAAATATCCGGCACTTCTTGGGATTTACAGCCAATGGGGATTTGAACACCACTTCGGTACACGGCTATTTTGCCAGTGATAAAGGTGGTTTGCTCGCCAGCCATTCCGTCCATATGGCCGGCGAGCCGCCGCGGACCTACCAACATTATGGTATCTGCACCGCGAAGTAGTAGTTGGCCGATTTGCTGCTCGGAAGGCCGCTGGACAGTATATGAACAGGGGACTATTTTCCGTCCGATTTTCCTGGGTATTGAGATTGGGTAGAAGGCGAGATGCAAAGTGCGAATGATATCCGCAAGGCGTTCTTGGATTATTTCCGGGCGGCGGAACACGAGGTTGTAGCCTCATCACCCTTGGTACCTCATAACGATCCTACCTTGATGTTCACTAATGCGGGCATGGTGCAGTTCAAGAACGTCTTTACCGGGGCCGAGGTGCGTCCCTATCGGCGAGCTGTAACGTCGCAGAAATGTGTGCGGGCGGGTGGCAAACATAACGATTTGGACAATGTGGGCTATACCGCTCGGCATCATACTTTTTTCGAGATGCTTGGGAACTTCTCTTTCGGTGACTATTTCAAAGACCTGGCCATCGAACTGGCCTGGAATCTGATTACCAAAGAATTTGGCCTGGACAAGGATCGTCTATTGGTCACCGTTTATCATGATGATGATCAGGCCTTCGATCTGTGGCGCAAAATTGCCGGGTTGCCAGAGGAACGCATCATCCGCATCGCTACGTCGGATAATTTTTGGGCCATGGGGGATACGGGTCCTTGCGGGCCTTGCTCCGAGATATTTTTTGATCATGGCCCTTCAATCGTCGGTGGTCCCCCCGGCAGTGCTGACGAAGATGGAGATAGGTTCATCGAAATCTGGAACCTTGTATTTATGCAGTTTGAGCAAGTAACGCATGAAGAACGAATTGATTTGCCCAAGCCATCCATTGATACCGGAATGGGTCTAGAGCGGATTACTGCATTGTTACAAGGCACCCACGACAACTACGATATCGACCTGCTGCGTAGTATCATGAACTCCTCCGCAGAGATTACCAATGTGGATGTAGAAGGTCCACAAAAGTCCGGGCACAAGGTCATCGCTGACCATCTGCGTGCCTCGTCCTTTCTAATCGCCGACGGTGTTTTGCCCTCCAACGAAGGTCGCGGCTATGTGTTGCGCCGGATTATGCGGCGGGCTATGCGACACGCTCATATGATGGGCGCGAACGAACCCCTAATGTGGCAATTGGTGCCGACACTAGTGGGTAAAATGGGACAGGCCTTTCCGGAGCTGGCGCGGGCCGAGGCTCTGATCACGGAGACACTGCGCGGAGAGGAAATCAGGTTCAAGCAAACTTTGGAGCGAGGTCTGCATCTGTTGATGGGAGAAGTAGAGAAGCTAGGTGACGGCGAAGCGCTCCCAGGCGACGTGGCCTTTCGTCTTTACGACACATACGGTTTCCCGTTGGATCTGACCCAGGATGTCCTTCGTGGTCAGAGCCGGGCGGTGGACACGGATGGTTTCGACGCGGCCATGGAACGCCAGCGGGCCGAAGCTCGGGCCAGTTGGGTCGGTAGTGGCGATACGGGAGCAGAAGCTATTTGGTTCGACCTGCGGGAGCAATGTGGTGCAACCGAATTCCTTGGTTATGACAAGGATCAGGCGGAGGGCGAGGTATTGGCCCTGGTGGCAGATGGCAAATCTGTTAATTCCGCATCGACGGGAAGCGATATATCGATCTTGGTAAACCAAACACCGTTCTATGGTGAGTCCGGCGGCCAATTAGGGGACACGGGTGCCATGAGGGGAGCGGACGGTTTAGCCGTAGAAATTGTAGATACGCAAATATACGTTGGTGACCTGCACGTACATCTTGGCAAGGTCACCTCCGGTACCTTGAGGGTTGCCGATGCCTTGGAAATGATAGTGGCCAGCGGGCGTCGGGGACAACTGCGCGCCAATCATTCTGCGACCCATTTGTTGCATGCGGCCTTGCGCAAACACTTGGGTGCCCATGTGACGCAAAAGGGCTCTTTGGTCGCTCCGGATCGTCTACGCTTTGACATGAGCCATCCCAGAGCCTTGGAGCCATCGGAATTGGCTTTGATCGTAAAGGACGTCAACGAACAAATCCGTAATAATAGCCCAGTGCTTACTGGACAGATGACCCCGGACGAGGCGGTCGAGCGGGGTGCCCTGGCCTTGTTTGGAGAAAAATATGGTGACGAAGTACGCGTGGTTTCCATGGGCGGGGGAGACGAGGGGACCTATTCCACAGAATTGTGCGGCGGTACCCATGTTGGGAAAACAGGTGATATAGGCGCCTTTACGGTGGTTGGTGAAGGCGCTGTTGCTGCCGGGGTGCGGCGGATTGAAGCCCTGACTGGCGCGGCGGCGTTGGAGCATTTTCATGCGCAAGAAGTACAGCTTCATACAGCGGTGGAATTGTTGCGTACAACCCCGGCAGATCTGCCAGGTCGTATCACCGCCCTGTTGGAAGAGCGCAAGAAGCTTGAACGGGAACTAAGTCAGTCCCGCCAGTCCCTAGCCTTGGGTGGCGGGGAGACGAAGGACAGTGACGAAAGAGCCAAGGACGTTGCCGGCATAAAATTCACCGGTCGGGTTTTGACGGGTATGCCAGCTAAGGAGCTTCGCGGCATGGTCGATGCGGCGAAGCAGAAATTGGGTTCTGGCGTTGTTGCCTTCGTTGCGGTAAACGAAGGAAAAGTGGCCTTGATTATCGGGGTCACTAATGACTTGACCGAGCGTTTTAGTGCGATCGATCTGGTGCGTGTTGGCGCTGCCGCAGTGGGAGGCAAGGGCGGTGGCGGGCGACCCGATATGGCTCAGGCCGGTGGCCCCAATGGAGATAATGCCAATGGTGCTCTGGCGGCGATTGAGGAGGCTATTGTGGCGGCTGGTTAGCAGCCACGCGGGTAGGTGGCTATGGCCCTAAAACGACAGCTCTATGATCTGTTGGAAGGCGGCACCCGGACCGCGGCCAGTCATCGGGCTATCGACAGTTTTTTGTGTGTTTTGATCATCACTAACGTTTTAGCGGTGGCGCTGGAATCGGTGCCCAGATTCGAAGCGGAATATGGCCGTGGGTTTATCCTGTTTGAGTACATCTCACTTGCGATTTTCACCGCTGAGTATCTTGTTCGTCTCTGGGTTTGTACCGAATTGCCGCCTCTGAAGCGCCTCTCGCCGGTTGAGGCGCGGCGGCGTTATGCCCTCTCACCCTTTATGATCATTGACCTACTGGCCATATTGCCGGCGCTGTTGGTCAACCTGATTGGCCTGGATCTACGTTTCATGCGCATTTTCCGTCTACTGCGTCTATTGAAACTGGCTAGGTATTCTCCCACGATCATCACCCTGGGAAGAGTGCTTTGGCAGGAGCGTCAGTCCTTGGGCGCTGTGTTGGTGATTACGTTTGGCTTGTTGATGCTTTCCGCTTCCATCATGACAATATTTGAAAGTGAGGCACAGCCAAATGCCTTTGGCACAATTCCGGATTCTATGTGGTGGGCATTAGCGACCTTGTCCACGGTCGGTTACGGCGACGTTGTACCCATAACGGCCACGGGCCGGATATTCGGTGGCTTTGTCACTGTTTTGGGTGTCACCTTGTATGCCCTGCCGATCGCGATTATCGCCGCAAGTTTTACCAATGAACACCACCGCCGGGATTTCGTCGTCACCTGGGGCATGGTCGCAAGAGTGCCATTGTTTGTAAAAATTGACCCAGCCACCCTGGCGAAAATTGGCGGATTTTTGCGGTCTAAAACCGTGCCCTCGGGCTATCAAATTGTCCATAAAGGCCAACCGGCAGATAGCATGTATTTTCTCGTAGCCGGCGAAGCTGTCGTGGACGTGGGAGGCCATCGCGTAAAGCTTGAGGGTGGGGATTTTTTTGGCGAGATAGCTTTGCTGCGCGACACGCATCGCGGGGCCCACGTCTTCGCCGTTACCGAATGCCGCCTCCTGCAACTTATGAAAATAGATTTTCAAGGTCTCCTGGAGACCGATCCGTCGCTGCGTGCGGAAATTGCCAAGGTTGCTGATGAACGCCTGCACGAAGGCGAATGGTCCCGCGTCGATATGCCCAACGAAGAGGCCCGTAATCAAGCGCAGCGAGATAGTGGCGAGGATCTCTAGTCACCTGTGCGGTCGGTGTGCTTACGCAGTCAGAATTGGCAAGGCCTGCTCATAGGCCACCTCCGCCAATTTTTTGATTTCCGGCCGGGAGCGACTACCGATAGGGTGTTCGACCATGATGAAGGGGTAGTTAGGCAGGCCCAACATGCGGGCGATGTTTTTAACTGTTATCTCGAAAGGCTCAGTGCAAACCACCGCAGCCCGTTTGCCCAATTGTTCAAAGCTGATGCCGTCATGCAAACTGCACGTGGAACAACTGCCTCAATCACCCAGGCCAGTGATCAGGAAATCGACATTTTGAGCCGCCGTTTGCAAAGTCTCTTTAGGTGCGGGGGCCGAAGCATTCGATTTTGAAAACATAGGCAAGACAGTGCAGCCATGTCGTCGCTCGAACAAGGTTGCGGTTTCCTGCAGCATGCTCACAGCATTTAATTTTCCGTTTTCCAATACTCCGATGGTTTTACCTTCGAGGTTTGTCAGGGCGGATGCACGGTTGAAATTTCGTTGGAGTCTCTTCACGGTCGGATCATAAAGTTGCATTTTGCTTTCCTCTGTTAATCACAATCGATGCAAACACCGATTGGCTTTGATTGCATGATGGAGCCGCGACCTCGGCTCCACGAGGGGATAAAACTAGAGTGCCCCCCTGCGTCACCACCGCCCATTATGACGAGGATATCCTCCGGGCCTAGGCCGCGGTGCATCTGGCCATCCTGAATCAGCTGTGAAGTGCCGTGCCCACCCTGACCTTCCTCATGTTGCTTGTCATATTCGCGTTGACGGAATTTCCCCATGGATTTCATTCCATCTACCGGACGGATGGCGCGGCTAAATAGAAATTCCTGAACCTCACGTTTGTTCCAGCCTGTGGAAGTGACGATGCGCATATGCTCCGGCGAAAGCACAACGACCGATTGACCCAGGGTGATACAGCTGTAGCTTGCCATGGCGTCTGCGATAGAGCCCAGAACCTGCTCCGGTTGATTGCCTCCATGGTTCTCGACATTGCAGAAACCACCACCGGCGAAAACAGTAACGCTGCTGACACCAGGCGGGTACTCTTGTTCTTGAACCAAAAGGGGCCAAGGATTGTTGCGGGCCCGTTCGGCAATGCAGAAACTATATTTTCCTGGATTACCTTGAGTGGATTTGTCTGACAAACCAGGGATCATCTGAAAGACATTCATCAATACCAACCGCACTGCCCGGCCAATAGTGGCGTTTGCCCGGTTGCCGGGACCAAACAGGTTTACGTCTGCGTTCATGCCAATGTCGTCGATGATGGGTCCGCTGACGATGAGCAACGGCGCCGAGCCGCCGGTTGAGGCAGTGGAACCATGAAAATTGAAGTCCGGCTCGTTCATCGCTTCGAACGCGGCGACTACGACAGGGAAATATTCGGGCTTGCAACCCGCCATGACCGAGTTCACCGCCGCTGCGTGCACGGTGCATTCGAGCTCTGTGGCTTGGTGGATCGCCAATACGGTCTCCGGTGGCCGCCCTTCGAACAGAAGCATTTCTTCCACACGTTTTACATCGGGTGGCACCACTGGCAAGCCATCTGTCCAACCTTGTTCGTAGCAATAATCGATGGTTGCCAACAGGTTGTCCTCGACTTCGTGAATGCGGTCTGTTTTGAGAGACATAGTCTTACTCCTGGATTTGGATTTGTAAGTTATCTTGTTGCTATGTCGGCTTATGGCGAACGATAGGTTATCGAGATATATAATGTCTGAAAATGTCCAGTTGATGATGGACCAGAGCAATGCAATGTCCGAAGTCTAAAATGCCCGCACAATTGATGCTGTCGAGCCCCTTGACCTTGGGCCATCCGATACCTGGATCGTTTGCGATAAGGCGATTTCTGAGTAACGACAAAGCATGACCTTGTGGAATGGCTATCAATCCTCTATGCCCATTAAAATATGCCTATATTCAGGGACGACCTGATCATCCACAAGGACATATTTTGTAAGTAGAGGGTCGATTGGTCGTACATTTACAACTCCGACGCCAACACCCGATCTTCCTCGGATTTGGTTGCTTTACCTGTGTTGTTGATGACGGCTATGGTCGATTGCACGGCGTCGATGGCTAGGCGCACCGTAAAGACGGCGATGCCCACGAACAAGGCGAGTTTGGGCGGCCATTCCACCAATTCCAAAGGGCCGTCCATGTAGGATTGCCAATCCCAAGCGTATAGGAAATCCGAGAAAACCGCCATTGAAATGATCGCGAAGATGAATAAACCAACATAAACGCCAAACGTTTCTAATATGAATCGATGGCGGTTTGGCATCCATTCCGTGAAGATGCTCACAAAAACATGTTCGCGCACAGCCTGCACGGAGGCCAAGGGCAAAAACACCAGGAAGATCATGAGGAATTCACTGAAAACCAGATCGTCCGGTATGGGCATGTTGAACAGATAACGGCCTGTTACCGAGACGCAGATCATAGTGGTCATAATGATCAAAGCGATAACTGAAATAACCACCAAAATGCGATCAAGGAAATCAAGAATTCTCATCAAAGTATTGGGACCATTCCTGTGGTGAGAGCCTGCGCCTAAAGATGGGGCAAGGCGCGGGTCCTTGGATTATTTGTTTCCAACTTTACCCCATGGCCTTTTGCAGGTTGGCGTCCAGAGTATCCAGGAACTGGTTGGTGGTCAGCCAGTTCTGTCGCGGGCCGATCAGAATTGCTAGATCCTTGGTCATGGACCCCGATTCTACGGTTTCGACACAAACATTTTCCAAAGTTTCCGCAAACTTGATCACATCCGGTGTTTCGTCCATGCGTCCGCGATGCTTTAAACCCCCAGTCCAAGCGAAAATTGAAGCGATGGGGTTGGTGGAAGTCTCTTCACCCTTTTGATGCTGACGGTAATGGCGCGTCACCGTGCCGTGGGCAGCTTCCGCCTCCACAGTCTTGCCATCTGGCGTCATTAGAATGGAGGTCATCAAACCAAGGGAGCCAAAGCCCTGGGCTACCGTATCGGACTGCACGTCGCCGTCATAGTTTTTGCAGGCCCAGACAAATTCTCCTTCCCATTTCAAGGCGCAGGCCACCATGTCATCGATTAAACGATGCTCATAAGTGATCCCAGCATCCTTAAACAGATCCTTGAATTCGTTTTCAAATACCTCCTCAAACAGGTCCTTGAACCGGCCATCATACGCTTTAAGGATGGTGTTTTTGGTGGACATATAAACCGGCCATCCGCGTTGGATACCATAGGCCATGCAGGCGCGGGCGAAATCACGGATCGAGTCATCCAGGTTGTACATGGACATGGCAACGCCGCCTCCAGGGAATTCGAAAACTTCCCGTTCGATGACGTCACTGTCGTCCTCCGGTTCGAATTTGATAGTAAGCTTACCTTTTCCCGGCACCACAAAATCGGTTGCTCGGTACTGGTCGCCAAAGGCATGACGACCGATCACAATAGGCGACGTCCAGCCGGGAACAAGCCGGGGCACGTTTTTGCAGATTATCGGTTCGCGGAACACTGTACCGCCAAGAATGTTGCGAATTGTGCCGTTAGGGGACCGCCACATAGTTTTCAGGTCGAATTCTTCTACCCGCTCCTCATCCGGTGTGATGGTGGCGCATTTCACCCCAACGCCATACTCCTTAATCGCATTGGCGCAATCGATGGTAATCTGATCTTCAGTTTCATCCCGCTTCTCGATACCTAAATCGTAGTATTTCAAATCAATGTCTAAGTAGGGTTGTATAAGTTTTTCCTTAATAAATGCCCAAATAATGCGTGTCATTTCGTCCCCGTCTAGCTCAACAACAGGGGTCTTCACTTTAATCTTGCTCATTTAACTAACCTCTTTTGCGGCGTGTCCCACCGGATTTTGTTCTGGATTTTATTTCGGCGGAACATATCTAGCCTTGGCCGGTAGGTCAAAGGGTCTCAGAATTTTAGGGGCCAGTCGGCTGGGGTGCGGCGGACAGGGCATCGAATACGCCGTCGACGTTGGACACCAAACTGAAATAATCAGAAATATTTTGGTCCGCGAAACCACCCTGTACAATGGCATCCAACATGTCCTGCAAAGGCCGCCAAAAACCACAGTCGTCCAGGATCACTAGGGGTTTGTCATGCACACGTAACTGCCGCCAGGTCAAAATTTCAAATGTCTCGTCCAAGGTGCCGATGCCTCCAGGTAAAGCGATAAAACCGTCGGACAATTCGAACATCATCTGTTTGCGTTCGTGCATGCTGCCAACTACGTGCAGCTTACTCAGGCCGTGGTGGCCTACTTCCCAATTTTCTAAATTTTTTGGAATGACGCCTACAACCTCACCTCCCTCGGCGAGGGCCGCGTCCGCCACCACGCCCATCAGACCTACCTGGCCACCGCCATAAACTAGACGCATCCCCCGCCGTGCGATTTCCTGCCCCAATCGCCGCGCGGTGTTGCTGTAACCTGGTTGCACACCGTGGCGTGAGCCACAGTAGACGCAAATGGAGGAGATTTTTGCCATTTCATTTCCTATATATCGTTTTCTAAAAGACGACAGCAACCCTGTCATGGCATCCCAAACATCTTGAGCTGCGTCCGCCAACGTAGTGGACGTGAAACTGAAGAAAACGGGCTCGGGCGTCCATAGTTTTACCGTTACGAGAGTGAAGAATGAAAACACTATGCTAACGCGTGGAGGGTCATTAGACCGCAGGGTGCGTCCTTGGAGCGAGCGTCCTGATACCCTTTCCCTATGAAGGAGTTGCCATTCACGAGGCCGCCCTCACGCGTAGGTATTCCAGCAAGTATCGCGATGAAGAGCACGCGGGCTCGAAATGAGCAACAAGGTCATAGCGGAGAGAAAATGAAGGTCGCCCTGCCGCGACTACCCGAATCGGCCAGAAACCTAAAAATTACATGATAAAGCTGGGTTAGCAGTTTGTTGCGCCGGGCCGGACGAATTCACAAATTGGTGGCCCAAACCCGCTTGGGATTGCTCGGACGCAGGGGAGAGACTAGTTTGTTGCCATCAGTATGGAGAATGCCTGTGCGCAATACCCTTATGATAGTGGCGGCTCTAATCCTGCTGGGGGGCCTGGCGGTATTAAATATTCTGGCGGACCAAGACGAAGATATAGCCCTAGCGCCGGCTGTACGAAAAGACGCAACGCAACCGCCAGCGAAAGCTAAGAAGGCATCGAAATCGACTGGCACCTCGTCGGCCAAAATCAAGCTGCCCACACCCGCGTTAGAAAAATCACCGGACCTGTCCACGGAAAAAGCTCCTTCATTTGATATCGTGCGCGTCGCCAAAGACGGAACGGCGGTTATTGCTGGTCGGGCCCCGGCGGGCTCCACGGTAGAGTTATTATTAGATGGGCAGAAATTTGTCGAAGAGCGTGCCTCTAATCGTGGTGAATGGGTGGTCGTCATAGACAAACCATTACCCAGTGGACAGGCGGAATTTGACCTAAAGGCAACCATGCCAGACGGTCGGATTTTGGAATCTAAATCCGTACTGGTCATCGTGCCGGGCGAGAAGCCCAAATCGCCGGTCAAGCGGATGCAGAAAAAATTTGCTACCATCGTGAAAGAAGGTGCCGCTGATACCAAAAAAATGCCTGAAAAGGAAACCAAGACCGCCCTAGCGGTACTGCTGCCGAGAAGCGGCGATGCGCCAGCTAGGTTGTTGCAGAAGCCAGAGCCCAAGGGCGGCCTCTCGTCCAATAAGCTGAGTGTCGATACTGTGGAGTACGATAGCAAAGGCAATGTGGTGGTGACAGGTAGCGCTCCCGAGGGTGCAAAGGTTCAGACCTATGTTGATAACAAGCCCGTCGGCGTAGCTCTGGCTGACAAGGACAAGAGCTGGCAATTGAAACCGGATAAAGAGGTGTCACCGGGTACCCACACCCTGCGCGTGGACCAGATAGACAGGACAGGCAAGGTGGTCAGCCGGGTGGAATTGCCCTTTGTGCGGGTTGCTAGGTCTGAGGTGCTGTCGATGACGATAGCCCGGCATCGCGTGATTGTTCAGCCTGGAAACAGTTTGTGGCGTATTGCCAGACGGGTTTATGGGTCGGGCGTCCGCTACACCGTGATTTATCAAGCCAACGATGCCCAAATCCGTGACCCGCACATGATATTTCCTGGTCAAGTATTTGATCTGCCGGCTACCAATTAGGCCAATGAAGGCAGAAATGACGGATCTGGGGGATAAAGCGGAGATAATTTCTATTTTTGCTAGCCTCAGGCAAGGTTTCCAATCAGGCTGCGCCCGAGTGTAGCTGTTGTAGATGGAATTATTGGAAACGCAATCAAATTGGAGTGAACAATGCCTAGAATGCCAGCGCTTAGCTTGGCTGCCGTGCCTGGCCGCCGCAAAGCCACACTGGAACTGGCTGGTGAAATCGAACGCCGCGGTTTTACGGGCATCTATTGCCCCTCAACCGTCGCCAATATGACCCTATGCGCGGCTCTGGCCCAACACACCAACGAAATTCCGTTCGGTACTTCGATCGCGCCGATTTATTCCCGCACAGTGTTGGACTATGCTCAGACAGCTTCGTTCATACACGAGGTGTCCGGCGGCCGGTTCCGCTTCGGTGTGGGTGTTAGCCACGGCCCTTCTCTGAAGCGAATGGGTGTTACAGCCGGCAAGCCTTTGTCCGACATCCGCAACTTTGTAACCGATTTAAAGGCTGTGAAACGAGTGGGCGAGTTGCCGGCAATCATTTTGGCCACCATGCGTCGTAAGATGATTGCCGTGGCCGGCGAGATCGGCGACGGTATGGTGTTTGCTAATGCTTCCCGCAGTTTCATGCCCGCATCTCTCGCTGCCCTGCCTGAAGACAAGCGCAACAGCAACGATTTCTTTATTGGCAACATGATTCCCACTTGCATTGGCGATGACGTGGATGCATGCAAGGCCGTCAACCGACGCACATTGACCTCGTACGTACAATTGCCGAATTACCGGAATTATTGGAAGGAATCTGGTTACGCGGAAGAGATGGCCGGCGTCGAGGCCGCCATGGCAGCCGGTGACCTTGAAAAAATTCCCGACCACTTGAGCGACAAATGGCTGACTGACAATACTTTGTTTGGGCCGGTTTCTCGTGTCTGTGAGGGCGTCGAGGCCTGGTTCGATGCAGGAATACACACTCCGATCCTTGTGCCGTCGTCTGCCAACGGCAATCAGATGGTTGCCTTCCAAGAAGTGTTTGCGGCGTTCCGCTGAGGAATGATGAAAATGCTTAAGGGGCGATTATTGAATTCCCCACTGCAATTATTTTTATTGGGGCACAAGGTCAACACAACCTCGTTAGGGGATTAATTGCATCAAGATCCTTTCAGTTATTTGGCGGAAGAGTGGATAGGGATTTTCTTTAGCCAAGTTTGTGGCAAAGGGTTCGGTCGTTATCGGACCGAATTGGAAAACACTAGCTATAGAAGATAGAGCAGAAATCTTCGATGCTCCCATCAACCATGGAGCGCGACCGCTTGGCTAGGTATTAATATGCAAAAATCGGCAATTCCACATATTCTTAGGACGTGGCGGCGTTAATTGCCGAGCGTCGCGTGGATGCCCGTTTCATCTATAGTTTGTGATCCCGTCCAGAGCACTTTCCCAACCAATTTGGATCCGGCCAGAATTCGAAATGGAATGCTGTCTTTACGAAGTGTCGTGGCGGCGGAACATAATCTATTTGAAGCGTACTCGAAAAATCTAATAACGACTGATTATTTCCAGCAGTATAAATCTCTGAAATTTGGAAAAGGCGAAAAGAGTGTCTTGGATTTTGCCCACGGGTGAAGAACAAACCTATTTTGGATGATCCCTGCCTTTGGCCATTTAGCTAAATTTGTGGGTCTTCGAAAACCCCTTTGGTGCTAGGCGTCCGGTTTGACCGCGCTTGCCCATCCAGTTGGTCAGGTCCAACTCGGTGCGGGTGCGACCGCCAGCTTGGCGCCAGGTGAGGCCAACTGCGGGATCAAGGGTCTTGGCATCCGATAGTCCGCCTTCCTTGTAGCGCTGTAGAACCACGCCGCGGCCCCGGTTCATTTCTGGTAAGTCGGTGAGGGGGAAAATTAAGAGTTTGTGGTTTTCGCCAACCACTACCAGATGATCGCCTAGGACTGGGGCACAGACCGCAGCCTCCACGTCGCCGAAGACGTTCAGGGCCTGTTTACCGACACGAGTTTGTGCGACAACGGCTTTTTCCGAAACCACAAACCCTCGGCCGTCACTGGCAGCGACCACCAGCTTGCGTTCGGGGTTATGCACCATCAAGCTGACGACGTCCTCATCATTTGCCAAGTCCAACATCAGGCGGACTGGCTCACCATTACCGCGACCCCCCGGTAGCTTGTTGCAGGCTAAGGTATAAAATCGCCCATTGGTTGCGAACAGCACCAGCCTATCCGTCGTCTGGGCGTGCAGCCAAAAGCGTCCCTTATCGCCGTCCTTGTAGTGTACGTCGTGGCCTTCCTCTACATGGCCGCGCAGGGCGCGGAGCCAACCCTTATCAGAGCAAACCACGGTGATTGGTTCCTTTTCCACCAAAGTTTCCATGGGGTTCAATTCGACGGCAGGTGCATCGGCAAAAGAGGTGCGCCGGGCCCCCAGGATGGGGTCATCGCTAAAAGTCTTACGCATCTCGCGGATTTCGTCTGCGATAGCAGACCAGCGCCTATCCTCGAATTCTAACAATGCCTCGAGATCTTTTCGTTTCTCGGTCAAGGTCTTTTCTTCGACCTTTATCTCCATTTCCTCTAGCTTTCTTAAGGTGCGCAAACGCATGTTTAGGATCGCATCCGCCTGCACATCAGTCAGGCCGAAGGCTTTCATCAGCGCCTGTTTGGGCTCATCTTCTTCCCGGATGATGTGAATTACCGCGTCCAGATTTAAATAACACGCCAAATAGGCGCCCAATACTTCAAGGCGCTGATCGATTTGCCTGAGGCGATGTTCCGTGCGACGGATCAAGACCACATGGCGATGGTCTAAGAACGCTTGTAAGGCCTCCCGCAGGTTTATCACCCGTGGAGTCTGTTCAGCATCCAACACGTTCAAGTTCAGTCCTATGCGCACCTCAAGTTCACTCAAGCGGAATAGATGCTCCATCAGCACCTCTGCCTCTACCCGGCCCGATTTCGGTTCTAGCACCAGGCGAATGTCCTCTGCCGATTCATCGCGGATATCCGCTAAAAGGGGTAGTTTCCGCTGGTGCAGCAGTTCCGCCACCTTTTCGATGATCCGACCCTTGGGCACTTGATAGGGGATTTCTGTGACGATCACGTTGTAGGTGCCGCGTTTGCCCTTTTCGACCTCCCATTTCGCCCGCAGCCGGAAACCGCCTCGCCCTGTCTTGTAGGACGCCACGACGCTTGCGTGGTCCTCAACGAGGACACCGCCGGTGGGGAAGTCGGGTCCGGGAATTAGTTTTGACAATTTGTCAACACCAGCATTGGGAAATTTGATCAGGTGCAGAAGGGCTGTGCACAGTTCGAGGATATTGTGCGGCGGGATGGAGGTTGCCATGCCCACGGCGATACCGGCGGCACCATTGGCCAGTAGATTGGGGAAGGCGGCAGGGAGGACCGTGGGTTCCTTGTCCTCGCCATCGTAGGTTTCGCGAAAGTCCACTGTGCCCAGGTCAATGCCCTGCAACAGGGACCTGGCGACGTCCGTCATGCGGGCCTCAGTATAGCGCATAGCGGCGGCGTTATCCCCGTCCACATTTCCGAAATTACCCTGACCATCTACTAACGGATAGCGCTGGGCAAATTCCTGGGCTAGGCGCACCAGAGCGTCATAAATTGCCTGGTCGCCATGGGGATGAAACTTGCCCATGACATCGCCGACGATGCGGGCACATTTCTTGAAGCCGGTATTTGGGTCCAACTTCAACTGCCGCATGGCGTACAGGATACGCCGATGTACTGGTTTCATACCGTCGCGCACATCAGGTAGGCTACGAGATGTGATGGTGGACAGGGCATAGGAGAGGTATCGTTCACCCAGGGCCTCACCCAGCGGGGTATCGCGGATTTCACCGCCTTCGAGAATCTCTGTCATGGCAGCATGTTACCATTTGATGGAATGCGGCAATCAAATTTGTCTGGCGTCACTGGACACCAACGGCAAGTGCTGGTGTGGGAACTGATCTGAACTTCATTGCTGGGCTCTAAATCGTGCGTCCCAAGCGGGTCACTAGGCGGTCGCGGGCAGCGGGCAGAGGACGATTGTTGGGGGCAAAAATGGTTGCCTCCAGAAAATACCCTGTCAGCTTTAGACCATCGAGAATATCCTGGGCAGCGTACTCGGCCCGCGTGTCGGGTAGCAAGAATCTAGGTAGAGGTAGCAGTCGATTTTTGTAAGGGCGCGCCGCCGCCCGACTGACGGCGCGTGCGGAGCGGGGTGAGACATAGGCGAGGTCTTCGGTCACTCCCGTGGCACTGCATTGGCTCAAATCCAAGCCAAAGCCTAATTCTGACAGCAATCCTAGTTCATAGCGCACATAAACGACGGCCCAGGCCGGCGACGTGGCCAGCGCATCCAACAGGGAGGCGAAGGCATTATGAATAGGCAGATGAGGTTGACGCTCAGGTAAGACCGCCTCTGTCACCGCTGCCGCTGCCGTCAGTCCTGCCAAACGGTTCCCATCCGCCAGCAGCCCCGCAGCATGGTCCCGCTTACCCTCCACCATATAAGTACCCAAATGCTCCGCCAGACGCCCGCGCCAGTTGGCGGCTACTTGGTTGCCCGGCTGCAACACCCCCCGCAGCCGCCGTCCCATGCCACCCCGCACCAGCCCCGCGTGGCGGCCATGCTCTCGCGTCAACAAATTGACTATGGCGGCCGCCTCTCCATAGCGGCGGACCGACAGTACATAACCCTCATCTGACCAGTTCATAGAACTAATGTAACAGGAGATTAAGCATGCTGTTTGCGTTGTTGGTTTGGATTGGCCACAATCTCCCTATGACCGAGCCAAAAGATCTCCCCTATACAATTCGGTGCCGCGAACTAATCGGCCGCACTGACGGCTTGAAAGTACAAATTCTGACCCTGGCCGCTGGCGAGGAAATTCCCTGGCACAGCCATACGATAATAGACGACGACTTCTTTTGTATGGAAGGCCCAATGATCATAGAAACCCGCCGTCCCAAAGGCGCGCAACAGTTGAAGCCGGGGCAGACTTTCAAAGTGCCGTCAGGGCAGCCTCATCGCGTGACGGGTGTGGTCGGTGGTTCATGTCGTTTCCTGTTGGTTCAAGGGATTGGTGAGCATGACTGGGTGCCAGAGTAAGAAAA
>CAZDQC010000005.1:48701-57992 GCA_964507245.1 uncultured Rhodospirillaceae bacterium
GGAAACTTGACCCCTGGTAACTCTGATGAAATTTCATGCTGATACATATTATTATGATTCGGTATTACATTCGCCGATTTGGCTTGGAGCCTAAAATTTTTGGCGACAAACTTTAAGGCGTTGGACATAGGGTTCGTTGGTCACGGCGCTATCTCTTATCGTTGATCTTCGCACCTTCCGATATAAAGACGATGCGCAAGGCCAGTATTCGTTCCAAGCCGTCCGTAAAGAAGGTACTATTGACGTCAGTGGTGATGGCCGTCGGCTCCGCCGGTTCGAGATGGACATTGAAAAACGCCAAATCTGTCCTACGGATATGTTGAGGGATTAAATTCTCTTCCAACCGTCGGGCCCGTGAGCTTCCAAGGGCCGGAAGCTGGCCTTGTAAGCCATCTTGTGGCTTTCCTCGATCCAATAGCCTAAATAGACGTGGGGCAGTCCGCGCCGTTTGGCCTCCGCTAAGTGCCATAGTATGATGAATTTACCGGGACTTTCCTTAGCGAGGTCTGGATCGAAAAAGCTATAGACCAGGGAAAGGCCGTCATCTAATGGATCGGTTAGGCAGACGCCGTAAAGTTCATTATTCTCGGAGCGAAATTCGACCAGTTCCGCGGGTAGCGGCGTGTCCTGTATCATGGCCAGATAATCGTCGAATTTCATCCCTGCCATGCCGCCGTCTCCATGACGTGAGCGCACATATCTGTTAAACAGTACGAAATGCTCGCCTCGTCCCTTGGCCGGCATAACCGCTGCCGTAATGCCACTATTTCGTTTGGCGATGCGCTGCAAACTACGGCCGGGCTTGAATTCATTTACCGGCACGCGTACTGCACGGCAAGCTTGACATTCCGGGCAATTGGGTTTGTACGCCACACTTTGACTACGCCTGAATCCGGCGCGGGAGAGTTGGCCGTGTAGTTCTTGCGGCGCACCGGCAGAGCTCAGGTCCGTGAACACCATCTGCTCCACTCGATCCGGCAAATAGGGGCAATTGGAACTGCGAGAGAGAAAGAAATAGGTCAAAGATTGTGGAGAGAATGGTTTCATAACGATAGATTTTGTCAAATAGACCGTACTACCAAGTTGCGAGAAGGCGTGAATATGTAAGCCAAAAACAACACGACCTGCAGCCCGACACCACGAAGATAATCGCTGAATTTATAGCGTCTCGGGCCCAAGACCAACAAGTTTGTTTGACAACCCATGGGCGTGACGAAGGGGCAATTGGTGGGAAAGATGACCGATCGTTGTGTTGCCTTTTACAGGATGGAGCAACCAGTTGGAAATTCGGAGGTAATATTTTGGTGGTACAGTACCGGAGCAACTTCCAGGCCGTGCGAATAAAACAGGCAGAAATGGACTTTGATCTGGGACCCAAGACTGGGAACATATAGACGAATTCAGCGCTGTGTTGAGCTCGGTCGACGGCAATGAGAGAGGATTAAATGATACGTCCGATGCCGGTTAGGTCTCTAGCCGGTGAAACTCACGTTGCAGTAGCGGCCACGGTAATAGATCAATGGATCCCCTTCGTGGTCATGGCGTAGTTCGATGACCCGACCAATCAAGATGACATGATCACCGCCGTCGTGCACGGTCTCGGTTTCGCAATCGAATATAGCTAGGGCATCCGGGACCAAGGGATTGCCCAGGGCGGATGTGTAACTGTCCATTGTCTGGAAGAAGTTGCCGCCGTCGGCTGCGAAACCGTTGGAAATATTGTCCTGCCCTTGGCGCAGGATATTGACCGTGAATTGTCCCGAGGCCAGGAAATCATCGAATTTAGTTGCTTCCCGGCCCAGGCAAAACAGCACCAACGGCGGATCAAGTGACACCGAGTTGAACGAATTTACCGTCACGCCGACGGCCTGCCCATCCGGGGTTGTCGTTGAAATTACTGTCACGGCACAGGCAAAACAACCCATAGCGTCGCGGAATTCTCGCTGATTAATGAGATTGACACTCATATTGTTGGCATGGTTCCTCTGCGACTCCAATCGCCAGGTGCCTGTCCCCATATCAGCACAATGGCGGTGACTTTTGTAATTTAGAACAAGTTTAAAAAAAGGGCACGACAAATTGACGACAACCATATTGAAGTACGTCCCGGCCGCCACTTAGACTTACGCTAACCTAACCCAATATAGCCGCCATCCAGCGTCTTGTGTACGGTTGCCCCTTATCACCTCCGGTCATTTTGGAAATATGGCCGCAATCAGCCATTGCCGTGCTCTGACCAAATTAGAGGGTGATCTTCATCCCGACAAAATACCTAAACACAGGCGATTGCATAGATTCCCTGAATACCATTAGGCAACTGGTAACTTGTCCAGCTTTCACCGCCATCTTCCGTTCCATAGATTTTGCCGTGACGAGCCGCGCAATAGACTCGGTTAGATGAGGTGATGCTCTCGGCCACTGCCATCAGGGTGCTGTCGATGTCCACGTCATGGTCAAAACGGTTCCAGGATTGACCGCGATCATCGCTGCGATAAAGGGATCCTTTATCGCAGGCTGCGGCCAACGATAGTGCGACGTACATACGGTCCGGTTGGTGGCGGGAAGCCTGAATATCCCGGGCATAAGTGAGAGGAGAAAACTCGCCGATACCGAATTCCGACCAATGTTCGCCGCCATCCTCGCTACGAAATAGGCCCATGCGATTGGCCAACCACACGGCATCCTGATCGCCGGGATCAAAAATCAAGGCATGAGAATCCATCATGCCCTCGGTGTCTTGATCCGAAACGATGGCACTGCGCAGATGGTCCTGCCGGGAAAGACTGAGCAAATCGCTGTTGCAGCTTTTCCAGTTGGCGCCACCGTCGAGGCTCCGTACCAGGCCGCCGATCTCAAATGCGACGAGGATATGATTGGGATCGTTGGCGGCGACAGCGATGCGGATCACCCGCATGGCAAAACTTGCGCACACCACACCCTCGGGTTCCGGGATTGCCAGGCGTTCGAAGCCTTGGCCACCGTCGCGACTACGAAATACGGTGGTGTTTTGTGTGCCCACATAGATTGTTTTCGGGTCAGACGGGTCGAGACAAATACTCCAAACAACCCGCTCCTCGTCCGGCGTGCCCTCGGGTAAGGTTAGGGAGTGCCAACTTTCACCGGCATCCTTTGAACGATAGGGCCCTCTTTGCGTACCGGCGTAAATGGTATTTGGGCAATCCGGATGCAGGACGATGCTGCGTACCTCAACCTGATCCGGCAATCCGTTGGATAATGGTTGCCATTGCGCGTCGCCATCAAGGCCGAAAAAGCCTTGTGTCGCTGTCTCGCTGGCCGCGGCTTGCCACTGTCCAGCGCCGACAAACAAAGAATAAGTCATTTTGGCTCCCCTCTTGTTTAATGGATCATACCGTTATGAACATTCGAGGACCACTTTTGCTTAGGAGCGAAGGCGTGTAGAAACGACACTAGGAATTTTCCGAATTTTGGGAGATGGGTATGAGTGACAAGGTCGCATTTATCGGATTGGGCGTGATGGGGTATCCCATGGCTGGGCATCTGGCCACAAAGGGTTATGACATCACTGTGTATAACCGAAATAGCGCTAAGGCCGACGGCTGGGTAGACGAATACAATGGTGCCAGCGCTACTACGCCAAAAGACGCTGCTTCCGGCGCCAGTATCATTTTTGCCTGTGTAGGCGCTGATGACGATCTGCGCGAAGTGACATTGGGGGAGAATGGTATATTTGCAGGCATGGCTTTAGGCTCGGTGTTGGTGGACCATACGACCGCATCAGCAGATGTGGCGCGGGAAATGCATGCGGCCGCTAAGAATCGCGATCTGGGATTTATTGATGCACCGGTGTCGGGCGGCCAAGCTGGGGCCGAGAATGGTGTGCTGACGGTTATGTGCGGTGGAGACCAAGAGGATTTTGACAAGGTTTCGGCCGCGATCGATTGCTATGCCAAGATGTGTCAGCTCATGGGCCCGGCAGGGGCGGGTCAGTTGACGAAAATGGTCAATCAGATCTGCATTTCTGGTGTTGTTCAGGGCCTGGCTGAAGGATTGAATTTAGCGTTAATGGCAGGATTGGATGGCGCGCAGGTGGTGGATGTAATTTCAAAGGGCGCGGCGCAGTCTTGGCAGATGGAGAACCGTTACCTGACCATGTTGGCGGATGAGTACGAGCATGGTTTCGCAGTAAAATGGATGCGCAAAGATCTAGCCATTTGCATCCAGGAAGCCAAGAACCAGGGTATTTCCCTACCAATGGCGGCGCTTGTGGACCAATTCTATGCCGATGTAGAGGCCATGGGCGGCGGCCGGTGGGACACCTCCGCTTTGCTGGCTCGCATGGTCGCCTTGCGGCCGGGAGAATAATCAACAGTTAATCAGGCGTTTATCCGTTACCGACAAGGTCCGCGAGATTGCCGTTGCCGTTAACGTGGTACTCTACTCTGATTACGTCGGCGCTGTTATCAGTGCCTCTGGGCGTTGCACCAATCGTCACCGGATTAACTGTGGCTGAACTGCCTATTGGCTGGTTCACCGTTTTCACAGATTGACTAATAACGGTAGCTTGCCAAAAGCCATTTGTTTGCCAAACTTGGACAAATAGCAGTCGGTTAACGTGCTTTTAATATTGCTGCTGCCTTGGCCGCAAAATAGGTTACGATACCGTCGGCGCCGGCCCGTTTGAAACTCAATAGGCTTTCCATCATTACCCTTTCGCCGTCTAGCCAGCCGCGTTCGGCGGCGGCAACCAGCATGGAATACTCACCACTTACCTGATAGGCGACTGTCGGCATGCCGAACTCGTCCTTGATCTTGCTGATGATATCCAAATAGGGCATTCCGGGTTTGACCATGACCATATCAGCGCCTTCAGCGATGTCCAAGGCAATCTCTCTTAGGGCTTCATTGATATTGCCAGGGTCCATTTGGTACGTTTTTTTGTCGGCCTTGCCCAAATATGTGCCGGATCCGACCGCATCTCGAAATGGACTGAAGAAGGCGGAAGCATACTTTGCGGAATAGGCTAATATGCGCACATCATCTAAGCCGTTGGCATCCAAGCAATCACGGATTGCGCCGACACGGCCATCCATCATATCCGAAGGCGAGATGATGTTGCTGCCGGCTTGAGCCTGGATTAGAGCCTGCTGGCACAAAACTTCGACGGTTTCATCATTGACGACATAGTCATCGCGGATCAAACCATCGTGGCCATGTGAGGTAAAGGGATCCAGGGCGGCATCACACATGATGCCGATATTCGGCACCGCATCCGCGATTGCACGGACAGAACGGCAAACAATATTGTTGGGATTGATGGCTTCCGATCCTTCGGGATTTTTCAATTCCGGTTCGATGGCGGGGAACACCGCCATCACGGGAATTCCTAGGTCGGAGGCCTGTTTCGCAGCATCTACGGCCCCCTTAATGCTCAATCGATGGATGTCGGGCATAGACGGCACAGCCAAGGCCTCTTCGTGATCATGCACGAAGATTGGCCAGATCAGATCATTTACACTCAATATATTTTCTGAGACAAGGCGGCGATTCCAGTCATCCCGACGGTTGCGCCGCATGCGTGTACGCGGATACTGCCCGTGGACCCGCGAAGACGTAGTCGGAGCATCATTCTGCCGCTCCGTTGCCGGTTGAGCCTTGGCGATTTCTGCCATGTTGGTGTCCCCGTGAATGTTGTTGGTTGTCCTAGTCTACTTCGGGCGGATCTATTGATCTAGGCGTGCAATCTCCTTTGCTGCCATGTTATGAAGGGCTAGATCGGAAAATCAGCGCGGAGATGAAGAGGTGGACGGCATTAATGCAAGCGCGGATAATTCGGCTCGGTCAACAAGCGGTCGGCTAACAAATAAGGCAAAAGTCACCGCGAAGAAGCGGGGCCTGCAGCTCAAGAACCATTTGCGCTTGGTTACTGCTACTTCGTTGTTTGATGGTCATGATGCGGCCATCAATGTGATGCGCCGCATGATTCAAGCGACGGGAGCAGAGGTTATTCATCTGGGACATAACCGTTCTGTCGAGGAGATTACTGCCGCCGCCATTGATGAAGATGTCCAGGGCATCGCTATAAGTTCCTACCAGGGCGGTCACATCGAATTTTTCGAATATATGATCGACTTGTTGAAAGATAGGGGTGCTGGTCACATTAAGGTTTTCGGTGGTGGTGGTGGGGTTATAGTGCCTGAAGAGGTCCGCGCACTGCACAAATACGGTGTTGCCCGCATTTACACGCCAGAAGACGGTCAGGCAATGGGCCTGACCGGCATGATTGAGGATTTGGTCAAGCGGGTTGATTTTGATCTCTCAAAAAAATTACCCAAGACTTTGGCAAAACTGAAGAAATGCGATCGAGGTGCCCTGGCGCGCATTATCACCGGCATGGAAGCAGGCACTTTGTCCAGGGTCTTGCGCAGAGATCTTGCTACGCTGGCCGAGGCAAAGGGCACAATCCCTGTGGTTGGCATCACTGGCACAGGTGGTGCGGGAAAGTCCTCGCTGACTGACGAGTTCGTACGACGTTTTCGCACAGACCAACCAGACATGAAGATTGCAATTTTGGCGGTGGATCCTTCTCGGCGGAAATCGGGTGGCGCATTGCTGGGCGATCGCATTCGCATGAACGCCATCGATAAATTCGCCGGTCACGGTTCAGTCTATTTGCGCTCCCTAGCAACGCGCGGTTCGGGTAGCGAATTGGCAGTCTGTCTGCCTGGTGCAATCACGGCCTGTAAGGCTGCTGGATACGATCTTGTTCTTATAGAGACATCAGGTATTGGCCAAGGGGATGCGGCCATCGTGCCGTTCGTGGATGTCGTCATTTATGTCATGACACCAGAATACGGAGCTGCTAGCCAGCTGGAAAAAATAGATATGCTGGATTTTGCCGATCTTGTAGCGATCAACAAATTCGATCGCAGGGGCGCTAAGGATGCCTTCCGTGATGTGCGTAAGCAGTATCAGCGTAACCACGAATTGTTTGTCACACCGGTGGAAGAAATGCCGGTATTCGGTACTATCGCCTCCAAATTCAATGACGACGGTGTAACCGCCCTTTATCATAATATTTTGCTATCACTTGCTGACCGGGGCTTGGCGTTGTGGAAGTCAGCGTTACCTGAAAATCCGTCTCGAACCTCCTCTCGACTTGATTTCATAGTGCCCTCGGATCGGATCCAGTACCTGGCTGATATTGCCCGTGAGGTCAGGCAATATCATGAAGAAACCACTAGTCGGTCTAGTGCAGCGCGGGAGCGGCAGCAATTGTTGGCTTCGCATGATCTTTTGGCTTCGAATGGGGCGCCGAAATCGCATTTGATGCGCATGGATAGAATGGCCGCCGAACGCGTCGAGGCCATTGGAGAAGAAGACCTAAAACTATTGGCGACTTGGCCCAAAACCAGGGCAACTTATGAAGGGGAGGAATTTGTCACTAAAGTCCGTGGCAAGGAAATACGCAGCAGTTTGACGTCCACTACTATCTGCGGCACGGCGATCCCCAAGGTGGCACTGCCTCGCTATGAGGATGAAGGCGAACTCCTACGTTGGCTGCGTTCGGAAAACCTACCCGGCTATTTCCCCTATACTGCAGGCGTCTTTCCGTTCCGCCGTGAAGGGGAAGATCCTACACGTATGTTTGCGGGCGAAGGCGATCCCTTTCGAACTAACAAGCGCTTTAAGTTTGTCTCCAAGGAATCGGTTGCTAAGCGTCTTTCTACAGCCTTTGATTCTGTAACTCTGTACGGAAACGATCCGGACTTGCGGCCGGATATTTATGGCAAGGTTGGTAACTCGGGTGTCTCCATCGCTACACTTGATGATATGAAGGTGCTCTATGACGGCTTTGATCTTTGTCTGCCGTCCACGTCCGTTTCTATGACTATCAATGGCCCGGCACCTACTATCTTGGCTATGTTCGTCAATACAGCGATAGACCAACAACTTGATTCTTTTGAAACTGAAAAGGGCCGCAAGCCGACGGAAAAGGAAGCCACAAAAATTCGTACCTGGGTCCACGAAAATGTGCGTGGTACTGTACAGGCCGATATCCTAAAAGAGGATCAAGGCCAGAATACCTGCCTGTTCTCCACAGAATTCAGCCTTAAAGTGATGGGCGATATTCAGGAATATTTTATAGAGAACAAGGTGCGGAATTTCTATTCCGTTTCTATATCTGGCTACCATATCGCCGAGGCCGGTGCTAACCCAATCTCGCAACTCGCTTTCACTCTAGCCAACGGTTTCACTTATGTGGAGAGTTATTTAGCCCGCGGCATGAAGATCGATGATTTTGCGCCAAACCTGTCTTTCTTCTTTTCCACCGGTATGGATCCGGAATACACCGTCCTCGGCCGTGTCGCCCGGCGTATCTGGGCCGTAACCATGCGCGAAAGGTACGGTGCGAAGGAGCGCAGTCAGAAACTGAAATATCACACACAGACGTCCGGCAGATCTCTGCATGCCCAGGAATTTGCCTTCAACGATATCCGTACCACCCTGCAGGCCCTAGTGGCTAGCTATGACAATACGAATAGCCTGCACACGAATGCGTACGATGAGGCCATCACCACGCCTTCCAAAGAATCCGTTCGCCGGGCAATGGCGATCCAGATGATCATTGGTAAGGAGTGGGGTCTGACTAAGAACGAAAACCCCAACCAAGGTTCCTTCATTATCGAAGAGCTGACGGATTTAGTCGAGGAAGCCGTGTTGCAGGAATTTGAGCTGATCAGCGACCGCGGTGGTGTATTGGGAGCGATGGAAACAGGCTATCAGCGGGGTAAAATTCAGGATGAAAGTCTTTATTATGAAACCCTTAAACATGATGGTCGGTATCCTATCATCGGCGTTAATACGTTCATAAACCCTGAGCCTCCGCTGGAAAAGACTACGTTGGAGTTGGCTCGGTCATCGGAACGGGAAAAAAAATCACAGCTCAGGCGCCTGGCGGCGTTCCACAAGCGTAACGCCAAATCGGCACCGGCTATGTTGGAACATCTAAAGGAAGTTGCCCAAAACGAAAAAAACGTATTCGCCGTTCTGGTGGATGCGGTGCGAGTTTGTTCCTTGGGTCAGATTACCAAAGCACTGTTCGAAGTCGGTGGCCAATATCGCCGAAATATGTAGCAAGCTAGCGCGCCGGTCATTTTACTAGTAGTTTGGCGCTAATGATTTTACTGCTACGATGGCAACGGCCTACCACTGTAGAAGGGCGACTAGGCAGTTTGCAAAATGCCTGGAAACAGACCCATTTCGCTAATGTCAATACTTGGTTGACGAACCCTTGACATCAGCGTGTGG
>CAZDQC010000006.1:0-55504 GCA_964507245.1 uncultured Rhodospirillaceae bacterium
CGCCCTATTTCGCACAAAAACTGCCCAATGCGACGTTTGTCGCGCCAAACGGACCTCAGCGTTGTGATATGTCGCCGATGGGTTATCAATGGTTTGCCATCAGTCAGTTTGACGATAGCAGCCGTCTCAAGGGTGTTCTAGACGCAGCGCCAATCTTAAACCAATTCATCGACCAGGAGCTCGAAAGCCACGGCCTGACAGAAAAGAACCTACTGCTGGTTGGTTTCAGCCAGGGCACCATGATGAGTTTGCATGTCGGCCTGCGTCGCGACAGTCAAGTCGCGGGAATTTTGGGCTATTCTGGCCTGCTGGCAGGCCCTGAATTACTGACGGACGAAATCAGGTCCAAGCCGCCCGTCCTGATGATCCATGGTGACAGGGATGAAATGTTGCCCGTCCAGCACCTCCATGACGCGGTCCAGGCTCTGGGTGGCGCTGGCTTGAACGTGGAATGGCACGTCAGCCAGGGCGCCGGCCACACCATTGCCCAGGATGGCTTGGAACTTGGCATGCAGTTCGTACAACGGGTATTTTGAGGCTCAATTGTCATCATAGGCCGATCGGCCCTCTAACCATTCAAAAAAATTTTGCACTAATACAATCAGATGATGTCGCCGGCACGCAGCCCGTAGTTCCCAAAAGATCTACTCCTATGAGCCCAACGGTTTAGCAACTATCTACGTCTAAGTCCCTAAATTCAAAACGCCGAATTTAGCCTTTGGCGGACCAGCAACAGCGGCTTGACTGACAACTATCAGAAAAACGCACACTTGAACTGTTAAGACGGTATGCAATCCCTCATCGCTTATCCTTCATATCAGCATAGTCCTGCATGGCCTCTTCCATCCGACCGGAAGCTGCAATCAGAGCGTTTCCAAGTTTACCCATTTCCAAGGCGTCAAGAAGGGGCATGTTACGGGCGGCGCGAAGGGCTTCCTTGGTCATACGCACGGCGTCCCGATCCAGAGCCACCAGATTACGAACGAACTGCTGCGCCAATTGATTCAAAGCCTCGGCACCGTCAACTAGGCGGTTGATAAGCCCTACTTCGTAGAGGCGACGAGCCGAGATCAGATCGCCGAACATGAGGAACTCCAGCGCCAATCGCGGACCCATCAGATTGGTTAGTACCGGCGTGTTGATGGCAGCAGGAAAGCCCCGGCGCATCTCCAAGGCGCCAAATTTTGCCTCTTCCTCAGCCAGGACGAAATCGCAGATCATGGCAAGAGTGAAACCGCCCGCCACCGCGTAACCTTCGACCACAGCGACGGTCGGCTTGCTCATAGTATGCAAAAGGCGGTTCACCTTCGTCCAGGTCTCGTCCGCAGCCAAGGCCGAAGCTAAATCGCGGTCCGGCGGACGGGTCAAATCGCGGCCAGCGCAGAAGTTTCCGCCCGCACCCCGGATCACAAGGCATCGGGTTTCCGCGTCGGCTTCGGCCTCTTCAATGGTTTGGGTCAGGCCATCGATAATGGCTGCATCAAGAGCGTTTCGCTGTTTCGGCCGATTGAGAGTAAGGGTTGTCGCTCCGTCGAGCTTTTCGATCTGCATCATAGGTCACCTCCTCTGTTCGTATATGGTGCACGGCAGAGGTTTCACTGTCCATAACCAGCCAAGCATGGAAAGATATTTGCTCTGCAACAGCGATTCTTGGTATGTCAGAAAAACGGCTTTATCTTATTCGTCACGGCCATACAGCCTGGAACGGCCCGCCTTTGCGTTTTCAAGGACAGATGGACAGTTCCCTTTCGGACAATGGACGGGCAGAGGCCATTGCGCTGGGCGAACGTATGCCTTATCAGCCCGATCGGGTCATTTCATCGCCGGCGCTGCGCTGTCGGCAGACAGTGGATTGCCTTTTTAATCGTAAACCTGACGAGATCGACCCTCGTTGCATCGAGATCGGACTTGGGTGGTTTGAGGGTCATCTAGCCTCGGAAGTAGAAGCAAAGGACAGTGAGGCCCTGCGCGTCTGGCAAGAGAGGCCCTGGGACGGCGCGCCTTGGGGGGGAGAAAGCCTTTCGGAGCTACAAATTCGTGTCGTGGCGGGCATCACTGACATCGTTGCCGGTATCGCACCTGACGAGAGGGTCTTCCTAGCAGTTCACGGCGGCGTGTTACGCACCCTAATTTGTTTCTTGAATGATATGCCATTGACCGAATACTCCAGCATACCCATGGCCAATTTGACCCTGTTAGAGCTCACTGCCGAAGACGTAAGGCGCGGTGATCGCAACATTCGTAATGTTGAACCCGAAGACATGATCTAGAATGGCCCCACCCATTCTCATCTTGCGCGATATCGATCTTACATTTGGCGGTACGCCCTTGCTACGCGGCGCGGAACTCTCGGTTTCTCAAGGTGATCGCATGTGTCTCGTGGGACGTAATGGCTCGGGCAAATCAACGTTGATGAAAATCGCCAACGGCCAGATAGAACCTGACAACGGAGAAATCTTTCTTCAACCTGGCGTCACCGTACGCTACCTGCCTCAGGAACCGGATTTGTCTGCACATCGCGACGTGCTGTCCTATGTCCAGGATGGATTAGCGCCAGGGGATGATCCCAATCGTGCAACCTACCTTTTGGCAAAACTGGGACTGTCAGGAGAGGCAAACCCAGCATATTTGTCCGGCGGAGAAAGCCGCCGCGCGGCGCTAGCCCGAGTGCTAGCACCTGAACCGAATATTCTGCTACTAGATGAACCCACCAACCATCTCGATTTAGTTGCCATTGAATGGCTTGAGGCGGAACTAGAAACTTTGCGCTCAGCCCTAATAATTGTCAGCCATGACCGGCGTTTTCTCTCTAAACTTTCGCGCACCACGGTTTGGCTCAGTCATGGTGAAACCCGTTTGCTAAACAAGGGCTTTTCCGAATTCGAAGCCTGGCGGGACGACATACTGCAAAGAGAGGAAGAGGAACAACACAAACTAGATCGCAAGATCACCCGCGAAGAGCACTGGCTAACGTATGGCGTCACCGCGCGACGCAAACGCAACCAACGTCGGCTAGCTGCTCTCCAGGCTTTACGCACGCAAAAGCGCGAAAGCATTCGCCCCACCGGCAATGTGAGGCTAAAAGTCACCGATAGCAGTCTGTCCGGCAAATTAGTAATAGAGGCCAAGGGTATTTCCAAGGCGTACAACGGCACAGAGATTGTGGCAAATTTCTCCACACGAATCCAACGAGGCGACCGAGTTGGCATCATTGGACGAAATGGAGCGGGCAAGACCACACTATTAAATATGCTGACCGGCGCGTCGGACCCCGATGACGGTGCTATCCGCCTGGGCGCCAATTTGGCTGTGGCCAGTTTAGATCAACTCCGTGAAAACCTAGATCCCAACGCCACCCTATCGGAGGCGTTGACCAGCAGCAGTGGCGACCGGGTTAGCGTCGCCGGCAAGAATAAGCATGTCATCAGTTACATGAAGGATTTCCTATTTCAGCCGGATCAGATCGGTACCGCTGTTTCAGCTCTGTCGGGAGGCGAACGCGGCCGGGTCATGCTGGCCCGCGCCCTGGCAAAACCCTCCAACCTATTAGTGCTGGACGAGCCCACTAACGATCTCGATCTGGAAACCCTGGATTTATTGCAGGAGATGCTGACGGATTATCCAGGCACAGTGATTCTGGTCAGTCATGACCGTGAATTTCTTGATCGTGTCGTAACGTCAGTGATCGCGCCGGAAAGCCGTGGCCAATGGCTGGAATATGCGGGCGGCTACTCGGACATGCAGGCGCAAAGACAAGAAGTTCAGCCGACCACAGCCGCCGCCGTACCGGCAAAAACAAAACGGGCCACGAAACAATCTAATTCCAACCGTAAGCTTTCCTTCAAGGACAAACACGCGCTTGAGACGTTGCCGGGACTAATTGAAACTCTGCAGAAAAAGATCGCGAACCTTGAAAAGACCCTGTCCGACCCGACACTTTTCGGCAAGGACCCGACTGCCTTTGATATGGCATCAACTCGTTTGACCGAGGTCATGGATGAACTAGCCAAGGCGGAAGAAAACTGGTTAATTTTGGAGATGCGGCGCGAGCAAATTGAAGCCAATTAGCGCAAAGATAGAAAGCCTATGACACATATCCAAGAATTTTACAGTTGGATCGCCGGCATCCCAAAGTCTAAAATGCTTAAAATTTTGGCAGGGGACAGGAATGAAGCTCGTCTATTTCAATGATTATCAAATCGGCTTGATCAAGGATGACCGGGTGGTGGACGTCACCGAGATGTGCGCGGACATACCGCACATCGACCGCCGCGCCTTGATAAACGGATTGATCGCCCGGTTTGATGATTACCGCGAAAAGCTAGAAACCGCGGTAGCGTCCGAAGACGAGGGGCAGCCGCTATCGACTGTTACCTTGCGCCCGCCGATCCCCCTGCCCCGCAATATTGACTGCATGGCGGTGAACTACATGGAAGACGGAACCCGAGATGCGCCGGCACCTATCAACGGCTTCCACAAATCGGCTTCCGCTATTATCGGTCCTGGCGACACCATGGTTCTTGATGATATTGCCGCCACCATTTTCGAGGGCGAAGCGGAATTGGCCGTGATCATCGGCAAGCCGGCCAATCATGTGCCTGAGAAGGACGCCATGGGTTATGTCTTTGGCTACACGTGCTTTATTGATGGTTCTGCGCGCGGTGTGGGACCCTCCAACAACTTCTTTTTCCAGATGAAGAGCCGGGATACATTCGCACCCATCGGGCCCTGTATTGTCACGGCAGACGAGGTCGACAACCCCCAAAATCTCGCCGTGAAATTGAGTGTCAACGGTACCGTCATGCAGGACTTCAACACTGACGATATGGCACATAGCATTTCCCGCTGCATCGAGTGGACATCATCCATCCATGCCCTGGAGCCGGGCGATATTCTTGCCACAGGCACCAATCACCGCGGGCTTAGCGCATTCCAGGACGGCGATAAGGTTGACCTGGAAATCGAGGGTATCGGCTGCTTATCCATAAACATCAGCGATGATCAGAAGCGCACCTGGTCGCGCGATACCCGATTGGAACACGCAGAAAAGGGTCTTGAAGGACCGCATACGCCCCAATTAACTGGGAAGTATGCTCCGTAAAATTCATGCAGCCGTACACAGACGCAACTGATTTAGTAATGGACGGCGCCGCTCTAGCTGAGCGCCTTGCGCAAGATGGTTATCTTTTCATCAGGGGCCTGGTGCCAGCAGATGCCGTGGAAAATGTTGGCCAGCAATTCCTGGATGTAGTTGCTCAGGGCGGCTGGCTCGACCCGGATCATCCAAAGGAAGCCCGCATCGCCAACCGGAATATCGTTTGCGCTGATCCCGAACCAGAATTTCTAGAGGTCTTTCGACGTTTCCATGCGCGTGAAGACAGCCACGCCCTGAAACACCACCCCAACATTGTCGACTTGTTTACGCGTATCTTCAGAGAAAAAGTTTTGGTGCACCCGCTGTTCGTCGCCCGCAATATATTTCCCCAAAGAGAAAAACTTACCACCCGCCCACACCAGGATTTTGTCCATATTCAAGGCACGGCAGAGACAATGACGGTTTGGTTGCCCCTTCATGATTGCCCACGCGAGATGGGAGGATTGGCGGTTGCCGAAGGATCTCACAAGCAAGGCGTTCATGATTTCACGGTCGCGTCCGGCGCAGGAGGATTGGAGGTTACGGCGCCTTTTAACGGGCAGTGGCGGTTTGGTGATTTTGGCGTCGGCGATGCCCTGATATTTCATTCCATGATGGTTCACAAAGGAATGCACAATAAAACAAAAATGATCCGACACTCCATCGATGCCCGTTATCAAAGGGCCAGCGAGCCCATTTCCGAAGTTTCAATGGCCAACTATTCAGGCTGTGGCAATTGGGAGGAGATCTACGGCAATTGGGAATTAGATGATTTGAAGTATTACTGGCGCAAACAAGAACCTGACGTCCAGCCTTATGATTTCCAATACTATGATCGCCGAGATGACATTGCCTTTAAGATGGCTGAAGACGGCAATAACACCGCCCGCGCAGCGCTGCTTCGCATTGTACAGCGCGATCCGAGAGCTGAGAAACGCGCACGTGCCTCCATTTTACTGGATCGTCTGGAAGCCTAATCCAGATTATCGGCGAGAACTTCAGTGCCGGCGTTTAATTAGCAGCAAATCTTCTTAGCCAGATTGAGTGCCTAGGAAATGCCGGTCATGGCCGATTTGCATTGGGTGGCGGTAGTTAGCGGAATTTCCCATTAAAGAGTACCAGTTGATCTTCACCAATCCGAGCCTGTCGCTGACATTGCTCTAACCGTTCATAGAGCACAATGCCACTCTTCCCAATTCGCAACACAGTACCGCCATTGTATAAAGCTCTACGTTGTTGGAAGTATTGTTTCAGAACAACAACATTGATGCCGCATAACACGATGAACCTGACTTGCCCCAATTTCTATTGATGACTACTGGACGCAGCATAACCATAATTACTTGCTTCGGAACGCCGGGTTCCTCTTTGATAGCTATCGCTATAACTTGTTGGCATCCAACTTTGATGATCTCGGCTTGAAGCACGTCGCCGACGGGCAAATTTTGTCAACTCAGAATTTGTGGGGTGACTTGCGTTCCTTGCGACTTTCGCCATACTGACCACTTGGCAAAAACAATTGAAAGGAGGTGATCCAATGTCTAATGAATTGTGCGCCGTAGCGAGCGGCCTGGGGATGCATGGTGGACAAAGGGAAAGCCTCTCTCTGTCGTAACTAGTATCTTGGCCAGAGCAATCTGGCATCTGGGACCTCGTTATGGCCCAGTTCACGGAAAGGCGGTCTAAAGACCGCCTTTCTTTTTTTCAGTTTTCCGTGATCGTTCCTGAGGGTGAGCCCCTTTGTAGACCGCCATTAGGCGTTCCTCGTCGACCTCAGTATATCTTTGCGTGGTGGATAGGCTGGCATGGCCCAACAGCTCCTGGATGGTCCGTAAATCGCCACCGCCCGCCAAAAGATGAGTGGCAAAGGAGTGACGCAGGGCATGGGGCGTCGCTGTGCTGGGCAAACCGATAGAAACCCGCAATTTCTGCATCTGGGCCCTCACGATTCGCTGATTGAGACGTTTTCCTTGCACTCCCACGAATAACGGCCCGTTTTGAGCAACCTTAAATGGGCTCAAATCTAAATAGGCGCGTACTGCATTACGGACTACGGGCAGCACCGGCACGACCCGATCCTTTCCTCCCTTGCCCCGGATCATCAGGGAATCGCCGAACGGAACCTGATTTCCGTTCAATTCCAGTGCCTCGGAAATTCGTAGGCCGCAACCGTACAACAACGTAAGCACCGCCAAATCCCGCGCCTGAACCCAAGGTTTCTCGGATACCAAGGCAATATCCAACAGGGTCGTCACCGCTTCGTTCACGCTCAGAGGTTTGGGCACTCCGTGAGGGCGCTTTGGTGTACGCAATCGCGTGGATGGCCGAGTTCGCAAACAGTTTCTGTCGTTCACAAAAACGGAAAAAACTCCGAATTGCCGACAATGCCCGCGCCAACGTAACCGGCTTCAAGCCTTTGCTACGTTCGCCAACTTCGCCGCGATTACGATCCGCGAGGCACGCCCGAAAATCCGTGATTTTCAAATTGGTGAGGTCGTCTAGGTTTAATTCGACGATGCTGTCGTCATGTTGCAACTGAAATTTCAGAAAACTATTCAATTCACGATCATACCCACTCAAGGTGTGTATTGAATAGCGCCTTTCGGAACGCAGCCATTCCTTCCAACGGCTGACCGCATCAACCAGCTTGGCACTCAGCGGGAGCTTCAGTCCGGCAGAACCAGCCATGTCCTGATCAGCCGCTCCAACAGGCGGCAAAGGTATTGCAGCAACTCCGTCCCCTGACCGGCGTGGAACTTGTCCGCATCGCGACTACCTAGGGCCAGCAGTCCCGGTGGCGATCCTTTGGACGGTGCCAGTCGGATCAAGGCCTGGCTGCGCACCAAATTGGCGCCGGGACCAAAAACCAGCGGATCACCTCCGGACACCGTCTCTAGCAATGCCGGTGCACCCAGTCCCAGCATGGCATCAACACGACCCGACGGCAGAACATATACCCCTCCCATAGGCGCCTTGGTTGGTCCGTCGTCAGCGGCTTCCACGCACAGGGTTAACGTATCCACGTCCATAACCTGAGCCAAATCTCTGGTAATGATATGGATTAGATGCTCAAAATTGCGTGCTGCCATTATGGCTAGGGAAGCATCATGGACCAGTTTCTGCGCAGCTTGATTTGCCCGACCCACAGTTAGCAATTCTTCGTGCTGCTGTTTCAGACGCTTGACCTCGTCCCCCAAATGGCGGGCCACGATCTGACCCATATCCAAGACATTTTTACCATTATGCCTCGAGACAGGCCGCAGCAGAGCCAGCAAATCAGAATTCTCTGTCAAAAAATTCGGATGTTCCAAAAGATAGTTGCGAACCTCCTCGGCCTCCAGCACATTGGAAGGTTCGCGCCGAGGCCATTTGGTCGAAGTCCGCTTAGAGGTCATCGCTATCCCTTGCGGTCAAGAATAGATTGTCCGGTCTTTTGCCAATCTGCCAAAAAGGCCTCTAGCCCCTTGTCGGTCAGGACATGTTTCGCCAGTTGCCGGATCACGTCGGGTGGCATGGTACAGACATCGGCACCCAGGCGAGCAGCCTCCAGCACATGACCTGGCGAACGAACCGAAGCGACCAAAACTTCCGTCGTAATCGATTCGTAATTGCAGTAAATTTCCATGATCTGAGCTATCAGACCCATGCCGTCATGGCCTATATCGTCTAACCGCCCAACGAAAGGTGAAATAAATGCGGCCCCCGCTTTGGCAGCTAGCAACGCCTGATTGGCAGAGAAACAAAGAGTAACGTTCACTTGCGTGCCATCGCTGCTAAGAGCGCGGCAAGCCTTCAAGCCGTCCCAGGTCAACGGTACCTTGACCGCCACGTTGTCTGCAATTTTGGCCAAGGCCCGCCCCTCGGCGATCATGGGTTCCGCCTCCGTCGCAGCGACCTCCGCGCTAACCGGACCATCAACCAGGGCGCAAATCTCCGCCACCACGTCAAAAAAATCACGTCCGGACTTCGCGATTAGGGAAGGATTCGTGGTAACGCCATCCAGCAACCCAGTAGCAGCCAAATCGGCAATTTCGGCCACATCAGCGGTATCAACAAAAAATTTCATGGCCTAATGATTTCAACTCCCTGCTAAGTCCATATCGCCGCTTGTCGGCGCTGCTTGGGACAGGCAGAGTCTAACCGATGGCAACGCCGCATACCAGTGACGCTAAACCTGAATTGGAGGACCTGACGCGCATCCAGCGCGTGCATGTCCTCCTGCCCCTGCCGTTGGGGACGCCGTATGATTATGCCGTCACGCGGGGCGACACCGTCGAAGTCGGGGATTTCGTCACCGTACCCTTGGGCAAGCGGATGGTGCAGGGTGTAGTTTGGGGGAAGGGCCCAGCCGATCCAAATAATGCCGTCGCCGATGGCCGCTTGCGCACCATCGCCGAACGCTTAGACGTCCCCGCGATGGCAGAGGTGACCCGCCGTTTTGTGACGTGGCTGGCAGATTACACCTGCGCCTCCCCCGGAGCAGCGTTGCGTATGACCATGTCGGTCCGGATGGCATTGGAAGTCCCGCGTCCCCGCCTGGCTTACGCCCTGGCCGGACCTCCGCCGAAACGCATGACCAGCGCGCGGGCCCGTGTCATCGACGTACTCTCCGACGGCCTATCCTTGCCAGCTGTAACAATTGCCGAACTGGCAGCCGTAAGCAGCGGCGTCGTACGCGGCCTGGTCCACGCCGGCACTCTACGCGAGGTACAATTACCAGCCGAATTGCCGGTACCGGAACCGGATTTGCACCGTCCTGGCACTCACCTGAACGCCGATCAGGCTGCAGCTGCGGCCGCATTAAAGAAAAAAATTGAGGACGATTGTTATAGCGTAACCCTGCTGGATGGTGTCACCGGCGCAGGCAAGACGGAAGTCTATCTAGAAGCCATCGCCAAAACCCTATCCCAGGGACGTCAAGTGCTGGTATTGGTGCCTGAGATCGGCCTGACGGCACAGTGGCTACAGCGCTTCGAAGACCGATTCGGTGCCGAACCCCTGTCCTGGCATTCTGATCTGGGCGCAGCTCGGCGGCGACTGACCTGGCGCGCCGTGGCCCAGGGCCGCGCTCGGGTGGTCGTAGGCGCGCGGTCGGCCCTATTCCTCCCTTACACCGACCTGGGGCTCATCATTGTAGACGAAGAGCATGACAGCGCTTTCAAGCAGGAGGACGGGCTGATCTACCACGCCCGGGATATGGCAGTTTTGCGGGCTTCACTAGGTAAAATTCCCATCATCCTTGTCTCCGCCACCCCCAGCCTGGAAAGCCTGGTAAATTTAGAGGCGGGACGCTACGCCGCCCTACATCTGCCCAAGCGCATCGGGACTGCGGAACTCCCTCAGATCGAAGCTATCGACATGAGGAGCGAAGCCCCAGATGGGGCACAATGGCTGTCACCAACATTAGTCACTGCCATGAAGGAGACATTGGAACGTGGCGAGCAAGTACTGCTATTCCTAAATCGCCGTGGTTACGCTCCTTTGACATTGTGCCGAGCTTGCGGACACAGGTTGGAATGCCCTCATTGCACTGCTTGGCTGGTGGAACATCGGTTTCATGGTCGGCTGCAGTGCCATCATTGCGGCTTTAATTTAGGCCGGCCCGAATCCTGCCCGAATTGCGAGGCAGAAGGCAGTCTGATCGCATGCGGCCCCGGGGTGGAACGACTAAGCGAGGAAGTAGACAGTTTGCTGCCGGACGTAACCCGTATGCTGATAGCATCCGATACCCTGCGGGGACCAGAATCGGCAGCAGAGGCTATTCGGATGATTGCCGAGGGTGAAGTCTCGCTAATCATAGGCACGCAAATCGTAGCCAAAGGGCACCATTTCCCTCTCCTGACTTTAGTCGGCGTTATCGACTCGGATTTGGGTTTGCAGGGCGGCGATCTTCGAGCAGCAGAACGCACCTACCAGGTGCTGCACCAGGTGGCCGGCCGCTCCGGCCGCGCCCATCGGCCGGGCAGGGCCCTGTTGCAGACCTATATGCCGGAACACCCCGTCATGGAGGCGCTGATCTCTGGTGACCGGGACAGTTTTATGGCTAGGGAGCAGGGGGCGAGACGGGCCCAGGGCCTGCCTCCTTTCGGTCGGCTGATCGCCCTAATCGTCTCCGGCCAGGACGAGGCTCAGGTAACCGCCATAGCGCGGGACCTAGGACGCATGGCGCCCCGAGAACAAAATGTGGAAATTCTAGGTCCTGCGCCTGCTCCGTTAAGCCTGTTGCGCGGCCGTTTTCGCCATCGTTTCTTGTTGAAATGCCCGCGCAACACCAATGCCTCTGCCCTGGCAAGAGGCTGGATAGGTCGGGTGAAGGTCCCCAACCAGGTACGCGTAACTATCGACGTGGATCCCTACACCTTTTTGTAAAAAGTTTTGGGCGCTATTATGTGAAAATTTTCTTGACAGTCACGTGATAACCGCCACGGCCACCAAGAAAAGGTTGCCTGGCCCACGATGGATTAGGATTAAGTCCTTGGAGAGCGTAATGCATGAGTTGATTTCTGCAGATAGTCACGTAGTGGAAACTAGCGAGGTCTTCACAGGACTAGCAGAGAGATTTGGCGATGACGCGCCACGGGTAATGAACACCGACGAAGAGATTGATGCCATTGTTATACCCAGCCAGGGCTTAAAGGGAACTGGAGCGGGCCGCCTTGGCCTTGCGGGGTTACGCCTCCGGGATGGCGGGAAGCTAGTACGTAGGGTGGGGCGTAAGCCGGAAGTTGACGATTTGACCGACCCCGCCATCGTAGAAATACTCAAACAGGGTTATAGCGGTCTGAGGGAAGGCATCCGCTCAGGCGCGGCGCGGCATGTTGATCAGGACGCCGATGGTCTTGCCCTGGAACTGTTATACCCAGGTTATTTTGGCATGTTCAGCATACCCAATACAGACCTGCTGGTGGCTTGCCAAAAGAACTACAACGACTGGGTATTCGACTACGCAGCCCAGGGAAACGGCCGTCTGCACGGGTTAGCAGCTATCCCACTACAGGATCCAGATGCCGGTCTAGCTGAGCTGAAACGAGTGATAGAAAAGGGCTTTAAGGGCGTTTGCATTCCCTGCACCTCACCAGAGGGAAAACCCTATTTCAACGGCTGCTACGACCGCATCTGGCACACCGCACAAGAGGCTGGGATACCCGTATCTATGCATGTAGGCTGCAACGCCTATGCGTCCCAGAATTTGCGCGGCCCCACGCCGGATCCCTTAGTGACTTATGCTGGCTCTGCCGCAAATATTCAGCGCACTTTGGTGGAGTTTATTTGTCGGGGCGTAGCTGAAAAATTTCCAAATCTTAAGATCGTCGTCGGTGAGTTCAACGCAGGCTGGCTAGCCCATTGGCTGGACCGGCTGGATCAAGGGGTTTCAAGAGAGAACCGCTTCGGACGTGGCCCCTTCATGGAAGCTAGGCCCCTGGAAATTTGGCACCGGCAATTTTCCGCGACGATAGAGGATGACCGAGCTGCTATCCTAACCCGCCACATCCTAGGTGTGGATAATCTGATGTGGGGGGCCGATTATCCTCATTCGGATTCCACCTGGCCTTGTTCCCGAGAGGTACTGAGCGAGGTGATGGCAGATGTTCCCGATGACGAGATCGGCAAGATCACCCGAGACAACGTGGCACGCCTATACGGCTTGGATTAGGCGGTCTCGGTCAAAATCACGTTGTTATCATAAAGGGTACGAATTTCCAACTCGCTATAGCCGGCTTCCCTTAGCACCTGGCTTGTCTGTTCCCCCAACAACGGAGTTGGCAGTCGTTGCGCGATTTCCGTATTGCCAAACCGGATATATCCCTGTGCGACCAATAATTTACCAGCGGTAGGATGTTGCACGGTAGCTACCAAGTCGTTTTCTCGGGTATGCGGATCATCAAGGAACAGTTCGCTATTGCCCATCTGCGCCTCCGCCACCGGAACGCCGGCCTGTTTCAACGCTGCCATTGTCTCAGCAACAGCGCAACCGAAAAAGGCTGCTGCCAAATTACGGGCAAAAGGCGTTTCATTCGGATGTTCACCATCGGAATCCGCAACCCAGTCAACGCCCGCAACATTGCATAGGGCCTGTCGTTGTGTTGCGTCCTGGGCAACCACGTAGATCCAGCCGTCACTCATTTGAAAAAGTCGATGATACGGCGTGAGACCAAACTGTTCCTTATCAGCTAATGGGCGTTCCGGTCGACGGTCGTATTTTGTGAACCACGCGGAACTGAGCAGGGCAGCCCCGTTCAATAAGTTACTGTCGACCCGTTGCACAATTCCGTTGCGGGCACGGGCGTATAGCGCCAAAACCGTGCCGAACGCGCCCATGGCGCCCGTCGTATAGTCTGTCGGCGCCAATTGCGCTGGAAACACCGGTTGGTTTTCGAGGCCGCCCTGGGCCTGTGACATGCCCATCAAGGCCTGTGCTAAGGGGTCGATGCCCGGCCGTTTTGCATAGGGGCCCGTAGCACCGTAACCGGTCAAATGAGTTTCGATCAAATTCCGGTTAATGTCCGGCCCAATACCCATACGAGCCGTCGCACCTGGACGCAAATTAGCCAACAAGGCGTCCGAACTGGCAGCGATGCGCTGTACCACCTTACGGCCTGCATCCGTACTGGCGTCGACCGATACGGAGCGCTTGTTGAAATTAAGATTGTAAAAATAGGTGCGGCCAATAGGCCGGGATAGATCACCGGTATGGGGTTCCAGCTTGATCACGTCAGCGCCTAAATCCGCCAGCAAGCGGCCACCAGTCGGGCCGGCGATTAGGTTAGTAATCTCGAGAATGCGATAACCTGCCAATGGGGCCGCATCGACGGCAACCTTTGTAGCGCCATCAATTGCTAACTGATTTAACGAAACGTCCAGATTTTTGCCCGATCGTGGGCCTCGCACGGCGCCAGGTGTTTTGCTAAATGTCAATGGCACACCCATTTGCGCCACTGAACCTTCCTCCGGGTCATCCAAAGTGACCACCATGTCGTTGTGGATTACCTGGGGATCTTCCATACCGTCTCTAGTTTGCCGTACGGGCGCAAACGGTACGTCAGCCGCCTCGAACGCATCGGCCCAGGCGGCCAAAGGTTTGGTGGCAATGGCATGGGTTATGGTATCCCGCAGTTCTTCCTCATCCTGAGCCTTCAAATTCCCGCCGCCACCGTTGAAGCGTGGCTCAGCCACCAGGTCGCCAATACCCATCAGACCTGCCGCGACGGCAATGAAACGGACATGCACGCAACCTAATTGCAGCCAATTGCCGTCCGCACATTGGTAGAGGCTATAGAACGGTGCACTGCCGGACGGATGGGTCTGGAAGACATGAGCGTCCAGATTTTCACCTATGACCTTTGGGTGGAAGAGAAGCGCTCCAGCCATCATGCTGGTTTCCACTGTCCGACCCCGACCTGTGCTCTCTCGCGCCAGTAAGGCAGCAGCAATGCCGAGGCATGCCAAAAGGGCCGAACCCACGTTGGGCAAGGGATGCACAACATGCACCGGGGGCGGGCGAAATCCTGGCATACCCCCCAGCACACCCATCCGGGCGAGAACTAGATCCTCGATAGGCGGCTCGTCCTTCAAGGCACCGCGCTTGCCATACGCTGTCAGGGAGCAGCTAATCAAACGTGGATTGATAGACCCTAAGTTTTTGCCATTGACGAGGACCTGCCGCGTCGAACTAGGCGCGAAATCTTCCACCAATACATCCGCACCTTCCACTAGTTTCTTAAAGCCGTCACCATCCCTGTCGAAATCCAGGGCTATTCGTTCCTTACCTCGATCCCAAACAATGAATCCGCCATCACGAAAAATCGGTACATTACGTTCAACAACCCTTATGACCCGAGCTCCCTGATCGCTCAACATCATTGTGGCAAGTGCAGCGGCCGGGCCGGTACTAAGGTCGAGAACTGTAATCCCATCCAGGATAGCGGGCATGAACAAACCTGTAGTGTTATGGTGGACGAGCCGCTGCGATGTCACCGCAACACGCTCCTGGCAGGAGTCAAATGGTAGCCAATTCTTTGCCGCAAGGGAATGCGAATATGGTTAAACAAGTGACCTGTTGAAGAAAATGCAAGGCGATGTCCCGCCGGCCAGGACGAAGGGCGTATTCGAGCCTCCCTATGAGAACCCGATGGCCCTTTCCGCTATAGCGAATCCACACCGGAACGGGCGCAGTCCTCGTCCTCTTGCCCGGTGCCGCCACCAACACCGCAGGCTCCTATCACTTCGCCATCCCGAATTACGGGCACGGCACCCTGACCCATTATCATGGCTCCACCCGAATGGGCAACGATGGCTCGGAAGGTGGGATGCTCCGCTCTTTCGGTCAAATCACCGCTTGGCCGACCGAAAGAAGCAGAGGCGATGGCCTTACCCTGACTGCCATAGATACCAGCCCACATAGCCCCATCCATCCGCTGAAAAGCCAATAATCGGCCCCCGGAATCGCAAACAGCAACATTTATTTTAATTCCCAAAGCCACCGCTTTTGCGATCGCACCTTGTGCGATGCAGTTAGCTTCTTCCAATGTCAATGCCATGGTATGGCTCCTTATTTCATTCGGGATATGACTTTATCTGCAAAATCTTCCGCCATGCGGTATTGCTGGTCGAGCGGTGCGATGAAATTAATGGCATTCAGGCCTTGGCGCTCTAAATCCTGAAGTTGTTCGACAATTTCTTCTGGATGGCCGGTGATACAGAAATTCCGGATCACTTCTGGCGTAATAAAGCGTGCCTCCTCAGGGTCCAAATAACTGTAATGACTTTCATGTAGTTTTTGATGCTGGGTATCAGCTTTACGCTGGTTATGAAATTCCATGTAGTCATTCCAGATAGGTTTGATGAAATCCGGCGGATCGCCCCCCGTTTCCTTTACCCAATCCACCAGGAAATGTACGTTGGCCATGATGGAAGATCCGCATTCTGCGATCACCCTTTCGGATGCCAGGGTCTCCCCTGGCAGTAACATCAACATGTTAACTAACGCCGTGGTGAAAAATCCGTCCAAGTCGCGACCAGCTCGTTCTGCACCTGCTTTAACGTTATCCAGGGCCCAGGGAATGGTACCTCCCCGAGGAATACCGGTGATCAGGCCATCTCCCATTTCCCCGGCCAGGGCTTGTGCCTTTGGACCAAAACCGGCCACGTGAATAGGAATATGATGATCCAAGTCCAGATAGCGCAGTTCTGTGTTTTGAAACCGGATGGGCTGGGTCACGCCGTTAAGGGTGTAATCGACTTCCTCGCCATCCAGCAGGGCCCTTACAACACGGATGTATTCAGCGAAGCCCTTGATGGTAGTGGGTCGCTGTCCCATAGTTCGCATAGCAGTGTTGCCAGTGCCAATGCCCATGAAGGTGCGTCCGGGTGCCAAGCGCGCGGTAGTGGCGATACCGTTGGCTGCCACGGGCGCGAGGCGTAGGCCAGGTACTGCTACGCCAGTACCAATCCGGATGGTTTGGGTCTGTTGTGCGATCAGCGCCAGTACAGCCCAAGGATTGGAGCGGATCATCTGGCTATCGGTAACCCAGCAAAAATCATAGCCCAGATTTTCTGCATGCCGGACAAATCCAACTTCATCGATTTTGGCGCAACTAACTCCGAAATCCATGATCTGCTCTCTTCCGCTTCTCCTTCAGGTCTCGTGCGACAGCACGATAGTCCCAGCAGCTGACAGCATGCCCCCCATGCCGTTGACAAGGGAACATTTTACGCCCGGCACCTGTCGGTCACCGCATTCGCCGCGCTGCTGCCGTACCGCCTCGATAATTGGGAAAATGCCGTACATACCGGAATGGGTATACGACAAACCACCGCCGTTAGTATTGATCGGCAAAGACCCACCAGGGTCAGAACGACCCTCGTCAAAGAAGCGCACACCCTCACCCGGTTCGCAGAAGCCTAGGGATTCTAACATGATCGGCGGGCCCGAGGTGAAGGCGTCATACAACATAATATGGTCGAATTCGCTATGGCTAACGCCTGCCATTTCAAACGCCCTATTGCCGGAATTCTTAGTCGCCCAGCTCAAAGGTAGATCGGCCATATTAGTGACTAAAGTATGCTCTGCCCCCTCTCCTGCGCCGCGTACGTATACCGGCTTTTTGGCGCAGTCTTTGGCTCGGTCGGCACGGGTCATCACCACTGCGCCGCCTGCATCCGTCACCAGGCAGATGTTTAGCAGGTTGAATGGGTAGAACAGCTTGGGAGAATTCAGCACATCCTGCACCGTGATCGGATCCCGGAACATGGCCTTGGGGTTCAGTCCCGCCCAGGCGCGGGTGGACACAGCGACTTGGGCCCAGTCCTCTAAGGTTGTGCCGTATTCATGCATATGCCGGGTGGTGATCATGCCAAAATACGTAGGCGCACCGCCAAATCCATAAGGTATTTCGAACTGCCCGCTGAGCGAAGTATCTCGCGCTCGCGTCACACCTATCCCAGACCGACCGCTCTCACCATGTGAGATCACAGCCACATCACACAGGCCATGATGCAGGGCTAGCATGGCGTGCCCCACCATGATGATAAATGAACAACCGCCCACGGTCGTGCCATCCATATAGCGCGGCATGACCCCTAGCGCCTCGCCTAATAGTGCAGGTGAATGCTGCCCTGCGGTAAAGATGCCATCGATGTCTGAAATCTTCAGACCTGCGTCCGCGATGGCATTATGGATTGATTGCAGATGCAGACTGGTTAGGCTGACGTCAGGTACCTTGCCAATTTCATCGGCTTCATCCACGCCCACAATGGCAGCGGAGTTTGATAATTCTTTCATTTTAGGCTTTCCCAAGAATGGTTGCCGCTGTGCCCTAGGACACGGGCTGAAACAGGGGAATTGTGATGTCGTCTGTTTGTTTTTCGTACACCACTTCCACGGGCATGTCGCATTTGATGACGTCGGCATCTGGCTGGATGTTGATTAGATTGGACATCAGCCTCGGGCCTTCTTCCAGCTCAATCATAGCTAGGATAAAGGGTGGATCGATTTTGAATGCTGGGTTCAAGGCTCTGTACGCTATCTGAAAGGAATACAACTTGCCCTTTCCGCTAGCTTGAATCCAACTGACGTTGCGGGAATGACAATGGGGACAGGCGATGCGTGGGTAAAAAAATGCTCCGCGACAATCATCGCATCTGGGCAACATCAGTTTGCCTTGGTTCAGGCCGTCCCAATAGGGTTTGGCCTCGGGGGTTATGGGTTTAGGCAATGGCCGTAACGCTTCCAATGGAAAATCCTCTCACGGTGCTTTTGGTATTTTTGTTGGCTGATGAACGCCACAAACACAGACAAACAAATCTAACACCTCTTTTGGGATAAGTCTCAATTTGGCGAGTGATGATGTCGCCTCTTTGATGAAGATTTGGCCTATTTGTTCCTAGTGGCGGCAACCTAACGCCGCTATTTGAAGGCTTTGCCTCGATTATCCTCCAGGCCAAAAAATCATTGCAATCGTACATAGGCTGTTTTCTAGCGCTAGCTCACAGGCGCCCTGATAGCCTCGCGAATTGAAATTGCCCGCCATCACAGGCAGTCTCGTGAAAACTAGAAAAATGACAGCATGGCGGTTTGGCTTTGTAACCCTATTATGGCGGAGGTTCGACTCGGGCCGTATCCCTTGCTAGAAATCAGGGCTGCAAGTTCAGGAGGAGCAGAAATGACCATGTTGCCAAAATCTGTGGTTATCACGGACGATACGATGCGCGAAGGTCTACAGATTGAAAGCGCCGATATATCGGTCGATGATAAATTGCGCCTTTTGGATGCACTGGGCGAAACAGGTGCCAAGGTAATTTCGATAGGATCCTTCGCTCATCCCAAATGGACGCCCTCAATGGCCTGCATTGACGAAATTGCAGAAAGATTTGTCCCCAAGCCCGGCATCAAATATACGGCAGCCATCTTCAACAAACGCGGATTTGAGAGAGCGGATGCCTACTATCCAAAGATTAATGTGCGCGGCAGGAAGTTCGGCACTAATGTGGAGTTGTGTGACACCTTCGCCCGACGCAACTACAACCGAACCCAGGCTGAACAGATCGCTGGGCTGGACGTCGCTGTGGCCGCAGCCAAAGAGGCTAATGCGGAATTCGGCGCGGTGGGTCTAGGCAACCCCTTCGGCTCCAACTTCGAAGGACCATTTACCCTGGCACAACGTATGGAACTTCTAGACCTAATGATGGACAAATGGCATGCCTCCGGAATTAAGGTAAACAAATGCTCTTTTCTGGACGCCATGGGTTGGAACATGCCGCACGAGGTACGGGAAACCCTGATTGCTATCAAAGACAAATATCCCGAGATCAAGGATTTCCACATGCATCTCCACGACAGTCGGGGCGTCACCCTAACCAGCTATTACGAGGCGTTGCAACTGGGCGTCCGAGAGTTTGATACGTCCATCGGTGGCATGGGCGGGTGCCCCTACTGCGGTAACGGCAGAGCAGCCGGCCACGTCCCCACTGAGGACTTTGTCAACCTGTGCCACGAACTGGGAATAGAGACGGGTTATGACCTAGACAAATTGATCGAGGCCGCTGCCATTGCCGAAGAAATTGTTGGCCATTCACTGTGGGGCCATGTATCCAAGGCCGGCGCTAGACCCCGGAGAAGCCGGCTATACCCCGCCAATATGCCTTTTGTAGAAACCCTTGATGAGGCGGCCCATTTCCGCAAGGGGCCGGAGGTCTATGCTGGCCAGCTTTCGCCCTGGAAAGATGGTGACGCCCTTAGCCGCTAATAGCAGCCTACTTTAGGTCTGGCCTAGTTCTGGAGCAATTAATATGCCGGCACTCGACTCGACTCTTGATGTACGATCGGATGAATTCCAAGAAAACCGCCGTAAAATTCTTGAAATGCTGGATACCCTGGACGAGCTGCATGCAGAAGTAGCTCAGGGCGGCGGTGCGGAAGCCATGGCGCGTCTAGCTTCCCGGGGCAAAATGCCGATCCGGGAACGTATCGCCCTGGTGTTGGATCGCGACAGCCCATTCATGGAAATCAGCCCTCTGGCTGCCTGGCGGTCGAATTTCAATGTGGGTTCGGGCTTCGTGGTGGGTCTGGGCGTCATCGAGAACACAGAATGTTTGATCCTCGGCCATGATCCCTCTGTCCGAGCAGGTGCCTTCAATCAGTTTAATGCCAAAAAATTAATGCGTGGATTGGAAATAGCCCGTGAGAACCGCCTGCCCTACGTGCAATTTGTCGAATCTGCAGGCGCAGACCTACGTGGCGATGGCGACGGCGACCCGGAAGCCGCTATCCGTCGCGAAGGTGGGCATTTTGCGGAATCTGGACGCTTGTTCTATGAAATTACTGAATTGTCAAAGTTACGAATTCCGACGATTTCCGTGGTCTTCGGAGCCTCCACTGCCGGTGGAGCCTATCAGCCAGGAATGAGTGACTACAACATTTTCGTAAAAAACCAGTCCAAGGTCTTTCTAGGCGGCCCGCCTCTGGTAAAAATGGCCACTGGCGAGGACGCAGACGAGGAAAGCCTAGGCGGGGCGGATATGCATACCCGTATCTCCGGACTGGGTGACTATCTGGCCGAGGATGAGGTCGACGGCATCCGAATTTGCCGCGAAGTAATCTCCCATTTGAACTGGCGGAAGAAAGGTCCAGGACCAACCCTTCCCGATGATCCGCCTTTATTTGACAAAGAAGATTTACTAGGCATCGTCAATGTAGACCTGCGGGTGCCCTTTGATATACGCGACATTATCGCCCGTATTGTAGACGGCTCTCGCTTCGAGGAATTTAAGCCACTTTACGGTCCTACCCTGGTAACCGGCTGGGCCTCTGTGCACGGCTACCCCGTCGGTATCGTGGCCAACAACGGCCCCTTGCTGTCGGAGTCATCTGAAAAGGCGGCGCAATTCATTCAGTTATGCAATCAGATCGACGTGCCGCTACTATTCCTTCACAACATCACCGGCTATATCGTTGGGACGGATTTTGAGCAGGGCGGTATCACCAAGAACGGCTCGAAAATGATCAATGCGGTGTCTAATTCATCGGTACCGCATATTTCCATTATCATCGGCGCCTCCTACGGGGCGGGCAATTACGGGATGAGCGGTCGTGCCTATGGAACCCGATTTACCTTCATCTGGCCCACCGCCAAAATCGCAGTCATGGGCCCAAAACAGATGGCCGGGGTCATGTCCATTGTACAGCGTGCAGCTTCTGAACGGCGGGGAATTGAATTCGACGAGGAAGCTGATGCTAAACGCGCAACCACAGTGGAGCATTGGGCGGAGGAACGTTCCAAAGGACTTTACGCAACATCTCGCGTTTCCGATGATGGCATGATCGATCCCCGGGATACCAGAACTTCAATCGCCATCGCACTATCAGTCTGTCACAACCAGGAAGTCAAAGGCACCAAGGAGTTCGGCACATGGCGGATGTAGCCACGAAACAAATTACCCGCCTGCTGATCGCCAATCGCGGCGAGATTGCCCATCGAATAATTCGTACAGCCCACGAAATGGGCATCAACACTGTCGCCATCTATGCAGATAGCGATGCTAGCGCAACGTTCGTACGAGAAGCTGACCAGGCCATTGCCCTGAAAGGTAAAACCTCAGCTGAAACCTACCTTAATGTGGCCAAAGTGCTAGATGCCTGCAAGCGCACAGACGCCGACGCGGTGCACCCTGGCTACGGTTTTCTCGCTGAGAATTCGGAATTTGCCAAGGCGGTCATAACTGCCGGCATGGTTTGGGTTGGACCGTCAGTCAAAGCCATTAGCGCCATGGCCGATAAAATCTCTGCCAAGCGCCTAATGAAAGAAGCAGACGTCCCGACACTCCCAGCGCATGAGTTGGGTACAGATGACGACATTTTCACTGCCGCCAAGGAAATCGGGTATCCGGTTTTAGTCAAGGCTTCCGCCGGCGGCGGGGGGCGCGGCATGCGGGTTGTCAAGACTAAAGGAGATCTTGCGGAAGCTGTTGATAGTGCTCGGCGAGAGGCAAGTGCGGCCTTCGGCGACGATACACTATTTTTGGAACGCTGGTTGGCTACATCGCGTCATGTGGAGATCCAAATTTTGGGTGATCTGCATGGCAATTTAGTACATCTTTTTGAACGGGAATGTTCGATCCAGCGCCGCCATCAGAAGATAATAGAAGAAGCACCCTCCCCCGCCGTCAAACCGGAGATCCGCGCCCGCATGGGTGAGGCGGCGCTATCGGTCGCGCGCAAGCTGGATTATGCTTCCGCTGGAACTGTCGAGTTTTTGCTCGACGGCGAGGAATTCTGGTTTCTTGAAGTCAATACGCGGCTGCAGGTTGAACATCCCGTCACGGAGGAGATTACCGGCCTGGATCTGGTACGTGAACAACTACGCATTGCCGCAGGGGAAGAGCTTGGCTACAACCAGGATGATCTGACCATTGACGGCCATGCCATAGAGGCTCGAATTTACGCCGAAGATCCTGTCAACGATTTCCTACCCTCGCCAGGCACGGTAGTCATCTGGGAGCCTGATCTGACAACAGGCGCCCGCTTTGAAGCTGGGATCGAGACTGGCAGTATAATTAGCCCAGAGTTCGACCCAATGATTGCCAAGGTGATTGTTAAAGCCCGCGACCGCCAAGAAGCCGCTCGCCGCCTGGCGCGGGTTTTGGAAAAAACCCGGCTGCAGGGCATTACCAACAATCGGGACTTCCTCATATCCACTTTACAATCGCCGGAATTCATAGCGGGTGACACCACTACCGACTTCATCGAACGGGTCAACCCAAGCAGATCACAGCAGATGGCTCCGATGGATATACATCACAGCGCAATCGCTGCCGTCATTGTTGCGCAGGCGCAACGGCGTGCGCAAGCACGTGTTCTAGAGACCCTCCCTAGCGGCTGGCGCAATTCAAAAATGCCTCCTGAACGGGTTACCTTCCGCCAAGGTGAAGACGAATTCATTGTCGCCTATCGGACACAACGGAACGGAAATTTTAAGGTTTCCATTGGCAGCGTTGACTACGGGGTAGCTGTATTTTCAGTTGATGACCACAACGTAGATCTAGAAATTGACGGTCGAAGGGTTAGCGCGTCCATCACTCAGGCCGGCGATAATTGGCTTGTCCACGCTGCCCGTGGCGGGATTGAACTCCAAGAACTACCGAGATTCCCGGACAGCAAACAGGTGGATTTCACCGGCGGACTTGTTGCACCCATGCCCGGTAATGTAACTACCACTCACGTGGAGGAAGGTGCGGCCGTGGAGGAAGGCCAACTATTGCTAATTCTCGAGGCCATGAAGATGGAACACCGTATTACCGCCCCGGTTTCAGGCATAGTGAAACAAATGCGCGTCTCCGTCGGTGACCAGGTTGACAACGGTGAACTACTGGTGGTGCTGGAAGAGGTGGAGTAGGCCTCGCCACGTCACCTTCCCAAAAAGACTTTGCTAAGTAATTATGTCTTGCGGCCGGAAATGCTAACTCGCCAGGTATCCATATATGGACAAACTGCCTGAGCTTAAGGCTGCTGGCATTATCGGCGATCAACCCATTGCGCCCGAGCGACCGGGCACATCCGTGTCATGAGGAGTATACTATGGCGGAGACGGAACTTTTTCAGCTGACAGCACGGGAAGCTGTGGCACGCCTGAAAGCAGGAGAGATTTCACCCTTAGATTTGATTGACGCAGCCGAGGCACGAATTTTGGCTATCGATCATGACATCAATGCGTTGCCAACCTTGTGTCTGGATCGGGCACGAGACCACGCCAGAGAACTCATAGCCGGCAAAAGATGCGATGCCCGGGACGAACCAGGCTGGCTGGCGGGCCTGCCGGTGGCTATTAAGGACCTGGCAGATGTCGCCGGGGTGCGCACAACGTACGGCTCTCCCATATTCGCTGATCACGTGCCGGAATCCTCTCATCCTCTAGTTGAACGTATCGAGCGCAAGGGCGGGGTCGTCATTGCCAAATCCAACACCCCAGAATTTGGCGCCGGTGGCTCCACCTTCAATAAAATCTTTGGGAAAACCAGAAACCCCTGGAACACTTCTCTGACACCAGCCGGCTCGACGGGCGGCGGTGCGGCAGCCCTGGCGGCAGGCGAAATTTGGCTTGCCCACGGTAGTGATCACGGGGGCAGCCTGCGCCGGCCGGCCACCTATACTTCCGTGGTTGGTCTGCGCCCATCGCCAGGCCGGGTGACCAGAGGTACGGTCGACACACTATTCTCACCGCTGTCTGTACAAGGCCCCATGGCGCGTAACGTGCCTGACCTAGCACTATTTTTGGACACTATGGCCGGTTTTTGCCCTACCGATCCTTTAACCTTTGACGCCCCTCCCATACCCTTTTTCGAAGCAGTACGTACAGAGCGATCACCGCGCCGGGTGGCCTATGCGGAAACCATCGGTCAATCTCCCGTGGACAAAGAAACCAGGGAACTTTGTCGCGCCGCTATGAAAGCTTTCGAGGCGTTAGGCGCGGCGGTCGAGGAGATCAGAATTGATATCCCTGACGTGGAGAATACCTTCCTGGCGCTGCGGTCACAGCAATTCGTCATTGACCGGGAACTGCAATTGCAAAGCCATCGAGACAAAATCAAGCCGGATATCATCTGGAATACAGAAATTGGCCTGAAACAATCAATTTCGGATCTGGCTGCGGCTGAACGGGGCCGCACAGCCCTCTACCGGCAATTCGCCGACCTGTTTAACCAATACGATCTGATCGTCACTCCAGGCGCTAATACGCCAGCCTTCGACGTGGATCTACGTCATCCAGAGGTTATCGACGGCGTCAAATTGGAACATTACATGGCCGCATCCACTCTGACCGCCGCCGTCACATTGTCTGCCTCACCCGCCCTGGCCCTTCCCTGTGGATTTGACCAATACGGGCGGCCCATCGGCCTGCAGGTCGTGGGCCGGCCGCGGGGAGAAGCGGAATTGCTAGCTGCCTGCGCCCTTTACGAGCGCGAAAGCAGTTTAGACGAGCAAATTCCCATCGACCCTCGCGCCGGGACAGTGCCGCCGGTGGATTAGTGAAACTCGGCAACAAAACTGTGAATCAGAAAATAGTCATCCTGAAAAATGGATAGCCGTATGTTTGAAGTTATTGGTTTAATAAGATAGTTCCTAGAAACCGTGCGATCAGTAGGTAGAATCCGGAACGGCCGCCTTCTTATTAGTAATAAACTCGCTCAAGGATTCGTCAATGGCCGGGTCTAACTCTGGCGCCATATAATCAGTTAGCAATTGTTTCCAAAGGCCATTGGCCCGCGCGGTCGCATCCAGACTACCGTCAATCTCCCATTGTTCCACCGAATTGTTATCGGCAATTCCCGAAATATAAAATGCCTGCTCAAAATTGCGTTGAGTATGATCGCAACCCAGGAAGTGACCGCCCGGACCGACCTCGTGAATAGCGTCCATGGCCTGGCCGTTTTCAGATAAATCAACACCCTTGGCATAGACCGCCATCATACCCAACTGGTCACAGTCCATGACGAATTTTTCATAGGAAGAACAAAGCCCCCCTTCCAGCCAACCTGCCCCATGGAGAACGAAATTAACGCCACCGTTCATGGTGGCTTGCAAAGTATTGGCGCTTTCATAGGCGGCCTGAGCATCGGTTATCTTAGATGCACATAGGGCGCCTCCGGACCGAAATGGCAAGTTTAGGCGTCGGGCCAGTTGCGCCGCACCCAGCAGCAACAGATTAGATTCTGGCGTTCCGAAGGTTGGTGCTCCGGACTGCATGGAGATAGAAGAAACGAAGGTCCCGAAGATCACGGGCACGCCCGGCCGGATGATCTGGGTCAAAGCCACACCGGCCATGGCCTCAGCCAGCAATTGGCTCAGCGTGCCAGCAACCGTCACCGGGCTCATGGCCCCGGACAATATAAAGGGTGATACCACACAAGCCTGATGATGGCGGGCGTAGACCTTCAAGGCGCCCAGCATGGTGCCGTCGAACAGCAAAGGCGAGTTGGCGTTAATCAGGTTCACCATGACCACGTTTTGCTCGACGAATTCATCACCGAATACCAGCTTAGCCATATCAACACTGTCTTGGGCCCGATCTGGTGCCGTCACCGATCCCATGAACGGCTTGTCGGACAATTTGATATGACTATAGACCATATCCAGGTGGCGTTTATTAACTGGCAGATCCACTGGCTCGCACACCGTGCCGCCGGAATGGTGTATATGGGGTGATAGATAGGCCAGCTTCACAAAATTGCGGAAATCCTCAATCGTGCCATAGCGGCGGCCGCCATCCATATCCCGCACAAACGGTGGGCCATAAACCGGAGCGAACACCATATTGTCGCCGCCAATCTCTACGCTGCGGGCAGGATTACGTGCATGCTGAGTAAATTGCGCAGGCGCCGTGGCAATTAATTGCCGTAACAACCCTTTTGGAAATCGTACTCGCTGGCCCTGAACGTCAGCGCCAGCGCCGCGCCAAAGATTCAGAACTTCATCGTCATCTCTAAATTCAATGCCGATGTCCTGTAACAGTTGATCCGCATTCGCCTCAATTTGAGCCAGCCCTTCTTCGTTCAAGACTTCCTGACAGGGTACACGGCGGATGAGATAGGGTGCTGAAACGGTCATTTTGGCGGCTCGGCTTTCCCGCCTTGCGGCACGTCCTCCGGATCGTCTGGCCATAACTGAACCTACCCCTATTCAAATACCGGTTCAAACGCCACTGTTCTAACAAAAACTACCCGTCAAAGATCATAGAACTATTTCAGGGACGCCTGTAAGTATCCAAATCACGACAGGAATTGGCGCAACTGTATCGGCGTAAATGGGATTGCTCTTGTCACATCGTGTTTAGCACGCCAAATTCATAAGAATTTGCTTGCCATCGTCGAATTGGGAAATTGACGAAAGGGTTACAATGAACGGCAATGGACAAACCCTGCTGATTTGTTGCGGCGCCACAGCGCGGGAGATAACGGTACCCATAGACGGCAATGGCCTGGATTACATGAAAGTGGAGGGCTTGCCTGCCAGTCTGCATAATAGACCGAAATTCATCCCTGAACGGGTGCACAAAAAGATTAGGGCGAACCGGGACGGGTTCGAACGCATCCCGGTTTTGTATAGTGACTGCGGCACTGGGGGACAATTGCAGAAGGTGCTGGATGAGGAAGGTGTTCACGGATTGGGCGGAACCCACTGTTACGAAATGTATGCTGGCGTAACTGCCTTTGCCGCAATTACTGAGGACGAAGTCTGTTGTTTTTTTCTCACCGATTATATGACCCAACACTTTGAACGGTTGGTCATCCAAGGTCTTAGTCTGGATAGACACCCGGAGTTGCGGGACAGTTACTTCGCCAACTACCAGAAAGTTGTCAGTCTCGCGCAGAGAGATGAACCGGCGTTGCGTGATTTGGCCGCTTCCGCCGCCGGCCGATTGGGATTAGATCTAGAAATTCGACAAACCGGATACGGCAACTATCGCGACTTCATTTCGCACCATGCCAGAACATCCTGATCCGAAACAGCACATCTGTGAAACTACGGTGGTCTTCATGCCATCGGGTCTACGCGGGCACTTTTCCAAAGGCACAACCTTACTGGCGGCTGCGCGATCGCTAGGCGTTGATATAGATTCGGTTTGCGGCGGGCGGGGCATCTGCGGACGCTGTCAGGTGACCGTGGCGGAAGGCGAATTTGCCAAGCTGGGTATACAATCGCGGAACGAGCATCTGGCCGCCTTCGCGGATAATGAAATTCGCTTTAACGGACGAAAAGGACTCCTACCTGGCGGCCGGTTAAGTTGTTCGGCAAGACTGACCGGCGACATCGTGATCGATGTACCCGCGGAAAGCCAGATTTACCGGCAAATCGTTCGAAAACGCACAAACGCCCGGACCGTGCGGATCGACCCCATCATCCGGCCCCTCTATGTGGATTTTTATGAAAATTCGTCCGATGCACCCGTCACCCGACTGCGCGCCGCCCTGCGAAAACAATGGCAAATCGACGCCACGGTGCAGGAGACCGTGACAACTCAACTGAAGGGTGACGAAAAAAATCTTACGGTTGCTCTGCGGGAGGAAAAGCATGTTGTCGCAGCCTGGTCGGGTTTTCGCGAAAACCTAGCGGGCCTGTCGGTGGACATCGGCTCAACCACTGTTGCTGCGCAACTCTCGAACTTGGGAAGCGGCGAGATCATGTCGGAAGCAGGCATCATGAACCCGCAAATACGATACGGCGAGGATGTAATGAGCCGTGTCTCTTACGTCATGCTGAACCCCGGCGGCCAAGATTTACTTACAAATGCCATTCGAACCGCAATCCAAGATTTGGCTACAGACTGCGCCCAGACCGCCAGGATCACTCGCCAGGATATCGTGGAGTTGACCATCGTAGGAAATCCCATAATGCACCATCTTTTCCTCGGATTGGATGTGGTTCCCTTAGGCCAAGCACCCTTTCCCTTAGCTGAGGACGGTCCGATTACATGCCTGGCGAGCGCACTTAACCTCGATCTTAATCCAGGTGCCCATGTCCACATCCTACCCTGCATCGCCGGACACGTGGGCGCCGATACCGCGGCCGTAATCCTGTCTGAGGCGCCTCAGGAGAGCGAGGACACCACCTTACTCGTGGATATAGGAACCAACGCGGAAATTGTCCTAGGTAACCGGATGCGGCTGTTAGCTTGCTCAAGCCCCACGGGTCCGGCATTTGAAGGGGCTCAGATTTCATGTGGGCAACGGGCAGCAGCCGGAGCCATCGAACGTGTACGGGTCGATCCCGTGACTTTAGAACCCCGTTTCAAGGTCATAGGCTCAGACTTGTGGTCAGACGATCTGGAGTTTCTTTCCTCAGTCGGGGATATAGGTGTGACCGGCATCTGCGGCTCCGGCATTATCGAGGCGCTAGCGGAACTATTCTTATGCAGCGCCGTCAGATCCGATGGCCTATTCGATCCCGATAAGGCCGTAATGAATTCGCGCCTTGAAAAGGACGGACAGACCTATCGGTATCTTCTGCATGCGGGACCACCTGCCATTCACATAACCCAGCTAGACATCCGTAACATACAATTGGCAAAGGGCGCGGTATATGCCGGCGCCCGGTTGTTGATGGACAAATTAGCCGTGGATCACGTGGATCGGATCGTGCTGACTGGTGCCTTTGGCAGCTACATTGATCCCAAATTCGCCATGGTTCTGGGGCTGATCCCTGATTGTCCACTGTCAAAGGTCTCTGCCGCCGGAAATGCCGCAGGTACAGGTGCTCGCATTGCCCTCTTGGATAAGGCAGCGCGAACGGAAATTGAAAGGGTCGTCCAGGATGTGGAGAAGATAGAGACAGCACTGGACCCCAATTTCCAGGATCAGTTTGTAGGTGCCATGGCGTTTCCTCACGAAATTCACACCTTTCCCCATTTATCGAAGGAAGTCGCCATACCCCGTCAGGAAACTGCGGTTTCCTTGAAACGGCAACGACGCGGCCGGCGGCGGCAAAGATAAGGCGTGTTAACCACTTGTCGCTGACACCTGGACCCCACTATCATCGCAGCGCATAACTCTCGCCAGCGTGGATGGGATAGCTGCTCATGGTCACCTCGGATAAGCCTGTCGCGCCGCATCATGTTGCTTTCGTGTTGGTTCCGGACTATTCCCTGATCGCCTTTGCATCCGCGATCGAACCATTGCGACTGGCCAATCAAATCGGCGAACAAACCGCTTATCAATGGAGCTGCCATACCCTGAATGGTGAGCCGGTAAAGGCTAGCAATGGCCTAACAACCCAGCCTGATGGCGGCCTGGACGCCATCGGCGGTGCCGATCTCGTGGTGGTCTGCGCCGGTTTGAACGTTGAACGGCAGCGACATTCTACAGCCCTTCTCTCGCGCCTACGTTATCTGGCCAGCCACGGCGCCACCATTGGCGCTATTTGTACGGGCACCTACCTTTTGGCCAAAGCAGGCTTGCTGGATAACCACCGCTGTACCATTCACTGGGAAAATCTACGGGGTTTCCAGGAGGAATTTCCTCAAATCGAGGTGACGTCGGAGTTATTCGAATTCGACAATCGCCGGGTGACGTCCGCCGGCGGTACCGCGTCTTTAGATATGATGCTGCATTACGTAGCGACACAATATGGTGCGGATCTAGCCACCAGCATTGCGGATATGATGATGCATCACCATATTCGGCCCGGCGACGACCCCCAACGCCCGGATCTGCGAGTCCGGCTGGGCGTGTCGCACCCAAAGTTGGTAGCTACTATCGCCTTGATGGAATCTGGCCTCGAGGCGCCGCTAAGCTGCCGCCGTCTATCGCAAGCGGTAGGCCTCTCATCACGCCAGTTAGAACGGCTATTCGCGCAACATTTGGGCACGACGCCTATGCGCTACTATTTGCGCCTTAGATTGTTTCAGGCCCGTCGACTGCTAAAACAGACCTCTATGTCCGTATTACGTATCGGGCTAAGCTGTGGTTTTGTCTCGGCCTCGCATTTTTCGAAATGCTATCGGGAGACTTTCAACAAAACCCCCAGTCAAGAACGAGCGAGGTCATAAGGCAAACCCCGTTTGACTTAGCCGTATTCAGCTACGCCTACCCCGGCGGCCGCTACGCCGGCGCGGGGCGGCCCCACTACCATCAGCACTATCGCCGCCAACCGCACGAAATTTTGCAATCCAACTAGCGCAATTTTGGTCATGCCCCATGACGACATTGGCCCCCATCACGGCCGACATTTCTTCGTTATGCAGCGGGTTAGTGATAGCCGATGTCAGGCCAGCGCCAATCGCCATGGCAAGAAACGACCAGTTCAAGCCATGCCGGTTCGGCAGGCCAAAGGAGAAGTTAGAGGCGCCGCAAGTAGTATTGACCCGCAACTCCTCTCTTAGACGGTGGATAATGGATAAGGCCTGCCGGCCCGCCTGACCGATTGCGCCGACGGGCATAACTAGGGGATCCACCACCACGTCACCGCGGGGGATGCCGTGATCTTCGGCCCGCTCGACGATCTTTTTGGCGATGGAAAAACGTATGTCCGGATCTTCCGATATACCGGTTTCGTCGTTTGAAATAGCGACCACGGCCGCGCCGTACTTTTTTACCAGTGGTAGAACTGATTCAAGTCGTTCCTCTTCACCGGTCACGGAATTGACCAGGGCCTTGCCTTGATAGACTTCCAATCCGGCCTGCAAAGCGGCAACGATGGAAGAATCGATAGACAGAGGCACGTCAGTCAAACTTTGCACCAGTTGGATTATCTCGGCCAGGATACGTGGTTCATCTGCCAGTGGTATACCCGCGTTAACATCCAACATATGCGCACCGGCGGCGACTTGGGCCAAGGCGTCCGATGCGGCCCGGGAATAGTCTCCCTCTTTCATCTCGTCCGCCAGCAGCTTGCGACCGCTGGGATTGATACGCTCGCCAATGATAGTAAAGGGACGTTCGGTCCCAATCACCACTTCCTTGCTAGCAGAACTGACGACGGTTTCGGTCATAGCCCGGCTATCCGCCGCGCGCAGCGAGAGAACCCTGACGACGGCTCATTTGTTCAACGGCGATTTCCACGGCCGATGCGGCATCCCGGCAATAGGCATCCGCGCCGATCGCCTGAGAAAATTCCTCATTCAATGGCGCGCCACCGACCAACACGATGTAGTCGCTGCGCAGGCCTTTTTCTGCCAAGGTGTCAATCACCACCTTCATGTATGGCATTGTCGTGGTCAAGAGCGCCGACATACCGAGGATATCCGCCTGATTTTCCTCCAACGCGGTCAGGAAATCTTCCACTGACTGATTAATGCCAAGATCTACCACCTCGAACCCGGCGCCTTCCATCATCATAGCCACCAGGTTCTTACCGATATCGTGTATATCACCCTTGACTGTGCCAATGACGATCCTACCCATACGGGGTGCGTTGGAGGCGATGAGTAAGGGTTGTAATATGGCCATGCCCGCCTTCATGGCGTTGGCGGACATCAATACCTCTGGTACGAACAAGATGCCGTCGCGAAAATCAATGCCAACGATGCGCATGCCTTCGACCAGGGCCTCGTTTAGGGTCCTTTGTGCGTCCCACCCCCGATCCAGCAGGATTGTAGTGCCTTCTGCAATTTCATCCGCCAGTCCATCGTAAAGGTCATCATGCATCTGAGCTACAAGGTCTTCATCGCTCAACGTCGCCAAGTCTATGTCGTCTTCGCTTGCCGCTATCTCATCCGCCATATCGCCAACTCCAATTGGTGCCAACAATGACTTAGCGCAGGAAAAATTCCAGCCACGCCCGCCTGTATATTGTAAACTTCGCCACCAGATTCTGTCGCCCAGGAGACTGAAACTATACCATTTACGACATTTTCTGCTGAAGGCCGGACGAGACGCCATGGCGCAAAATCCACTTTCAACTCAATGCCAAAATTCGGAATTACAGTCAGTTTGATCGCTGGTTCGGGGTCCACCCAAATTCGCTTGGGCACGCCCGTGTTTGATCACCACCTGTTGAAGGTAGGTAGAAGAGTAGGCGTCAAGGGTGCCACGAAATTGCTGCGGCCATCCGTCTTGACCGAGTTGTGACATGGGCGATACGTTGGCCAACAATAAAAAGTACAATCGTGGAGGAGAGTTATGGTTTCAGTCGCCGTTCACCCTAAGCAGTTTCCCTGGTTCGACTATTCTACTTACTCTTTTTCTCTCGGCATCGATGCGGGCGAAGGCATCTATCTGTCCGGTCATACGGCGTCGGCGTACGACGAAGAGGCCGGTCGGATCACTATCAAGGGCGGCATGGCTGAACAGGCGCGCACTGCCTATGAAAAAATTGCTGCCATCCTGGAGGGTGCAGGCAAGTCCTTTGGGGATGTTGTGCGAGTGGTCGAGTATGTCAAGCCTGAAGGAATTGAGCGCTATGGCGAGGCTGCGGCTGTACGCGAGGAAGTATTTGGTAGCCACCGCCCCGCTGTTAATACCGTGCCAGTCAAGGCACTGTTACGCCCCGCCGCATTTATTGAGATTGAAATCACCGCCGGTCCAGTGGCCGCGGAAACCGGTTTCGGCACCGGTCTTCCTGTTGCGCGGGAGTCGTCCGGAGTTGTTTTTCTACCCACGGTGCAGGCAGTAAACGAGAATGGCGAGATTATCGGACCCGGTGACGTAGTTGCCCAGACGGCAGCGATATTCAAGAAAGCCAAGAAGATGCTGGAAACACTGGGTCTCGGCTTTGATTCCGTAGTAAAGACCCTCGACTACATCACTCCAGCAGCATTGGCCGACTATCGCGGCACTGGTAGGGTACGCAAGGAATTCCTGGGGCCTGTCTATCCTGGCGCTGCAGGGATCCTAATGCCGCGCCTGCTCCACTCGGAAGCGTTGATCCAGTATGATTTTATCGCCTCCCGCGATAAAACAGTTGCCGTGAACCCCGGCTGGGACCGTTATGAAAAACTGACCTATAGCCCGGGCGTCCGAGCTGGCAAACTGCTGTTTCTTTCCGGTCAGGGTTCGCTTGACCCAAGCACTGAACGGGTCGTACATGACGGTGATGTCGTAGCACAAGCGGAATATACCTACAATAATATCTTCAAGGTCATCGAGGCCGCTGGCGGAACACCAGGAAATTTGGTGAAAACGATCGAATATGTCACACCAGCGGCACTCGCACGCTATCGACAGGTCGGCGCCCTACGTGCCAAGCAGTTAAGCCAGCCCTACCCCGCGGCTACAGGCTTGATCTGTGAGGCCCTGTTGCGCCCAGAAATGCAGATCGAGGTTGATCCCTTCGCTGTGCTGGATTGAACATGTCCGAGCCTCTCCTCAATGATGAATTAAGAGCCTGGATTGGTCGAGAAGTGCGTTATGAGGCCAAGGAAGAATTGGGCCGAGCCTCGATCCGCTATTTCGCGCTTGCAATCGATGACGATAATCAACTCTATCAGGACGATGCCTACGCCCGTCAGGCCGGTTATGACAGCTTGATTGCGCCGCCGACATTTGTAGTCGAGACTTGCCAGTATGCCCATCGGCGGCCAGACGAGCACGGTTACATGGGACACACCTGGCATCTACCGGTGCATGGCTGCCGGATGATCCGGGCCGGCAACGACTACGAGTTCGTCCGGCCCGTGCTACCGAACGACAAAGTATCCGTAACCTGGACCTTGGAAGATATCGTGGAGCGGAACTCCTCCCGTGGCGGCTCCCAGCTCTTCGTCACCTCAGTAGCGCGTTATTACGACATCGGCGATGAGTTGCTTGCGGTAAATCGTGAGACCCTTGTCTATCAGCCTCTGAAGGAATGAGAATGAACGACGCGACAGGGCAAGCGGCCGAAATCAAGCCCGGGACAACCCTTCCGGTGGAAGAGAAATTCTTCACCGCAGCCGACCTGGTGATGTACGGCGCCGCGACCTGGGACTGGCACCGGCTGCACTACGACACGACGTTCACCAATGCAATGAACCTACCTGCCCCCGTAATCGACGGTCAAATTTACGGCGCCCTATTCGCCAAACAAGCGGTCGGCTGGCTTGGCCCTCGCGCGTTCGTGCAACGCATGGGATTTCGCATGCGTTCTATGGCCTTTGCAGACGATACACTGCGTACAGAAGGCGAAGTGTCGGAAGTACGGTCAGAGGAGAGCGCCGATGTCATTGTGTTGCAACAGCGCCTAACTTGCGGCGAACGGTTAATTGCAGAGGCCACCACAGAGATCCGGCTGTCTCGGTAGGCTTTCCTAGGCGATGGCCTCTATAGTTGTGACAAATAGCTCCGGGCTAACATTATGCGGTGGAAATACCACCAAATGTGAAATTCCAGCATCTCTCCTGGCATCTATTGCCGCCAGGCATTCTGCAGGGTTGCCGGCCACCACTAGATCATCAAGCACATCGCGCGGAATAACATCTGCGGCCCCGGCCCTATTGCCGTTTCGCCACGCACTTTGGATACGATCCGCTACCTCTCCGTAGCCGTAGCCATGCATGAGCTCGTGATAAAATGAGCCCATACCGCCGATATAGTAAGCTAGGTGTTCGCGGCACAGCGCCCGCGCCGTCTCTCCGTCATCACTACAAGCAACCAAAGTTAGGGCTGCCATATCAATCTCCAACGGATCTCGACCTGCCTCGTTCGCGCCCGCGACCAAGGGTGCGCGCGAGGCCTCGATGTTCCGGACAGAGACATGTGTTGGCAGCCATCCGTCCGCTATCTCACCTGTCTGTCGCACCGCCCGCGATTTCAGGGTTGCCAGATAGATCGGTATGCGATCCTGTATTGGGCGGATTAGCATGCGAAAGCCTTCGAGACGAAAACAGGCTCCCTCATAGTCGACACGCTCTCCGCTCAGCGCTAATCGAATTATTTCTACGGCCTCGCGGGTCCGCGTCATCGGCTTGTCAAAAGCTTGACTGTGCCAGTTCTTCACCACAATTGGACCGCTTGTGCCTAGTCCGATTATAGCCCGACCGCCTGAAATTTCGTCCAAGGTAGCAAAGCTTTGCGCCAAGAGGGCGGGCGAGCGGGAATAAACATTGACGATACCGGTTGCCAATTTCATCCGGTTCGTCTTACCCGCCAAAAGACCTAGTAGCGTGAAGGCATCGGAGCCGAACGCCTCCGGCACCCAGACACTCTCATATCCAGACGCCTCAGCCAGTTCGGCGTAAAGCACCGCATTGCTGCGATGTACCGCGCGGCTGAACGGCGATACGTACGACAAGCGCATCTACGTCTCTCCCTTCAGCTGAATTCAGTCGAGCGGACGTTCAAGAAGGCCCAGGAGTTTTTCCTTCAACCGCCCACGCTCCACCTTGCCAGTCGAATTCGATGGAATTTCGTCAAGGAAGAAATAGTGCCTCGGCCGTTTGAAATCTGCAAGATCAGGACTTTCCCGACAGTATTGGTCCAAGGCGTCAGCCGTAAGCTCCGGGTCTTTAGGCGTGATCGCCGCGCAAACCGCCTGACCCCATTTACTGCTAGGCAACCCTACCACAGCTGCATCGGCGATCGCTTGATGATCGAATAGAACGTTCTCGACCTCTGATGGATGCACGTTTTCACCACCGGTCTTAATAGTGTGGTCTTGGCGTCCCATGACAGTAACAAAACCAGCCTCGTCACTGTAGGCGGCATCACCTGAGAAGTACCAACCCTTTCGCAAAGCCGCAGCCGTACGCTCCGGTTGGCGGAAATACTCCTTCATAATGCTAGGTCCGCGGGCAATCAGTTCGCCGATCTCGCCAGGGGCCACGACGTCGTCAGGTTCGGTGGCGCCAGTACGTACAATCCGCACCTCCATGTTGATAGCCGCCTGTCCGACGCTCCCTAACTTATCCGGATGCCGGCGATAATCACAGGCATTGACGGTGAGACCCTCTGTGAAACCATAGACGTTGAGGAAGAGATCTGGGAACAGCGTCATGCACTTACGTGTGACGTCATCAGCCAGGGTCTGACCACCATAGAAACCGCAGCGTAAGCTGGAGAGATCGTATTTTGATAGATCGGCTTGCACCATCATAACCATCTGTGTCGGCACCCCGTGCAGGCACGTCAGCTTTTCGCTTTCAACTAGGGAGAGCGTCTCTTCAACATCAAAACCTCGGGTTAAAACGTTTGTGGCCCCCAGATGCACGAACGGCAGGAACTGCAACTGCAGTTGAGCGATATGAAATAACGGCTTGTTATTGAGGATACTATCATCCTGTCGGAAGCCGCATTCCTGCGCCATGGTCATAGAGCCGAACAATTCAGCCAAATGTGTACGGACCACTCCTTTCGGCAGGCCGGTGGTCCCCGAGGTATACATGATGAAAGCAGCGTCATTAAAACCCGCGCCGATTGGCGGTTCACGGTCCGAAGCGGGCTTGATAAAATCCTGGAATGGCACCTCATCCTTTTGGGGGCTGTCGCCGATATAAATGCAGCGCTCCACGCTCGGCAATTCATCTAGGATGGGCATCACAAGGTCCCGCAGCGCCTCCTCAAATACAAAGAGACGGGCACCACAGTCGTTGACGATAAATTTCACCTCATTAGGCGCCAGTCGGTAGTTAATCGGTACCGGCACACCGCCTATCTTAAGCAGACCATAAAAAGCAGTCACCTGTTCGGGTAGGTTCCAGGTTAAGAATGCAACCCGATCTCCACAGCCAATTCCATGCCCGGCAAAGGCATTCGCGGCTCTGTTGACCTCACGGTTCCACTCTCTGTACGTCCAGGTACGACCTTCGAATACTAGCGCAGTCTTTTCAGGCCATTTCAAGGCCGATTGCGTTAATGTCAGTCCTAAGTTCATCCTCAAAAGCTAAGGCTGCCTCTGACAGGTGTCAAACGCAGTATTTGCTAGGTCAGCATGATTGTTCTTTGGAATATGCTGTGGTCTATATTGCACACTTGATTAAACTGTGGAGGCTGGCGTGGATTTCGATGCTCCCGAAGAACATGCATTTTTGCGAGATAGCATCCGACAATATTTCGCCCGCGAACTTTCTGAAAACAAGATTCGGGAAATGGACCGCGCCCGTCGAATCCCACGTGAAATCTGGAAAACCATTGGTGAACTCGGCTGGCTTGGTTTGTCGGTGCCTGAGGAATACGGTGGGACCGCATGTGATGGCCGAAGCGATATCGTCACCGGGGCGGTGATCTGCGAAGAACTCTCGCGGCAGTTTCCTTCGCTTGCAATGGGCTGGTTGCTGCTGTCAATGACCGGCCGGGTTTTTCGTGAATTTGGCTCGCCAGAACAAAAAGCCGAATATTTACCGCGGCTGGCTCGAGGCGAATTTATAATGGCCTTCGGCATGACCGAACCCAGCGGCGGTACCGATATTCTGGGCCTAACCACTCGCGCTTCACTGGACGGCAACGAATGGATGCTGCGGGGACAGAAACTCTATACTACCTTGGCGGACGATGCGGATGCCATCCTAGTTCTTTGCCGCACGGACCCTAGTGATCAAGACAAACGTGCGCATGGCTTGTCGTTGATCTTGACACCGCGACAACAAAAGGGGGTTGAGGTCAGGCGGCTTGAATTAATGGGCATGCGGGCAGGCTGTACCTGTGAAGTTTTCCTAGATGATGCCCGGGCACCCGCGGACGCTTTGGTTGGCGAACGTGGGCGCGGTTGGTACACGCTGCTATCTTCACTTGACGAAGAAAGAATTCTTGCAGCAGCGATTTATGTCGGCATTACCGCCGCAGCCCTCGAGCTAACCGTCCAATACGCCAAGGATCGTGGTGCCTTTGGTCGTCCAATTGGAACCTATCAGGCGATCCAACATCCGTTGGCCGAAGTGGCGACGGAACTTGAGCAAATTCGCCTACTGACGCAAAAGGCAGCCTGGCTGCAATCCAACGGCAGAGAATGTTCGAGTGAGGCGGCGATGGCAAAACTAGCAGCTACTGAGTCCGCCATTCGAGCTACTGACCGTTGCATGCGTGTTCTCGGCGGTTATGGCCTTGTCGAGGAGTCACCTTTAGAACGGCTGTTCCGCGATACCCGCCTCGGTCCATTCAGTCCTATTTCCAACGAAATGGTAAAGAATTTTCTGGGCGAGCGCCTCGGCTTGCCGCGAAGCTATTGAGAGCTGAAGGGATAACTATAATCGCTTTAGACAAATTTAGATGTGAAATCTGAATATCTGCGTATGTTCTACAGTTAGTGTAGCGCGTCATAGTCAATGTCATAGCGCATTATGTTCAGCGAGGATTCTTGCCTTTCGGACCTGCATTAGCAACTTGTCGATGACTTGCCAGATTAACCAGCTGCTGAATGCGTCTAGGGCACTGCTAATCTATTAAGCGGGTGTATACGGCAACCAATTGAAATGAACGTACTTCGTGCGGAAAATACCAATTTCGGCTATGAACTGGCGACCACAGGTGAATTGCTGCGGCCATATAGAAATGCCCGTGCAATCCAACTGTGAAAAGCATGCGTGGGTTGATCCATCACGGGGGAAAATATACCACCATCAAAACCGATAGAGTGACGGCCCCGCTGCATACTTTCTACTGCAGTTCTATCCTCGACAAAAATTGATTGCCACAGCTCCCTATTTGCGATCCGTTGGGTATGGTAACCATGATCGCGCACCCTTCTATCAAAATAGTAAATTTGCATCCTTTCTCTAGTGCGGTAGGGGCCGTCCGGTTGGATTAGGACGGCATAAAAATGATCGCGATGAAGGCCTAAAAGAACGTTGGGGAAAAGGGCAACATATTCAGCACCACTATGCCAAAACGGCGGAAGATTAGCGGCATTCGGTATCGCAGGAGCATCCTCAGAAAACTTAGGTTCATAACATCTGCTGCCCTGCCCAGAATAGGATTGATGAACGATGCCGTAATGCTGCTCCAGTGGAGAATACCGGTTCAATTCTGGATGCACCCAAGGCAGATGGTAGGCCTCGCAATAATTCTCGACCGCCAGCTTCCAGTTGCATTCAAGCTCAATTTCGATACGACAATCGGCGCCGGTATCGACGAGATCTATTTCTGCAAAAACCTTCCAGCGTTCAGCAAGGGGCTTAATGTAATCAGCAAACGGTTGAGCGGTACCGGACAGATCAACGAATATCAGGCCAAACCATTCGGCACTGCGCACCTTGCATAGTCCGATGTCATTTTTGTTGAAACCGGGACAAGTGTGTTTACCTGCGCCACCTATATGCGGTGTGCCGATCAATTGACCTTCTAAGTCATAGGTCCAACTGTGATAAGGGCAGATAATGACTTTGCCGGAGTTGATCGACGCCTCGACTAATATTCTGCCTCGATGCCGACACACATTATGAAATACTTGAACTACATCATCTGTATTACGGATCAGAAGCAGCTGCGATCCAGAGAATTCAATCGGAAATAAATCGCCTCTATTTGGCACATCCAATGCAAATCCCACACATGCCCATCCGTCTTTGAAGACCCGTTGCTGTTCAATTTCCATCGTTGCGGCGTCGGTATAACAGGCATTGGGTAAGCCGCGTGCCGTTTCTATGGGTTCAAGTACCTTCTCCATAGCAACGGCCAATGTGCCGGAAATTTCACTTGAACGGGGACAAACATCCATAGCGGCTTCCAAGCAGAGATATCATAGCGATTGATACTAGGCTTGTTATGACCCAGCCACAATCACCACTCTCAGAATTGCAAAAGGAATTATTTGTATATTGGTGATTAAAATCGCCATCTTAATGTCATATCTAAAATTCTATCTGCACAGCAAGGGTCCAGATTTTTCGGGCCAGCAAGGATCCATAGCGTTACTCCGGAACGTACGGGAACTTCCCGGTCCTGAATTGCACCAGCTCAATGTTCGCCGTCCAAATTCAGAATTAGACTGACGTCTGATTCTTTAGCGGGCTCAAAGCAGCTATATGGTCTGTTGTGAGACCGCAGCACCCACCAACAATTTGCAAACCGTTTTCAATCCATTCAGACGCAAACTGTTTCAGCTCATCGGGCGGAATAATATCTTCAAACTGCCAGTGCGGTGATTTGAAATAACCAGAATCGGGGTAGGCCAGCAGCGGCCCTTCATAGGCCTGACCCAAAATATTGAGTGCATCTCCAATGACGTTCGCTTGCGTATGCATTACGCCAGCAGCCGATACTTTAAAATCCTGAAGCGCCTGGATTATGTCCGAGAAAGGAATATCTCTATCCTGGGCAAAACTGAGGACCCGTCCATCGTCGTGCCGCCGGGCTGAAAAGCCGGCCCATATAGGAAGACCAGTCTCTTTTGCTGCCGTAAATGCAGCTCCCATCCTTTCAGGATAATACATCATCTCCAAAAGGATCAGATCACACCCCTGCCCTCGCAGAAGCATAGCTAATTCACCAAAGGCATCATCCATTTCGCCTTGAGAATGTAATCTCGTCAAATCTGGAATTGCTGTACCTTTTGCAACGGCTCCCCGATGGGATAAAGATCCTGCGATCAAGACATCATCTCGTCCACTTGCGTCCCGGCCTCGATGTGCTGCATCTACCGCCGCGTTATTGATATCTATGAAATGTTTGGCCAACCCCGCCGGTTCAAGCAGTAAGCGTGACGAGGAAAAAGTATTTGTCGTAATGATATCAGCACCCGCGGCGATGTAATCTCTATGAATTGACTCAAGAATGCTCTTGTATTCAAGCGATGCCGCACCACACCAGGCTTCAGTGTCCATAGGCACGCCACGCCGTTCGAGCTCTGTACCTGTCCCTCCGTCAAGAATGAGAATGCCGCCATTTTGTAATTGGCGCTTGGCGTTTTCGTAGCTCGTCAACGAAGTCTCCAAAGTGGTTCAGTCGTCATCAATGAAACTCCGCAACACATTGTCAGGCTGGACAAATCACCTAGTTATCTAGATCCATTACAATAGTCGTAATTCGTGAATCCTAATTTATTTCCGTTTCTTCTCCTCTGTCGGCCCGCCGGCATCCCGCCATGCCGGAAGTCCGCCAAATAATTGTGCCACATTTTTGATACCCATATCCTGAAGTGATTTGGCGCAGAGGGCCGAGCGCCATTCTGCGTTACAGAACAAAACATACGTCTTGTCAGCATCACTGTAGACATCTCGATGGTACGGACTTTCGGGGTCGAACCAGAATTCGATCATGCCGCGTGGCGCGTGCCGAGCGCCCTTGATAGTACCACTTTTCTCGACTTCGCGAATATCTCGCACGTCGACAAATACCAATTCGCCGTCACCATACCGTGGTAATGCCTCATCCACTGTCAAAGACATGATTTCGGTCTGCGCCTGTTCAGCAAGATCCTTAATACCCATGTGCCTATTTCACCCCAATATATAGCTTGTCAATCATGACTATCTGGGAATGTCCCGAAGGTAAACAAAGATGTGTTGTCATAAACCTTGAATTCAAATTCCTAGATACCCCCTATTTGACCGACCCAGTTAGAATTTAGGTGATTGACTGGCCTGATTGACGCCAGCAGAACGCTTACACCCAGGCCACGAGTTAGCGTCGCGAAGTAAAAATATTTGTCGTAAGCTATAATCAAAAAGAGACTGCTCGCAGAAGTATGTCCTCGCGGGTTGTATGTGAGTTACGATTATTGGTGTTGAGTTAATGCTGAACGGCACAGTTGATGCGTATAGCTATTTTTGTGCTGGCGAACAGGCAGGATTTTTAGATCACCATAGACCTGGTTGTTGGCTGGCAAGGGGGAGCCACCGAATTTCGGGCGCCTGGCTAAAGTCTTCAAAAATAGTAGTCCTGAGTCAACCATTTGTTGTCTAACCTCAAAATCGGCAATGAATTAAACCACCTAAAATAGAAAGAGAGAAAATGGCAACCGATCTGGCTAAATATGCTGAGGATAATGGTATTAGATTTTTCCTCATGAATTTCACTGACCTATTTGGTTTGCAGCGGTCGAAACTGGTGCCCGCAGCCGCTATTAGTGATATGCAGAAATCTGGCGCTGGATTTGCTGGTTTTGCTGCCTGGTTGGACATGACGCCGGCACATCCCGATATGTTTGCCGTACCGGATGGGGATGCAGTCATCCAGTTGCCGTGGAAACCGGAAATAGCCTGGGTTCCAGGTGATCTTTACATGAACAATGAGAAAGTCTCCCAAGCTCCACGCAATGTCCTGCAAACTGTAATGGAGAAGGCGGCGGGAAAAGGATTGTTATTGAAAACCGGTGTCGAGCCGGAGTTCCATCTCATCAATGAAGATGGTTCCGCCATTTCCGATGAACGTGATATTCAAGAAAAGCCATGTTACGACCAATCTGCGCTGATGCGTCGATACGATGTCATCTCTGAAATTTGTTCGTCGTTGGAACAAATGGGATGGGGTCCATACCAAAATGATCACGAAGATGCCAACGGCCAGTTCGAAATTAATTGGCATTACAATAACTGCCTTAATACCGCCGACCAACTTTGCTTTTTTCGCTTTCTCGTAAAATCAATCTCGGAAAAACATGGCCTACGAGCAACCTTCATGCCTAAACCCTTCAGTCATCTTACCGGGAACGGCTGCCACGTACATGCGTCATTGTGGAGCCTAGATGAAAAAACCTGCCTAACTCACGACCCTAAAAATGAACTAGGTATCTCTGAATTGGGTTATCACTTTCTTGGGGGGGTACTTGCCCACGCCAAAGGGCTCGCGGCCATAACAAATCCAACTGTTAATTCCTATAAACGCATCAATGCTCCAACAACCGCCTCCGGTTCTACTTGGGCACCGAACACCATTACATTTGGTGGCAATAACCGCACCCATATGGTGCGGGTACCAGATGAAGGTAGGTTCGAATTCCGTTTAGCTGACGGCGCAGCAAACCCATATTTGTTAATGGCGGGTTATCTTTCAGCCGGATTAGATGGTATCGACAATAAAACAAATCCGGGAAAACGGCTTGACATCGACATGTATGCTGAAGGCCACAAAATTAGGGGTGCAAAAAAGCTACCGCTTTATTTGATCGATGCCATTCGCGAATTCACTAAGGATCGCGTACTGCGAGCGGCCCTGGGCGAAGAATTTTGTGATGCCTACATAAAGTTAAAGACGGACAATTGGGATCAGTATTCCCGCCACCTTACACAGTGGGAGCGCGACAACACACTTGATTGCTAAATAACTAACCATATTTGAAATATTTTGCCTTAGGCTAGTCCCGGCTGACTTTGTGATACGGCCTGCCGCTACCGTACTGGTTTTGGCGTACTATTTGAAGATCGATGCCAGTTTGGTAGCCGCCTCTTATCAGGCATGTGTATGATTTCGTTTTTTTTTCGTGCGGCGCTAAGCGCGGAATCTGTACAAGCACCTATTCCCCTGTTCAATAATTCATCCAAAATTTTCGGATTCTTATAATCTCGAGTAAGCAGCGAATAATATTGCTGGCACAGATAGGCTGAAGATTTCCAGGATATATCTTCTGGGCTCGTGGCACACCCCATCAACGCATTCAACGCGGCAAATAGAAGTGCGGGCGGTAGAGATCGCATTCAAATACTATACCCGAGGTGAGCGCCAAGCGACCACTAACAGTGCAAATACCAGTGCCTACTGATTACATTTCTTAAACTTCATCAGACAAAATTTGGACTTCACCTTCTTGGCATCCGCAGAAAGCAAATAGAAATCCTGAGTTCCGTAATCGGGAACGCGTCCCTATCGTTTATGTATACAAAGGCATGAGAGGCACTCCAACAGGTACTGGAGTTTATTCTATTTTGTGAGATCACTTAATTAGACCATCTAACAAATTTGGGACTATCGTTCAGATTTGCGCCTCCAAGAAATCCATAACGCGCACAAATACGGCACTATCTGAATTAGCCAATGCCTGGCAAATGCTAAAGTGGTCGAGGCCCGCAGCAATTAGCACCTGGGACATGTGCCCGGCTGCTCGAAGAGCTATGTTGAATTGCTGTGTCTGGTCAAGAAAACCCTTGGTCTCCCGTCCTCCTACCACGCAAAGCATCGGTGGAAGTGGGCGGCTCAAGTGGTAGAATGGACTTAATCTGTGCGCGGTGTTCGCATCCATCGCCAAATCGTCGTTGATACTAGTTTGCCGCAGTGGTCCAAGGTCAAATATCCCGCTGACCGGTATAACTGCTTTAATTTCAATTTCCTCCACACCGTGTGCTCGCCAAACTTCCGATGCAGCCCAAGCAGCCATGTGCCCGCCCGCAGAATGTCCACAAAGGACTATCCGGTCTGCACGCCCACCATAGCTGGCGGCATTGTCAGCAATGAAGATTATGGCCCGCAGCACCTGTGCGACGATTTCCGGTACAGTGAATTCGGGACGCAACCCATAGTCAACATTGGCAGCGACAAAACCTCGGTCGGCAAAGGGTTCGCAGACTGCAAGAAATGTATCTTTTTCTAGGGCTCGCCAGTAGCCACCATGGATGAATATAAACACCGGTGCTCCGCCTTCCTGGGTGAAAACGTCAATACGCTCTCGCGACGTTGCTCCATATGTAAGGTCATGAAGAAGATCAGGCCGTGATCGCAATGCCTCGCTACGCCTGTGTAGTTCAGTATAAACTTCTTCGCGTGTCCCTGAACGACCTCTGAGGGAATATAACTCCTCCAGCTCAGCGTCGCTCACTTGGCACGCTCATACGATGCTGTAATTGGGTATATCAATTGATAGGTCTTGCAGTTTTTTTTGTGTCGCGGTCAAAAAGCTGGCTAGAGCTTGTGTTTGCTGCACTCCGTCAGCGCAGCCCAAGCCAGCAAATGCCGCGTGCTCTTCGGCAATCCTTTCTTCGTCGGCGACGCCGGACGGTGCTAAGAACGGCGTCAGATAACCGCTAAGAATGACTGCATCAACAGCTCGTACGATCTCGTCTTTCGCTGCCTCTCGGTCGACATCATCCCAGGAATTGACGCGGTCAGTCACGAAATCCCAACCAAACGCTGCATGCCGCCGCTTGTCTTTGGCGATAAGACCCAAGGTAGTGGCGATAGCTTCATTCTTAACTGAGTTTTGATGCAGCTCGTAAAACATCGCTTCGACACCGATCTTGATAGCACAATGGGCCAGGACGTAAGCATCGATCGACGTATCCGCGTGCAGAATCCGCTGAGATAGGTCCAAATTCAAAGTTGCGGCATAAGCAGCCGAAGCGGGTTTCGAAATATAACCGCCATATGCCTCGGCCATCCTCTGCATCACAGCTATATGGCACGCCTCTTGTGTATTACGCACGGTAAGGAAAAATTTTGGTGAAATTGGTCGATCCAACTCCAGGCAAAGCCGGATCAGCGTTGCTGGCGTTTCCGACAGATAGCCGTAGGCAGCCCAAAGGCGACGGCTCCACATCAGGCGGGCGGCATCCTTATCCCGTTGCGTAAGGCTGTCGACTCTAAGCCGGTCCCAGGGGATGTCCGAAACTGGGTTCCAATTTGCACTCTTCTCTCTGCGATAGGCGTCTTCCAGAGACCCCACCTGTTGACCTAATCGAACAGGAAAGCGCCGTTCTACCAGCATTTTTGAGTGCGGTTGCGGCATTGTTATGAACAACCGTTCAAATGGTCCCCGTGCGTGGATGATGGAAGGGCGGCAGTTCACAGCCCCAGGCCCTCATCTGCTTACGGATGCGCTGCACCGATGCGATGAAAATTGGTTTCTCTACTTTCTCTACCGTCGACCCCAGTCCAGCCTCGTATGTGATGCGATCGCATTCGACGTCTGCACGGGTTGCCTCTGAATCGTCCTGAGCCAGCCAGGAACTATGGTAGCCGTTCATTTCTACGTTTTGGATCATCACCGTGACGGCATCCTCGACCTGCTTTAGTTCCGCTGGGTCTAAATGCGGTACACGCTTCGCCATGTAGTGCCATCCAAAAGCACAATGGCGCACCTCATCGCGCGTGATGCCACGGCTACATGCCCGAGCGATGGGATCAATGGTAACATCACTCAAATGCTTGAAAACATCGAAAGCGACTTCCTCGGCGGCACAGACGAGAGCGGCAATCAGAGCTTCTAGCAAACACTCCGGGTCCAGCGCCATTGCGCGCACCCCATGCGTCACCACATTGCCTTCATATTCGCGCAACGGCGGTGCTTCAATATAACCGCCACAGGTCTCTGCCATCAGGTAGCAAACCTCAGCATGGCGAGCTTCCTCCTGCGAGCGAATAGTGAAAAACAGACCTAGGTCCGTTTCCCGACTTTCCCGGGCAAATCGAATTTGAATTGCTGGGCTTTCTGAAATAGCGCCATATTCCAGCCATGCCCGGCGGCTCCAAGCATTACGCGCGGCCCATAGTTGCTCTTCTGTATATTTTGATTTTTCAAATTTATCCCACGGAATGTCCTTGCGAGGGTCCCACTGGTTCTTGGCAGCCGCATGGAAAAGATCTCGAACACTGTTAATCGAGTGTGAAAGATCAATGGGAAACCGGTTTTCCGGCACATCGAGTATGGTATCAGCTGTCGAAATTTGAGGCATAACAACATCTAAGGTTAGTTAAAGGCCCGGCAGTTGACGTCGTAGTCCTAGTTACCAAACCAATTTCAGAGATCCTGACAACCCGCGAATGCAAAAGAAATGTGAAGTCTCCCATTCTTCGTAACCATCTCGCCTATGCATATATCCTATCTGCAACCCCATAAATGAGAACGGTCCATACAATTGCAAAGCAAAGGGGTGCGAGGTAACCCTCTTTAGACATTTTCTCACCATTTGTTGTTCTGAAGTCCGACATTTCGACGGTCCAATACCCAATAATTAACGCGGTTATCGATTGCAGAAACCCATAAGCAAAGATCATCCAATGTCCCGAAATTCCGTCGAACAACATGTAAATCATGACAATAACAAATGGCAACATGAACGTTCCTGAAAAGCGTGTCATGAAAGCACCAGACTGGTCGATACCATATTTTTGAAGAAAATTTCTTGTCATAAATATTGTTTGAAAACAATAAAAAGCAATTCCTACCAAAATAATTACGTAAATCGCCAAAAATATTACACCATTGAATTCTTCAACCATAATAGATATCCCCAATATTCACACTAGGTTTTTAACAAATATTGTATATTAAAACTAGAGCTAGCAAGCTAACAGATACTATCCTAATGCCATTATTTTGAAAAGGCGATAGGTTTATAGCCGTTATTGAAAATTCTTTTCGTGTATTGGATATTTGGTCGCTAACCAGAGCTGGCTGCAAGGAGCGAAAACGAAAAATTACTTGTGCAATTATCCCGATGTTTCCCAAACTCGCCGGCATCAAGCAACTAGGTAATCTCCGCCGGGGCCTGCGGTACTAAACCCCAAAATTCCGGATCGTGTCCAAAATAAATCCGCACACCCGCCTGTTGCAGAATTCGAATGCGTTTCAAGCTTTCTAGCATTTCTTCGCGGTCGTGAACTACCTTAGGCAGGTGTAAATGTTCTAGCGTCTGACGCAAATAACAGGCATCGCCAGCCAACAGTACATCGCCGGTACTCAGCCGCACCTTCAGGGATTGATGCCCTGGCGTGTGGCCGTAAGTGGGAATGCAGATAACGCTGCCGTCGCCGAAAAGGTCATGTTCGCCGTCAATCAGTTTCATATCATGGCCATGGTCGTAGTCGGCTAGCGAAAATCCGTTTGTTTTCATTAGGTCCGGATCATGGCCCGCCTGCCATTCCCGCGCCTGCACTATCAGTTGGGCATTTGTCACCTGGTAGTTGCCACCAGCGTGATCGAAGTGCAGATGAGAATTTATCAAATAACGCACTTTAGCAACGTCTACGCCACAGCATTCCAACCGAGCTCCAAGTTCTTCTCCAGCCCTGAACTCGGGCCTAAAATGCTTGGTGATAATCTGTGCCCGCCTATCTACCGGGTCCTGCAAGTCCGCATGCAATCCACTATCGAATAGCGCCTGGCCTTTGGGGTGGTCAATTAGATAGCACGGTACCGGCAGTCGAATTTCGCCCTCTTCGCCATCCAGGAACATCTCCATCGGCATAGTCAACCAGCCACAGGTCATGGCGTAAAGGCGAACGGTCATCTCGATTGATCCTTATTATGTTGTCAGACCCAAAGCATAATTCGGCTGGTTATAACAGAGCCAATAGCTTCAAGACTTGAACGATGCTTGCATTTGAGTTCTGGCCAAAGCTAGCGACGCCGACGGTAGTCTCTATTTTCTGGTAACAAGATATTTGAGATCACTTAACAGTTTATCTGATTGTGATTGTGAAGATTCTTGATTTGGCTTGGTCCAAATGCAACGGCTATGGCCCTGCGCCAATTATTTGTAACGTGAACCTTCTTGCAGTTCTTTGCCTGGCCGGGCAATTGCAGACACTGCCCGACCTAAGTCAACCTTACCGACGATCGCGTCATTATCGTCAATAACAACACCTGTACTTTCTTTGGCACTAATTAAGATCTGCAATGCATCTTCTATTGGCATGGTTAATGTAAGTTTAGGGCCCGATGCGTTGACCGTTTTTTCCATAATCGACCGCACCTCAATGACCCTACTTCGGTTAATATCCTTAATAAAATCGGCAATATAATCATCCGCCGGATTCATAATTATTTCTTGCGGATCACCTAGTTGGATTACGACGCCATCCCGTAGGATTGCGATCTGATCACCAATCCTCAAAGCTTCATCCAGATCATGGGTTATGAAAATAATGGTTTTGTGTAATTCTTCCTGTAAACCCAGCAAGACATCTTGCATATCTGTTCGGATAAGCGGATCCAGTGCTGAAAAAGCTTCATCCATGAGAAGAATTTCTGCATCTGTCGCCATCGCACGGGCTAAACCTACCCGTTGCCGCATACCTCCAGACAGTTGAGCCGGATAATGACTTTCAAACCCAGCAAGGCCCACTCGTTCAATCCAGTGCTGGCTTCGCTCGTATGCAGCAGTCCCTTTGACACCCTGAATAGTCAAACCATAGGCAACATTTTGAGTTACCGTACGGTGTGGTAGTAAGCCGAAATTCTGGAAAACCATAGATGTCGTGTGTCGCCGAAATTCACGCAACCGCAACTGCGACATTGCCAAGACATCTTCACCATCAATTACTACTTCCCCTGAGGTTGGTTCAATCAAGCGATTAATGTGCCGAATTAGTGTAGACTTACCTGATCCAGAAAGCCCCATAATCACCTGTATACGATGCGCCGGCACATCAATATTGATATCTCTCAGGCCTAGTACGTGTCCATGTTGATCCAACAAATCATGCTTAGAAATTCCATCTTGAACCAATCCCATCACGCCATTCGGATTAGGCCCAAAAATCTTAAATAGGTTAGAAATCGTGACTTTTACATCAGTCATGAAGGATTCCCTGACGATGCTGTTGCAATCGCTGGCCATATCTCTGGGATACGCGGTCGAAGATGACGGCAAGCGCCACAATCGCAAGCCCATTCAATAATCCAAGTGCTAGATATTGGTTACTGATTGCGCGCAGAACTGGCAAACCAAGACCCTTCACCCCAATCATTGACGCAATGACCACCATGGCCAGGGCCATCATGATGGTTTGGTTAACACCGGCAAAAATATTTGGTAAAGCGAGCGGCATTTGCACGCCAAACAGGCGCTGCCAGTAACTTGCACCGAACGCATCAGCTGCCTCTAGGATTTCTTTGTCAACTAAACGTATGCCAAGATTAGTCAGGCGCACGATGGGTGGCATCGCATAAATGCATACCGCTATCAACCCAGGCACCTTCCCTATACCCAGAAGCATTACCACCGGAATTAGATATACGAAACTTGGAATTGTCTGCATAACGTCAAGAACTGGCGTAATAACCATTTGCACGCGATCCGAACGCGCCATCCAAATACCGAGAGGAATTCCGAAGCTGATACAAAGCAATGTCGCTACTGAAATGATGGCCAGGGTTGCCATCGTGTCTTCCCACATGCCCAAATAGCCAATAACAATAAAGCATAATGCGGTGCCAACGACAATGAGCCAGCTGCGGGCGCCAATCCATGTTAGACCAACAATTACCAGAATGACGATGGGCCAAGGGGTATTGATTAAGAGTCTTTCTAACCAAACAAGAAAAAACAATAGAGGCTCAAAAAAATTTTCGAGCCCTTCACCATAAGCGCGTGAAAAATCACGAAAGCCAAGATCAATGGCCTTTTTCATGTCGCGCAATTCCTGGCGCTCCATTGTCGGAAATTCGTCGAGCCAGTCCATTAATTAAGTCTCGTCACAAACGAGCACAGTCGGGCCTGCTGAACCAATTCGGCTAGCAGGCCCGAAACTTATGCTAATTTTTATAAACCAGCCTTAACTTTTGCAGCGACGTCTGCCGGAACCCATTTAGTCCACACGGCTTCGTGCTTCTTCAAAAATTCCACAGCCGCGTCTGCGCCACCAGCTTGGTTGTCACCCATGTAAACTAGCATGCCGTTCATGACATCACCGGGGTAAACACGATTCTTTAGAAATTCTGCGCCGGCCCCACTACGTTTCATAAATTTATCTGTAACGACGGTGTTCACGACAGACTTAGTCCAGGCGGATGGTTTCGGATCAGCACATTCCTGTTCTGGCTTAACGATGCAGCCATCCCAGTTTTCCTTGCCGGCGAAGGGCACTCCGAAATCAAGCTTAACCATTTTATATTTACCGATCATAGCGGTCGGTGACCAGTAATACCCGAACCAGTTCTCGCCGCGCTCAACGGCCTTAGCCATAGAACCGTCTAAACCTGCCGCTGAGCCTGGATCAACTAGAATCCAGCCCTTCTTTTTCATCTCGAAAGCTCTAAACAGGTTATTATTGGCCAGTTGGCATCCCCAACCTGCAGGGCAACCTATAAACGCGCCCTTTGAAGAATCTTCTGGATGCGGGAACAACTGAGGATTATTCAAGACATCAAGTGCAGTCTTCAGTTCAGGGTGCTTTTTCACGGTGTGAGGAGGAAGCCACCAGCCTTCTCCAAGCCCAGTAATTGGACCGGTATTAACGGCATGCAGACGACCCTCAGCAACTGCCTTTTTCAGAGGATTGGCAACGGCATTTGCCCAAAGTTCACCAGCGATGTCCGGTTGTCCTTTTTCATTCATCGAGGTGAATGTCGGCATTGTCGCGCCAGCCACCATCTCAACACTGCAGCCATAGCCCTTTTCCAAGATAATTTTATCAACATTGGCCATAAATTCTGCTGATGCCCAGTTCATTTCGGCAATAGTGATATTGCCGCAGCCTGCGTTTGCCTGGGTAGAAATTCCCAGCATCAACGCTAAACTGCAAATCGTTGAAATCAAAACCCTACTCATAGTTTATGCCTCCTCGTTGAATTTCTTATTTTCTTTCAATGCAATTTGTACCCAAATTTCTCCAAGCTTGGAAGAACTAAGATTAGACCTACTTATTTGTACAATATAGCAATCTGCTCCTTTTGTATTCCAGTCTCTAACCACACCGCCAAATGTATTTTGAATTTGATAGATTTTGCCAACGGTTATTGGGCTATCGAAATACACCACCAGTATTGGCTCAGTGCATAATTGGATGCTGCCTGATCAACAAAATCTGTCACTACCAGTTCAAACCCAAATACGAAAAGTCGAACGTAGTCATTTCCATGCCCTTCTCCCGGCACATACACAAACCATGGCTATGAACACCATCCCATTCGGCCAGCATTTTTTGATCGGGCTAAGGGTGCTGCGTTCACCACACTTTCAAATGCCCCTTCCAGCACAGATTGAGCAAGCGTTCTTAATTCTCTGAATCTAAATTACGTTTCTAGCAAAGGAGCTAATTCTCTAGCAATTGTCAATTAGTCCCGCACCAGCACCTTTTGCGCGAGATATTTCGCTTGACGTCACATATGTCTTAGCAGCTAACGCTTCTATAGCCCGCCAGGCTTCCATGCCGATCTCAATATCGTTGGTCCGTGTGTTTGCAATGCCGGTTGTTTGATTAGATTGACGACAGGTCATAAACACATCAGTCCCTTCCTTGGGAGGTGAACCCCGTAGACTTAAACCTTGTTTCGATATAGATGCCGTGGCCCCACCCGAAAATCTAAGAATTAGTTCAATACCAAAATCTTGGCACCCAATACCCGCCTGTCCCATTAAGAGGAATGGTGAGTCTACATTGCAAAGGTGTATTTCATCTACCGATGCATCGCTGGCCAGGAGATCGACACTCGAAGGTCCGCAAAAGGCAACACGCGCCTCTAAAAATATCTGAGTATGACCCTCCCTTATTTTAGCCCCTGGTCTATTAAATCCTTCCTTAATTGCCATCAATACTGCGCCAACACCGTCCTGGTCCTGACCGATAAGCCATGCGCCAGCCTGTGAGGCATCTTCCGCCAAACCAACTGGCAAGCCTGTTCCTATTGCTGCCTTCTTGAGCATGTCCTTGATCTCGTTCAGCGAGAAAATCAAAGATCATTTCCAATTACTGGAAGCCACCAATCATCGGCGCGATTGCTCGAAATTTCGCCAATTAGTGGCGCCCCTTGAAATAATGCGATACGGGTCCATCGATCTGATTTTGGGTCAAATTTCGAAGCACCAAAGAATGAAAGTTTGCAACGAAGCATATCAATCGGCATGCAGTCTTCACCAATCAAGTTGTCGCGGATTTCAGAATATAGGTGAATTTCAGTCGCTTGTACGCGCCTCGTAATGTAGCGATGGCATGGATGTTGAATGAGAAATTCTGCAACCGTATTTGCGTTTGGTGTTAGTTTTAGATCACTGGCCAATGACTGAACACGTCTTGCCAAATCAAGTGGAAGTTCCAGATCGGCTCCTGGCTCTTCCAAACGGACGCCTAGCCGCGGCTCTAACTTCTCTTCGGATACATACCAAAAATAATGTTCTGCTGCCGCCTTCTCAAAATCTATGTCTAGAGCCCACTGATAATTTTTTTCAATCAATTCACTCAACTCAGCAACAGATTTTGCAGGCCCAAGAAGAAGCGTAGAGTTGCTTGACATTTCGTCAGCAAGATCATCGATTAACTGACCATGGGGTTCCATAATTAGTGCAACGATGAGTTCTTGGCATTCTTGAGACCAACAAGCAGAATGCCGTACCAAACGGTCCCAGGGATAGGGCGCTTCTAGACCTCCGAGAGTTGTCCAAGTTTCAACCTCTTTAAATTCACGCCTCAAAGTTTTAATGCGACCCATCTGGCGCACATCTTCCACATTCCATTGGTCAAGATGTCGCCGCGCACGGATGATGAGTTTTCTAATATTTTTTTCACATTCCGTGTCTGAAATTTCAATGGCCCTCAATCGGGCAAGCGCAGTTTCCCGCGCCATCATCCAGTTGTTAATTAGGATGGGATGATTGACAAGAAAAGGGGCCATGCCAAGGCCGGTTGCATTGCCTATACCCAAATGCCGCATTAGTCGCCGGTCAAGTGGTTTAAATGTCTCGGGGGCCCGACATTTGGCAATATATTCCACAAGATCGTGTGTAAACCCCCGTATCAACCATACCGTTAGCATTTCTGCCTGAAATGGAGCAAGAAATCCTGGTCGGTCGACGATACGTTGCCGATCAGCAGTTCCAAATTTACCATTTCCATAGACTGCCGTTGTGCGCATTAAGTAACCAACTGATGAGATCAAATCTTCGTCGGGTTGTTTACCGTTTGCTAAATTATCAACAACATGTTCAAAAATGCGCACCGATTTGTTGGCTCGGCTCAATATGAGGTCGCTTGCCATAAAGCGACCAGCCTCCTGCATTGGTGCATTATTCTCGAGGCGTTCTAACTCAGCCTTGTTAGGAATTCCGTCATAAAGAACGTAGCTGGTATCCCATGCCTCTGCGATAACTCGATCAGTACGACGCTCCGGCGCAAGTATTATCGAAAAGGCGACAAGACTGTAATAATGTCCGCCAAGACAAACAGAATAGATCGCGCGCCCGAAACCTTCTTTATCAATTTCCCACAATGGCCGTATTATTTTAGCCTTTTGATCTGCTAAAAAGCGGATCATAGTGCGCGAGAAACTCAGTCTTGTTGGAAAGAAGGCTCCCATGCGGCTAAGGCGCATTACTTCTTCTGCTGGACGTAATGCGACTTGGGGACAGGGTTTGTTAGATTTTGCGCTTGTTGTCAATTGGCCGCCTGTCCGAAAGATAGTGTCATAGATGCTAAACCAGCATAATTCTACAATTATCGCAATTTTGTCACGGGAGAAGCTGGCAATAAGCAGCCCTAGGCAAGGTTTGCAACGTCTGTATTCTCCCTAATTACATAGGTTACTCAAGCAAACCGAACCCGAATTCTGCACTATTGATATCATTGAACCATACGAAACACCGACATTATACGAACCTTTTGCGAAAAACAGTTGCCAGTTAAGCTGGGATTGATTCAACTGGAGGAAAATAGTTTTTTCTTGTTCTTTTTCACGCTAGAAAAGCCTGTTGAGTGCGGTTTAATTAAATCTTGCTCAGATTTTGGTTTTAAAAAATAATTTTATTGGGTTGTTGATCCCTTAATCTGAAAAGGCCTTGGTTATACAAGAATAATATGCTAATCGAAGCCAATTATAATGAATTATTAAATTTGCAAGGTTTGAACTCGAACTTGTTTACTGGAGAAAATTAAGTCCATGAATAAAAAATCCCTAACCAAAGGCCAGCTACGAAAGCTGAATGCTCTTCGCAAATCTCTTGGCAACCAGATAGCCGACAAAGCCTTCAAGGAATGGCAAAAGCAGCAAGCAAAGCAGGTTCCTGCCGAAAGAGCCGATCCAGTTGTAAATAAGCTGCTGGCTGCTCTAAAGGGACTAGAAAAAGATAAGTCGATCAATCTGGGTCGTAAGGGCTATGTGATTAAGCGGGCAAAAGGGCGTGGCGTGAAATCAGGCTTTGTCGTGGAGAAGATAAGTTAAATTGACCTGAGGTA
>CAZDQC010000006.1:55604-57927 GCA_964507245.1 uncultured Rhodospirillaceae bacterium
GTGGCGTGAAATCAGGCTTTGTCGTGGAGAAGATAAGTTAAATTGACCTGAGGTAATTTAGTACAGATCACAGGCCAATAGTAGCTTGCAGGTGATATAGTTAGACTTGTCTTGGCGATTGAATGTCAAAACGCAGATTTCTTAAAACAAATTTAACAATATAAGTTGTTGCAATTTTGAGAAATTATTGCCTGAACCTACCGCCGCGACACAGCCTAGTATCAATCTAGAATGAGTTAGCTTTTTTTACAAAGCACGATCAATAGTCCCGAATAGTTTGATGCCGAATTACCCTATGGTGTCAGGTAGCGCATAAAATCTGGATCGTCAGGGAGCTCACCAGAGGCGCCGTACATGACGACTTGGCCACGGTCCATCACATATGCGTGACTGGAGATCCTGAGCGCCAGTTCAACATGCTGCTCTACGATAACCACACTAATCTGGGACGTCATCTCTTCCAACCGCTCAGCGATTTCCTCGACAACACCAATCCAAACGCCCTCAGTTGGCTCATCGAGTAGCAGCAATTTTGGATTTGAAAGCAATGCCCGGCTTATCCCAAGCATCTTGCGTTCACCACCGCTCAGTGTTCCGGCAATTTGGGACATGCGTTCGCCAATTTTAGGAAAAATTTCCACGACCCGGTCAAGACCCGATTTATCAGGATTACTCAGGCCGCCTACGATTAGATTTTCGCGGACAGATAAACTGCCGAATACCGCCTGTTCCTGGGGTACATAACCGAGCCCTTGGCGAATTCGCTGATGCGTAGGGATTTTAGTAACATCCGACCCATCCATCACCACTCGGCCCCGTTCAGGATCTAATTCTCCGACAATACTTTTCATCAAGGTTGTCTTACCGGCACCATTTAAACCTAGTATCGCGACCCCGCCAGTACGCGGGGCAACCAGTGATGCATCAAACAAAGCCTGGCTGGTTCCATAATAAGTGCACAGCCCTTCGACCTTGAGTATCGGATCTTCAGACACGGGTGACATAAACCTCCTTGACGCGTTTGCTTGTCTCGATTTGTTCGGGAGTGCCATTATCCAACACTTGACCCTGATCAAGCACGGTGATGACGTCCGACAGGTCCTTGATAAAGTCTAAGTCATGCTCAACGATTAGCATCGAGCAACGCTCCTTAATCGGTCGCAGCAAATCCCCGGTGAGGCGCCTTTCCTCTGGGCTCATACCAGCCGTCGGCTCATCAAGCAAAAGCAGCCTTGGCCCTGGCGCTAAGGCCATGGCAATCTCCAGCCACTGCTGTTCTCCATGCGATAATTCACCAGCCAGATCGCTGGCTCGTGCTTCTATACGGAACTCGGCCAGGGTCTCCATTACTTTTGAATCCAGGCTCTCACGGGATTGAGAGCCCGCCAAACGTAATAAAGGTTGCGTGGCCTGGAGACTCAGAAGAATGTTGTCATAGACGCTCAACTGATTGAACACGCTGGTAATCTGAAATTTCAGGCTCATGCCGCGACGCGCCCTAACCGCTGGCGGCGTTGTCGAAATGTCTTCATCCAGGAAGGTGAGTGTACCCTCTTCAGGATACTCGGCACCGGCTATACATTTTAGGAGTGTAGTCTTTCCAGAGCCGTTTGGTCCAATTAAGCCATGAAATTGCTGGCTCTCCACGACCAAATCCACCGAGTCCAAGGCATTTAGCTTACCATAGGATTTGCGCGCGCCTTTAACTTCGAGCAATGCCATCAGTCGCCCCGCGAATCTGACTTACTATTAGCACCACGCCATCGAAAACTACCTATTCGTTCACGTTCCGAGACGAGCATACCGAGCAGACCCGTCGGCCGGAACATGATCACGAGCAACAACAGGAACCCCAAAATAATTATCCAAAAATCTCGAAGATAATCGATCAATATTATCGTCGCGAACTCGATCGCCGTGACACCAATGACCGGACCGATCAAAGTCGAAACGCCGCCGAGCATCACGTAAAGCATGGCCTGTGTCGAATAAATGGGTCCCATTAAGGCTGGCCATACGAAACCTTCGTGGAAGGCATATAGGCCACCCCCCAAACCAGCTATAGCGCCGCTCAGAGTAAAAATGATTGCCCTGGTCAATTGCACCTTATAGCCGAGAAAGGTAATTCGCTCCTCTCGTTCGCGAATTCCCGCCAATACCAGTCCAAATTGGGAACGCACCAGAAAGCGACAGCCAACATAAACCACAACCAAAAACCCGAAGGCGAGATAGTAAAAACCCACCCCCTCGTACAAAGGCATGTCTCCGATTGTCAGTGCCTTAGTTACCGAAACACCGTTCTGTCCGCCAAGGTAGTACCATG
>CAZDQC010000007.1:0-18147 GCA_964507245.1 uncultured Rhodospirillaceae bacterium
GTCCCGTACCGAAAGGCAAGTACCCACGCGTTACTCACCCGTCCGCCACTGTCCAGTGGACCGAAGTCCACCTTCTCGTTCGACTTGCATGTGTTAAGCCTGCCGCCAACGTTCGTCCTGAGCCAGGATCAAACTCTCAGGTTGTTTTTAGGTTCCGTCCTTGCGAAAGAACAGAGCCAAAAACACAGGAACTCGGCATCATTAATCCCACCCAGGAATAGGTAACACGGCAGCTTAACCGCTGTCGCAGGCTTGGAGCATTGTCGCCAAACCAGAGGCAAACTCCAGCTCAATTACAAGGCAGCCCGCAAGATCAATGATCAACTGTTTTGACACGCTATACCCAAACGTCCCCGCCTAGGCGAACCCGGAAAACCAAATTCAGCTAGCCAAAACAAAGCCTAAAACATAGGCACCGGTCCATAAACACCGCCGCCCACGCTTCTCTTTCGAAAATCAACAATAACAAAGAGCAGAATCGCACCGGGCCGAACAACGGCAAGGCTGTTCGGCCCGGTACGAAGCCGGTTTATAGAGAGGGGTAGAGGGCAAGTCAACGTTCTTTTTTCGCAATATTTATAAAATTTCTACAATCTATATCTGAGCTAATTAGTTGGCCGTTTGGGGATCGTGCAGTCACCTAGAGAAATTCTCTGAAATCTTTGAATCTTATAGTAAATTCGATAAATTGTTTCGACTGAAAACGGCGCATAACTTAATATAGCCCGCAGCGTCGGAGAGGATAACTGGCCATAGTCAAGCGAGACATTCACCGCCAATGACGGCTCGCTAATTTTGATGGATCAACTGGAGGGTTGTTTTTGCGTACAGCACGTCAATTTCGTTGTTTAGGTGACTTGCGATATCTGGTGGCTCTGTTGAGTAGATCATCGTCAAGGTGGCGGAACCTGGCCGTAATAATATTGGCCATATTATCAGGCTCGGCAGTCGCCATTGCCATCGTCGCGAACCAACCCGAACCATCTGAATTGGCCCAAAATTTGCCACAGCAGCCCAGCCTTTTGCGACCCGCGGCCGAACCGCCGACAAATTTTTTAGCGCTGCCCTTGACCAAGATATTTGTTGAAACTGCCCCGCCTACTATAATTGTGCGGAACGTGAAAATTGCCCAGGGCGACACCCTGATGTCGGTCATGATGCAGAACGGCAGTGACCGTCCGACAGCCCACGCTGCCATAACCGCATTATCAAAGTCGTATGATCCCCGTCGCATGCGACCAGGTCAGTCGCTGACACTGTTGTTCGATCCAAAAAAGCAAAAGATAGAGGGACGCTTCGCCCTCATTCAACTCGCATTTGCTCCCAGCGTCGAGCAAGTAATCCAGGTCAGCCTGAATAACAACGGCGGTTTCGAATCCGAAACCATCGACAAACACTTGGCAGTCCGGTTGCATCGAGCCGAAGGCGCTATCGACGATAGCCTGTATATGGCGGCTGAACGGGCCGGCGTACCCACTCCCGTCATCTTGGATTTGATCCGTATCTATTCCTTTGACGTGGACTTCCAGCGCGACATTCAAAGGGGCGATCGCTTTGAAGTGCTATTTGAAACACTCTATGATGAGCATGGCGATTTTGCCAAGTATGGTGATATCCAATACGCCAAACTTCACGTGCGCAAGACCGATCTACCTCTCTACCGCTTCATCATGCAGGATGGAGAACCGGACTATTTTAATAACAACGGACACAGCGTCCGCAAGGCCCTGATGAAGACGCCCATCGACGGCGCACGACTAACCTCGCGCTTCGGCCGCCGCAAACATCCAATTCTGGGTTACGAGAAAATGCATCGCGGTGTTGACTTTGGCGCTCCGCACGGCACCCCGGTGATGGCTGCAGGCAACGGAACGGTCGAGGTGGCAGGCTGGAACGGCAAATACGGCCGTTACCTGCGTATCCGTCACAACGGACGGTACAAGACGGCCTATGGCCATCTTGCTAAATTCCAACGTGGCGTACGCAAGGGCAAACGGGTCCACCAAGGCCAGATCGTGGCTTTCGTTGGCAGCTCGGGCCGGTCCACCGGACCGCACCTACATTACGAAGTTCTGGTTGACAATAGGCGCATAAACCCCTTGCGCTTGAAATTGCCCTCAGGCAAAAAATTGAAGGGCATGGAATTAGCGCGGTTTAAGAAGGTCCGCGGCGAAACTAGCCGAATGTTTGCCGCCAGTCCGGCCATGTCACGCCTGGCGCAAAGCCGCTAAGGCGACGGTGAGCGCAGCAACAGGGTCTTGCCCGCACCCGACGGCCCGGTCAGCGCTAAACTCTCACCTCCGTCAATGTGAAATGATAGTGGCCCTAATCCAGGCCGACACAAATTTTCGACTGTCAACATCAGAGAGCTAAAATTTGGCGTTGGCCGCTATTTGGGTACTACCACCATGGTCATCTGGCGGCCTTCCATTTTGGGAAACTGCTCCACTTTGGAAACATTTCCCAAGTCATCGCGCACCCGCTCTAGCACTTTTAGCCCCAATTCCTGGTGTGCCATCTCACGTCCCCGGAAACGCAGGGTCACTTTAACCTTGTCGCCCTCGCCTAGGAATTTATTCATGGCTCGCATCTTCACATCGTAATCATGATGATCAATATTCGGACGCATCTTGATTTCCTTGACGTCGATAACCTTTTGCTTTTTACGGGCTTCATTTGCCTTTTTTTGCGCCTCATACTTAAACTTGCCGTAGTCAAGAATTTTACAAACCGGTGGCTTGGCCTCTGGCGCAATTTCTACTAGGTCGAGGCCAACCTCCTCGGCTCGGTCCAATGCGTCATCCAAACCGACAATGCCTACGTTGGTTCCTGTTTCGTCGACTAGGCGAACAGATTCTGTTTCAATTCGTTCATTGACCCGCGGTCCCGACTGGGCCGGTGGGGTATTAGGATAAAATCGGCGAGCGATTGTCGTAATCTCCTATCCAATGTTCAGCAATACAGCCTGATTTCCCGCCATTTCAAATCGCGCTTGCATTTTGCAGCGTGATATTATGACCAGGAACAGTATTCGGACGTTTAATAAAGCACCCCTGGTGCCTGGCGATCAAGCTGTTAATCCGAACCATTTCGAGCACCGGGCATCGCGCCTTCCTCTGACAAGGACATAATGGCGTCGGCAAGGGCCACTACACTTTGGCGTTTGTCGCCAAGGCGGCGTAGGGCGAGCGTGCCCGCCTCTGCCTCCTGCTGACCGACAGCGGCAATTACGGGCACCTTGGCGAGGGAATGTTCTCGCACCTTGTAGCCAATTTTTTCATTTCGCAGGTCCATTTGCACCCGAAGGCCTGCGGCCCTCAACTGTCCCACAACGGTCTCAGCGTAGCCGTTGGCAGCATTGGTAATAGTCGCCAGAACGATCTGCACTGGAGATAGCCAGAATGGAAGATGGCCAGCAAAATGTTCGATCATCACGCCGATGAAACGTTCGAACGAGCCCAGTATGGCCCGATGCAGCATCACCGGTTGATGGCGGGCGTTATCGTCGCCGATATAAGTAGCGTCCAGCCGATTGGGTAAATTGAAATCAACCTGTAATGTGCCGCATTGCCAGTCCCGGCCAATGGCATCGCGCAGGACGAATTCCAGCTTTGGGCCATAGAAGGCGCCTTCGCCTGGATTAAGGGTGTAATCCAGACCGGCAGCTTCCGTGGCAACGCGAAGAGCCTGCTCCGCCCGGTCCCAGATTTCATCGGAACCGACCCGAACAGGCGGCCGATCGGCAAATTTGACTAGCAGTTCCTCAAACCCCAAATCCTGATAGACCGATTGCAGTAAATCGCAGAACAGTTTGCCTTCGCTGGAGATTTGTTCCACCGTACAGAAAATATGGGCATCATCCTGGGTAAAGGCCCGCACCCGCATTAAGCCGTGCAGAGCACCTGACGGTTCGAACCGGTGGCAGGAACCAAATTCCGCCATGCGCAGAGGCAGGTCACGATAGCTTTTCAAGCCTTGCTTAAAGATCTGCACGTGTCCAGGACAGTTCATCGGCTTCAGGGCGAAGATGCGTTCCTCGGATTCCGTCGTGTACATGTTCTCCTGAAAGGTTTCCCAATGGCCCGACATTTCCCAGAATTTGCGATCGAACAATTGCGGCGTATGCACTTCTTCATAGCCAGAATCATCCAACCGCTTACGCATGTAATCCTGAAGCAAGCGGTAGAGCGTCCATCCTTTGTGGTGCCAAAATGGCATACCAGCGGCCTCTTCTTGGAAATGAAACAGGTCCATCTCCCGGCCCAGCCTGCGGTGGTCACGTTTTTCCGCTTCTTCCAATCGGTGCAAATAGACACGTAGTTCTTTCTTGTTTCGCCAACAGGTGCCATAGATACGCTGCAGCATCTCGTTCCGGCTATCGCCACGCCAATAAGCTCCGGCTATGCTCATCAATTTGAAGGCGTCACCCAGTTGTCCAGTGGACGTCAGGTGCGGCCCACGGCACAAGTCGATGAAATCTCCTTGGCGATAGACCGTAATTTGTTCGTCTCTAGGAAAATCCGAAATGATCTCCGCCTTGTAGTGCTCACCGATGGACTTGAAATATTCGATCGCCTTGCCCCGTTCCCATGCCTCGCGTTCAATTAATTCGTCGCGGTCGACGATTTCGGCCATCCGTTTTTCCAATGCAGTAAGATCGTCGGGCGTAAATGGTTCCGCTTTGGCAAAATCGTAATAGAAGCCGTTCTCGATGGCAGGCCCGATGGTGACCTGCAAATTAGGCCAGAGTTCCTTGGCCGCTTCCGCCAAAACATGGGCGCAGTCGTGGCGCAGGATTTCTAGGGCGTCATCAGCGGTCCTTGTAATGATCTCCAGTTCAGCATCAGCTTCAATGAGCACCCGCAAGTCCACCAACGCCCCGTCAACACGGGCCACAATGGCAGCTTTGGCTAAGCCAGGACCAATGTCATTGGCGACCTGCTCCGCCGTCACGGCACCGTCAAATTGACGCGTCGTTCCGTCAGGTAATGTTATGGCGACCATGTTGAATTTAACCCGTGCAAGAGACCATCAAAACACCCCCGGTATCACTCGGGCCAGGGGTGGGCGCAACTTAGGCAGAAAAGGCGTGCTGTCAAGCAGCGGTTGGCATAGGCATGATCGCCAGCATTCTAACAAGAGACGGTTCCATCTCGCTTCAATTGATCATCTAAGTTCGCGGCGTCTTTCCGTTGATGAGCTACAGCCGGAGTGTAGAGCAGCAAGCGGACTAATTTAGAAAAGTAATGTTGCCGCACGTCAATGTATCCCATACCGCAATAGGCATTTTTCTCAAACGTCCAAGCGGTAGGGCACCTAAGGGTGTCGGCAACGGTCTTTTCGGCAATTTTTACTTTCATCCAACCCTGAACAACGTATTGACGTCAGCGTAATAGCCAAGGGTCGTCGGCTTATCCTGGACTATGAGAAATAGCTAAGCCTGCATGATATTGCCGGTTAGTGCATTTCCCGCCAGACGCAGTCTACGGACAAGGCGCCCAAATTCGCTTTCCGAATCGTCGTGACATTTTCCCCACGCGGAGCACATAAATCCGGGTCGGACTCCTTGGAATACAGAACAATCGTCGGACGGCCCACCACAGCGGCTACGTGCATGGGACCGGTATCATTTCCGATCGACAGCTTTGCTGCCCGGGCTAGAACGACGAGTTCCTCGATAGTCGTTTGACCTGCCAGATCGCGGACACCAGGACATTGCGCCGCTATATCACCGTTTAGGCCAACCTCATCGCGACCGCCGATCAACACCGGCTGCATAGATTCGGCCAATAACCTTCGGCACAGATCAATGTAATAGTCCGCCGGCCAACGCTTAGCAGGGCGATGGGCTGCACCACCGGGCGCTACCAGGACGTAGGGCTGCAACAACCCGAACTGCCCGGCACTTGCTTTCACCCAACTCAAATCTGGATTAGGTACATCGTCAATGCCAGACATCCTTAGCTGTTCTGCCTGCCGGTCCAGAGTATGCATGAAATCCCGTCGTGGATTTGTATGAAGGTGGCTAGCGCCAGGGGCGATGCCCGACCATTCGGGCCGCTTACTTTTAGAAAACGCGTGAATGTAGAAGCTCGATCGAGACGAGGTTTGCAGATCATAAACCCGAGCGAACCCACCCTCACGCAATCGCTGGCGAAGGTGCAGCCAGTCGACGAACTGGAACCATTTTGGCCGAAGATCCTGCCAAACCACATCAATCCATGGGCAACCCCCCATGAAAATGACGAAGGGCGGCGTGGTCAGCAGCGTGATGGATGCCTTGGGGTGATGTCTCCGAATAGCCCGAAACGGCCCAGTGGATTGCACCAGATCGCCTAGCGCCCCGTGACGGATAATAAGAATATTTTCGGTCGTCATTCTAGGGCAGCAACGAACGGTAGACATCCATGGTGTGCCGGCACATCAATTCCACAGTGAAATTCTGCATCACATTATCCCGGCCATTCTGGGCCATCATCTCCCGTTCGCCTTCAGTCAATCCCAAGGCCCGCTCAAGTGCGGCGGCGAGCGCTTCGGGATCGTTGGGCGGAATAAGCCAGCCGCTTTTTTCAGGCCAAACAGTCTCTTTTGCCCCGCCATGGTCGGTGGCAATGACGGGACGACCCATGGCCTGAGCCTCTACCACTACGCGGCCGAAACCTTCCGGCCGGGTCGAAGCCGAAACGACAACATCCGCCAGCATATAGGCAGCCGCCATGTCCGCACAGCTATCAGCCAGGCGGACCACTGGCCCGAGTCGACAAGCGTGCACCTGAGCCTCTAATTCCGCTCGGTAGTTCCCGCTTCCCTGATCTCGTCCCACCAGCACACAACAGACATCTTGACGGCCCAAGATTTGTAGAGCCTTGATCAGAACTGACTGGCCTTTCCAAGACGTAAAGCGGCCGGGCAGCATTATCACGGGATGGTCATCGGCCAACCTCCAGCCACGCGAGACCTGGATGATCCGTTCGGCGCTGACCTTGGCTGGATCAAACAAGTTGACGTCTATACCACGGTGTATCGTCAGCAATCGATCGTCGCTAATACCGTATGTCTCTCGCACATGCTCAGAGACGAAATTCGAAATGGCAATGACCCGATCTCCCTTCGCCATAACAGCATTGTAGTAATGCTTCGCCCAATTATGGCCATAGGCGTTGTGAAAGGTTGTCACGAAAGGTTTGCCTGTGCGCCGGGCTGCGCTCAATGCGCTCCAAGCCGGAGCCCTACTCCGGGCGTGCACCAAATCGATTCCGTGCCGCCTGATCAAATTGGCTAGGGCACTACCATTGAGTAGCACGCGGAAGGGCCGTTTCACCGCCAATGGCAGGTCCACATGCTTAGCCCGTGCCCGATCAAGTTCATGAGTCATCAAGCCACCAGACGATGCCACTGTTGCTCGCCAGCCAGCCGCCGTCAGCGCTGCTGCAGTTTGCACGGTACCGCGTTCCACCCCACCCATCTCCAGAGACGGCAGCACCTGCAGAATATGGGGCCCAGCCGCTTCCGCTCCAATCCCTGGAATGCTAGATTTCGAACCGCCCATTTGTAACCCAATGTCCATGCTGATTGATGCATCCATGACCAATGAACCAGAACCGCGTTTCCTCACCCAAGAGGATGGAACCCGCATCGCCTACCATCATACTCTAGGGAAGGCGCCTGGTGTGATCTTTTGTGGTGGTTTCATGTCCGATATGACAGGAACCAAGGCCACGGCCTTGGAAAAAGCCTGCAAGGAGCAGGGCCGCGCCTACACTCGGTTCGACTATCGCGGCCACGGACAATCCGACGGCGCATTCGAGGAGGGCACCATCGGCTTGTGGACGGAGGATGCCCTGGCTGTCCTGGACCAAGTATCCGAGAGTTCTCAAGTTGTGGTCGGGTCTTCCATGGGAGGCTGGATCATGCTTCTTCTGGCCCGAGCTCGTCCGCAGAAAATCGCTGGGCTGGTGGGTATAGCACCCGCGCCGGATTTTGTACTCCGCATGTGGAATGGATTTTCGGACGAGATCAAAAGGACCTTGAAACGCGATGGCGTCTATCGCGCCCCGTCGGAATATTCCGACCAACCCTATTCCATCACCATGAACCTGATTGAAGAAGGTAAAAATCATTTAATTTTGCAACAACCCCTCAAGGTAAATTACCCAGTCCGCATCCTACATGGAATGAAAGATTCGGATGTGCCCTGGCGTCAATCCCTAGAAATTGTAAATCAACTGGTGGGTGAGGATATCATTGTTACGTTCTCGAAGACCGGCGATCATCGCCTTTCCGAACCCGACGATATTGCACGGCTGACACATACAGTTGAAACCTTGGCCTGCAAAGTTTGACATGCCTATCAGGTGTCCAGTCAAAATACCGGCGCAAGGTGCAAAATTAATCTATGTTAGGGATAATTCTTCAAACATGACCGAATAAGGTCTTGAAACAGTGATTTAGTATAGCCAATTGAATTAGCGCGCCTGTCGCAAATATGGCAAAAAAAGATTGGTTAACTTCAGGGTTAATCGTCGCATTATCGGCTCCGTTACTCTTTAAGGGGCCCCCAGTAACGCCGCGCGAAACCGGTCCTTCAATATTGCGCCGTCCTTGGGCGGCATTGCATCGATAGCCGTTTCTTCTGCCCGAATTTTGATAGACCAAAACGCAGGACCTGCACTCAGTCGGATGCGCGGCAACGCAGCCTTGAACTCGTTATCGGAGGAAATGCACTCGCCGCTGACAAATCCAGCGGCCAGGGCAATCGCTGGCAGATCCAGGCCACCCGCTGTATGGGTCAGTTGCATACCGGTTTCGCCATAGTGCTCATTGTCGCAGACCACAACCACGAGATTTTCCGGTCTTTGTGCGCCGATGGTTGACAGCGAACCCAAACCCATCAGGATTTCACCATCCCCGGTAATGACAAGAACTCGGCGATTGGGTTGGGCCATGGCTAATCCCAATCCCATAGCGGCTGCCCCACCCATGGCGCCCCATAGGGGAAACGTCAGTGGGTGATCCCCTGCCGCCGTGCAGTCCCAGACCGGTGCGCCCAGGCCGGCCACCACTAGCATATCTCCTCGATCGGCCAGTAATTCCGCGACTACCTCGCGTCGGAGTAAGGGGTAGCCGCCAGCACGATCCCGGTCCAGTGTTCCATTCAACGAATTAGGCATAGTCTATTTTCCAAAACTCTTTGCTCCGGTAACCTTTTGGCCAATCAACACTGCAGCCTGGGCGGGGCCTTCAAAAGCCATCCGTGCCGCGCCAGCCACTACTTCTGACGCCTGGTCAGGATCGTCTATGGAAAAAACTAGATTGTTGGCGTCTGCCAAAACCTTGGGTGTCAGTTGCCCCATGGGCACCTGCCAGGGATTGAACTCGCCCCATTGACCGCGCATGGTCACTAGAATCAGCAAAGGGAACCGGCAAATTCGAGCCAAAGACATCATGTTAATGCAATTGCCTACGCCCGATGATTGCATTAGTAGCACCCCCCGCTGTCCACCCAGCCAGGCGCCAGCAAGCACTGCAATGCCTTCTTCCTCAGTGGTTAAGGGCACCAGCCGCACCTCGCTGTCTCCATCGCAGCGATTAATCAACTCTGCATGGCCGGCATCCGGCACATAAGCGACTTGCACCACTTGCCAAGTCTTCAACTGTTCAAAAATCGCTTCCGTCCAATTAATTGGCTCGGCAGCGGCGTTGTTCGCTGGCATGAAAAATTCCTCCGCGCGGGAGCATATAGCAGATTACCTATTGAACAAGCAGGCAGCGTTCAGCCAATTGAAACAATGTAGAATTCAGTTCAGATTCGGGGTCGCAATTTGCCACCAACATATCCGGATCCCGGTTAAATTCGGAGGCGGCTACCATCAAGTTTTGTCGATCGGACTGGCCGTCTAAAAGCGGGATCAACTGACGGGTAAATTCGTCAGTGACGTTGACCTTGCGATGGCGTAAATCCGTCACCGTCTCCCCTTGACCGACTTGCCAGCGGGCCAGTTCGGTCGTCATGGGAAATTTTCCAGGCGTCGTGGTGAACTGCGGCTGGCGCGGCAAAAGGTCGAGCCAATTCCGCGGATACAGATCGATGGCCAATTTAGCCAGGATGGCGCTATCCCCGATCCTCTCGGCCAGATCCAAGGCCGGTAGAAAATCCGGCCAAGCCAAAGCTAGATGGTTTAGGGCGGTAATGGCCTTCGGTATAGTTATGCCGATGCGGCCGCCGTCAGGGGTGGCAAAAAAGGCCTCGCCAGGCGCGCCGCCCTCGTCTTGCCCCATGGGAAGCAAGGGTGATGCCATATGAAACTCGGACAGCGGGCTAGGGGCAATTTGCCGTTGTACGGCTGGTCCTCTCCTGCATAGGAGAGTTTGCCTAAAACTACGGTTCAAAATGAAATCGATCAGCTGTTCTCGTTGTACTGTATTAGTAACCGTGGATAACTGACGTTGCGCTTCTGGTGAAAAATTCTCCTCCCGACTAGCTGCCATGTTGCTCTCTGAGATGTACTGCAGGCCCGCCTCGTGGGCGCGGGCTATGAAATCGTCGACGTATATTGGATGGTTCTCAACCTCGAACAAGTCATGCATTAATAGGCTATCGTCCATGTCGTCGATTCTCGTCTTCTCCTCCTCAAGCAATTTGGCAAAGGAATCATCCGCCTGAGCATAAGCGGCTTTTAGATCATTCAGGGCACAACGTGCGACACTAACCTGTTCTTCCGGGCGATCGATACCTGCCCTGGCGCGGAGCATAAAGGCCCGGACCAATTCCCGCCCATGCCCGCCGGGATAAGTATTGTAGCTGACATATAGGATGCCCAAATCACTCAACAGCCGCCGACAGAATGGCAACAGAGTGTTCTGCACCTCTACAGGCACACCGGAAAATTGGCTATGAAGTACGATATAGTCGAAGGCCAACCCTTCTACTTCTTTCAACACCACCATGGCATCACCTGCCAACAGGTCGATATTCATCAGACCGCCAGCAGCGGCAGCGACCTTGGCCATTTCGATCTTACGCTCAGATAGGTCAATGCCGACAAACCGACCACCCGGAATCGTTGCCGCCATCGGCAGAATATTACCGCCCGCCCCGCAACCGAGTTCCAGCACCCTGGCATTTTCCACCCTCGGCGGCGTCAAACCGTGTAGCCGCCCCACCACATACAAATGATCCGGATGGGAGAGCGTCACCGGTTGGCTAGTATAATGCGCTGCCGTGAAACTATCTTGCGGGATGATTTTCTTCATTGGCGTCAATCAGGACCGAACCCCGTTTAGGCCTTGACTTGGTTATAAGTGATATTGCCAGTCAGCCTTTCGCCGTCTAAATGCGACACGCCTAGGACGTACAACATGGCTATCTTACCCTACCGATGACAATACGCGACGGCCAGCTGTCCAGGACTTTCCCTGCCTCAAGTTCGACGAAAAGAATTGCCAGATTATTCCGTTCCGCATGTCGATGGCCCATGGCGCCAGCCCCATTCGCCGCTTGTTCACTCATGTTCCTGCTCCCTTGAGGCCGTTTGCAAGTCAATTAGAAGACTGTGACGAAAACCTGGATGGGTCATAGTTTATCTAAATCTTTTTTTCAGACTCAAAATTTTGAAGCTCCGGAAGTCAGAACGTCCGAAATCACAAATAATCAGGGGTCGAAAGGTTAGAGTTTAGGTCTTTACTTGTCAGATTTTACCTTCCCCATGCAGAGATGGTAGTGGACGCGTTAAAGTAATTGCGATCAACACCAGCAGTGATCGCAAACCGAGCGCCGTTCTACCGCCGTAGCACCCAAGCCATGTATACGCTTTTGTTCCCGGCAACCTACTCCCGGAAAACAGCAAGACCCGGGGTAGGATAGGCAAACCCAGGGAGTGCGCCCCAAATTTCTGGGGATAGAGCTTTCCTAGTGCTAGACGCAAATTGAACACCATGTTAGCGTCCTCCTACTATGATGATGCAGCGGACAAGGCGGCACACCTCTGTGACGGAGCAACACCCGCCCAAATTTATCGCATTTCTCTGGTGAAGCCATTCGGTTGCCTCGGTGGCGTCTGACGCTGCCTCTTTGTTTCATTTCATCAACATTCGTTGCGGTGGCACCCGGTTAGAGTGATAACCGCAACCGACCGAGCCAGCAGGTGCACCTGTCATGACTAATTATTCATTTGTTTCTCCCTCGGGCATCGTAATCGACCGTACGGACCGGGAGATCGACTATGAACGCGGTATCGATTTTCTGATCGACGCATTGAACGACACGCGGGGCGCTTATCTATCCTCCGGTGTAGAGGATCAGGATCGTTATGCGCGATGGGATTTTGGCTTTATAGATCCTCCGGTCGAAGTAGTAGCCCACCAGGATAAATTTCGCCTGACCGCCCTAAACGGGCGCGGCGTGCCTATACTAGCCATGTTGCGGCCTTTGCTATTGAAAACTCCCAACATAAAGCTGAAGAGCGAGGACGAGACCAGCCTCTTTCTGACCATTGCCAGCCCCAATCGCATTTTTGCCGAGGAGGAACGCAGCCGCCAACCTTCCACCTTCACGCCGATCCGGACCCTGATGGCGGAATTCCGCGGCATGCGAGACGATTTTCTCGGCCTATGGGGCGCCTTTGGATTCGACCTGATTTATGAATTTGAACAGATGCCCCTGTCCATGCCGCGCGGAGACGAGGATAAATTACTGCATCTATACCTGCCTGACCGCATTATGGTGTTGGACCGCCGCTTGGAAGAAGCCCATGCCTACGAATACGAATTCACACGGCGAACCCAGACCACCATAGGATTAAGTGAGACCGCCTTTAGCGGAATACAAAATGTCGCCGCACCAATGGCTTGTTCGAAGGGAGAAATCACATCTGACCACACGCCAGAAGACTATATGGCCAAGGTGGAAATGGCCCGCAAACGCATGCATATAGGCGATATTTTCGAAGTTGTCATGAGCCGCAAGTATCAAATCGCCTATCATGGGCAGCCGTCGGACATCTTCCACATGATGCGGCGGATTAACCCTTCACCATACGAATTTTTCTTCCAATTCGCTAATGAGCAACTTATCGGCGCTTCGCCCGAAATGTTTGTGCGCGTGGAAGGCGATCGTGTGGAAAGCTCTCCCATCTCCGGGACGGCAAGGCGGGGCGACAACGCCATGGAAGATGCCGAGCGCATCCAGGCTCTTTACAACTCGGAAAAGGATGAAGTCGAGTTGACAATGTGCACGGACGTGGACCGTAATGACAAATCTCGCATCTGCCGCCCCGGCAGTGTGAAACTATTGGCCCGGCGCGCCATCGAACGTTATGCAGGCCTATTCCATACCGTTGATCATGTGGAGGGTCGCATGCGTGAGGGCTTTGATGGCATTGACGCCTTTCTTTCCCACATGTGGGCGGTCACTTTAACTGGTGCGCCGAAACGCAAGGCGGTAGAGATAATCGAGCACGAAGAGATCTCCCCTCGACGCTGGTATGGCGGCGCCATTGGAGCCTTGATGTTTTCCGGCACCGTGAATACAGGCATCACCATCCGCGCCGTGCTTCTGGAGCAGGGCCGGGCTGATTACCGGGTTGGCGCAACATTCGTTTACGATTCCCTACCAGAAGAGGAAGAACAGGAAACCCGGGTCAAATCTACCGCATTTTTCAAAGCTATGGCCAATCTGGATCGCACGGGCGACGAACCCGTAGAAATAAAAGCAGTGTCCAAATATGCCGGCGTGCGCATAGTCATGGTGGATAACGAAGACAGCTTCGTACATACCCTAGCTGACTATTTCCGCCAGACCGGTGCGAATGTGCAAACATTTCGTCACGGCGCGCCGGCGCAGGCGGCCCTGGCCGAACGGCCGGATCTTGTGATCCACTCTCCGGGACCAGGCCAGCCCAAAGATTTCGGCGTCCCCGATCTGGTACGCACTATCGCCGGACTCGGCATCCCCCAATTCGGCGTCTGCCTCGGCTTGCAGGGCATCGTGGAGGCCTTCGGAGGTGAGTTGTCGGTGATGGACGTGCCCCGCCACGGAAAATATTGGAAATTGGATCATGATGGCACCGGTTTGTTCGATGGCGTTGCCCAAGGCAATCGAGTCGGCGGCTATCACAGTCTGTTAGCCGTTTCGACAAAAATACCTGACGATCTAGAGGTCATCGCCCGTAACGAGGTAGGCATGGTCATGGCCGTACGCCACACCAGCCAGCCCATTGCCGCCGTGCAATTCCATCCCGAGAGCATCCTGTCCATGGATGCACGCGCGGGACACCGGATCGTGGAGAATGTTCTCACCGCTCTATTGCCGGGGAGCGGCGCAACAAAAACGGCCGCGTGATAAAGCGGTCTGGGAACATGAAATTCTGATTAGGAACGCCTCCGACTCTATCAACAACATATCAAAAACATTTGGAAATGGGCCGTGAAAATCCGAGCACAGACCCAGCCAAACTATATAGCACCAGTCGATATTGTGATTTTCTTGATATATTTCCCAAAATCGCAAATCTTTCGATCCATAAAGATATGATCGGATCACTAAAGTAAATGATGCTGAGCAGGCGGCCATCTGCATCATCTGAGGGATGAGGATGTATAAACATGACCATATCTAACAAACCGCTCAGCATTGTCGGGGCCAGCGGACTTGTAGGCTCCAATATCGTCAAGGCGGCGCTTAATAGAGGCTATAGCGTCCGCGGTGTGATGCGGGACAAGGAAGCCCCCGACAAGGCGCCATATTTAATGGCACTGCCAGGCGCAAGCGAACGGCTGACGCTTTTTAGCGGCAACATGGCAAACGAAGACGATTTTGATGCGCCACTAGCCGGGGCCGATTGCGTCTTTATAGCTTGCCTTATACCCATTTACGCCGGGCCTACCGGCAAGCCGGCGCGAGAGATGGATGATGAACAGGGTTACCGTGAAGTCATCCTACCCACCGTCAATGGCTGCCTGAACATTATGCGTGCAGCGGCTCGACAGGAGGTAGGTAACGTAGTGATTTGCAGCTCAACATCCTCTACCAACCCTGTGCCGTCAGTGCCAATTAAGAACGAGGTAGACCATTGGTCCGACGAAGAGGAGCAATGTCGCGCAAAAAAATATACCTCCGCCACCAAGACCGTCATGGAGAAGGCCGCGATCGAGTTCGCCGATAAACATGACATGCGTCTATCCATCGTCCTGCCAACAGGCATGTTCGGCCCAGTTATCCTGCCCTCCCAAATGAAAAACAGCCCACATGCCTGGCTAAAATCCCTGATCTATGGGGGTGCGGGCCGACACACGGAAACGCCCAACGATTCTTCCTCCATGATTCATTTGCACGATCTGGCAGCGTTGTTCCTGGCAACTTTTGAAAACCCCGAGGCATCCGGCCGCTATTTCGGTGTTTACGAAAGCTGGCACTGGCAGGACATTTATGCTGAGCTAAATAAGATTTTGCCAGACATGAATATGCCCACGCCCCTGATAGAAACGCCGGTGCCGGCAACTGGGTTTAATTTTGTCCGCCGAGACAGCTTAGGCGTGCACCTTCGGGATATCCCAACCCTATTGCGGGAAACAGTCGAATGGATCAAATCAAAGCCGTTCGGGTAACAAGTCAATAACTGTGGCTTTTGGTTAAGGTGACAACTCTATGGTGGATAAATCGCTGACCGATATCACTCCCTTGGATTGTGTCTGGGTCATCAACTTAGGCAACGCGCGAGTTGACCATCTCAAACTAAATCAGCCGGTACAATTGGCAATTAAGGGCACAAATTTAATACGAATATTTTAGTCCCGCGATGCTAGCCGGTCGCGTCCCGCTGTTAAACCACCATCAATAACCAATTCCGAGCCGTTGACGTAAGCGGCCAAGTCGGACGCCAGATAAAGAACACCGTCGGCGATTTCTTGTGGACGGCCGGCTCGGTGGGCAACAGTATCACTGGCCAATACATCCGGATTTATGGCGTTGCCCCCAGGGACCAGGGCCTGAGCCGAAATTTTTGTCCAGATAGGCGTGTCGATTATGCCCGGGTGCACCGAATTTACCCGCACATTTAAGCCAGCGTTAGCACATTCTAAGGCAGCCGATTTAGCGAACAGACGGACGCCGCCTTTGGAGGCGCCATAACCCGCCAACCCGGGCGAACCCCGCAAGCCAGCCACCGAAGACATAATGATGATGGAGCCGCCACCCGATTCATGGATCAGGGGGATGCTGTGCTTGGTGCCCAGAAACACGCCATCTAGGTTGATGGCATTTTGCCGGCGCCAATCTTCTAGCGACATTTCCAGCAGTGGGCCGCCAATACCAATTCCTGCATTGTTAACTAGAATATTCAGACCCTCGTAACGATCCTTTGCTGTTTCCAACACGGTCACCCAGGCGTCCTCGTCCGTCACGTCGTGCGCCAACGCAAACGCTGTCCCACCAGCACCTTCGATGTTACTAACGGTGGTCTCCATGCCTTCGCCATCAATATCCGTAACTACAACCGCCGCGCCTTCATCCGCCAAGGTTTCGGCACAAGCCCTACCAATCCCCGACGCCGCGCCTGTCACCATCGCGACTTTTCCGCTGACCAAACCCATACCTCAACCTCCCCGCAATAGACATCCCGACGCCACGACAGTACTATTGCAAACTTAATATCTAAATGTACCGCATTGGTCAAAGTCACGAAGGAAGGTCTTATGCGTGTAAAAGTCGACCCCGACAAATGTGAAGGCCACAATCGTTGTTGCGCGTTAGCACCTGAATTATTTGATGTTGACGATTATGGAACGGCCACCGCCCTGAACGATGGGATAGTGCCCCCGGAGTTAGAGGAAAAAGCCAAGCTGGCTGTACAGAACTGCCCCGAATACGCCATTGAGTTCGTGAACGAGTAGACTCCGGAAAAGGGGAGCTAGAACATGGGAACGAACCCGCCGGTAAACGACTGGTCCTCGGACTACGATATTTTTGACGAGGACTATGTGAGAGATCCCAGCCCTGTCTGGGAAGAGTTGCGAACCAAATGCCCAATTGCCCATACCGAACGTTGGGGTGGCAGCTGGATGCCTACAAAATACGCGGATTTACAAGCCTTTGCCCGCATGGTGCCGGCGCTGTCCTCCAAGAACGTACTAGTAGTCAGCCAAAAGCGAGAGGAAATTGAGTTTGACCCGGTCCTGGCAGAATATGGTGCTGCGGTGCCGCCCATTACCTCTGATCCGCCCGAACATGTGCCAATGCGGCGTTTGCTGCTGCCCCTGTTCACACCCAAGGCGACGGAAGCCCACCGTCCCTTCACTGAAGCCTTGTGCCACAAGCTGATCGACCGCTTCATCGACAACGGCGCCTGCGATGCCGCACTGGATTATGCGGTGCACATTCCAGCCAAGACAATCGCCCACGTGATAGGCGTGGACGAGGAACGTACGGATGAATTCGTTAGCTGGATCCGCGGAGTACTAGAAGAGGGCAATACGGATCTTGAAAAACGGAACAAATATAATCGAATTCTGCGTCAGTTCTTCGGCGAGTTGGTGGATGAGCGCAAGGTAGAACCCCAGGATGATTTAATTTCCCATTTATTGGCACAGGAAATCAACGGCCAGCCCGTAGCCCGCAAAGCAGTGATCGGCATGTGCAACTTGTTGCTGGTTGCCGGCATCGACACGACATGGAGTTCCATCGGATCAGCCCTACTGCATTTCGCAATCCACCCAGATCACCGGCGGCGCCTAACTAGAGAACCCGACCTTTTCCCATTGGCTATTGAGGAAATGCTGCGGGTTTATGCGCCCGTAACCATGGCCCGCCAGGTTACCGAGGAAGTCCATACCGGTGGTGTGACTTTCAAGCCGGGAGACAAAATTTTAATGAACTTCCCAGCTGCCAATCTGGATCCAGAGGCTTTCGAGGATGCGGACAAAGTGATCTTGGATCGGGAAAAGAACCGCCATATTGCCTTCGGCATTGGGCCACACCGGTGCGCCGGCTCCAACCTAGCACGAATGGAAATGGACGTGGCATTACGTGTCTGGTTTGAACGCATCCCGGAGTTTGAATTGATGGATCCGGACGCTGTGACCTGGGCCGGCGGCCAAGTACGCGGACCACGGAATTTGCCTTTCAGGTTTCCAAGCCCCGCTTGACCGCTATGC
>CAZDQC010000007.1:18247-36783 GCA_964507245.1 uncultured Rhodospirillaceae bacterium
CAGCAAACCAACAGCAATTTGGTCTATGTTTGAGACGTAAGCCATTATGGCACCATCGACCCAAAGGGCCATGGCGGCAGTGACAACAACGCCATTTACCTAATCGCCGCCCTAGCCCTAGCAACAGGCATGAACTTGCTGGTGACGTTCCGCCAAGATTAGAACGCCTCGTCAACGGGCATCATCAAAACGTCAGCACCAGCCGTGGCGCGGGCCTTCAGCGAGGCGGTATCCGGCATCACGCGGCCCATGTAGTAACGAGCCGTATTCAGCTTCATTTTATAAAACGCCTCGTCGTCAGTACCGTCCCCCAGCCTGTCCCGGGCAACGCGGGCCATCCGCGCCCACATGAAACCAATGGCCACGGTGCCCATTAGGCGCAGAAAATCAACGGATGCAGCGCCGGCTTCCTCATGTTTTTGGATGGCATTTTGGGCTAGCCACATGGTAGTCGCCATTAAATCATCCAGCCCCGATTGCAGGGGCTTGATAAATTCCACCATCTCATCATCCGATTGCCCGGAAATGAAAGCACCAATTACCGCGAACAAGGCGCGGGCCGGGCGGCCATTATCCACGCCCATACGCCGGCCTACCAGATCCAGGGCCTGGACGCCATTAGCTCCTTCGTACAATTGCGAGATACGGGCATCGCGCACGAATTGCTCCATGCCGTGCTCGTGTATATAGCCGTGGCCGCCGAAACATTGCATGGCCATGTTGGCGCATTCAAAACCCACGTCGGTGAAATGCGCCTTAACCACCGGTGTCAGCAGGTTGAATAGATCGCCGACCTGTTGTTTGCGCTCTTCGTCCCCGTCAAAGCGACCCACCGTGGCCTCATGGCACAACCACATTAACAGAGCCCGGGCGCCTTCGTTGAAAGCCCGCATATGCAATAGCATACGCCGGACATCGGGGTGGACAACAATAGGATCGGCGGGTTGGTCGGGGTATTTGGCGCCGCCCAGGGCCCGGCCTGAAGTCCGTTCGCGGGTATAGGTGGCTGCGTTCTGATAAGCGACTTCAGACAAGGCGATGCCCTGGTATCCAACACCAATACGGGCGCCGTTCATCATTTGGAACATGCCCGCCATGCCGGCACCAGAACTGCGCTTTTTCCTCTTGCCATCCTCGCCCACCTCCTGCAGCTTCGGTTTTGGCCCTAGGCGATGACCGATGGCACCCTCATAATGCAACACAGCAGTGGCTGAACCCTTAATTCCCATCTTGTGCTCAATGCCGCCACAGATCACGTTATTGCCCTGCCCCAGAGTACCGTCGCCATTGACCTGGATTTTTGGCACCAGGAACAGCGATACAGCCGCGAGGCCTTCGCCTTCCCCTTCAACCTTTGCCAACACCAAATGGACGATATTATCCGTCAGGTCATGATCGCCACCAGTGATAAAGATTTTAGTGCCGGTGATGGCATAGGTGCCGTCGTCCTGCTCCACCGCCTTGGTGCGCATCAGTTTTAAATCCGTACCGCAATGGGGTTCGGTGAGGTTCATGGTACCGGTCCATTCACCTGACATCATTTTAGGCACATAGATCTGTTTCAGATGATCCGGCGCGATCGACTGGATGACGCTCGCCGCACCGCCCGACAAACCCACATATGTTGATAATGACAGGTTAGACGACATGGTCATTTCACTGATTGCCATCCCCAAGACGTCCGGCAGGCCCTGCCCACCCCAGTCCGGAGATGAGGAAATGGCGTTCCAGCCCCCTTCATAGAATGCTTCGAATGCCTCCTTGAAACCCGTAGGGGTGCGCACTACACCATTTTCGAAACGGCAGCCTTCCTCATCGCCGACTTGATTCAAAGGCAGCCAGATCTCCTCTGTGATCTTAGCCCCACCCTCCAAAATCGCGTCCACAAGATCGTCGCTGACGTCACCATAGCCGGGGATTTCCTTGCAATCGGTAATCGCCAACAACTCGTTCAAAACGAAACGCAGCTCTTTGATCGGTGCATTGTAGGTAGGCATGGGATTGGCTCCCCTTCAAAAATCCAAGAATAGTAAGCGATTGCTTCCACAAAATTTCAAAATTCGACATCTGGCGACAGACCTGCAGCGATAACCAGGCCAATTGATGGCCCTAATGGGCATTGATGAGGACTTCGATTTCTTATTTGTACAGTATATGATCCTGTAAGGCTTGTTCTTCCGTTTTGGCACCCAACAAATCCAACATGGGTTCCAGGACGACCGGCCTACCGATGACAGCAGTGCGCCTATCGGACCGCTAAATCATTTGCCTAGTTGAGCCTTAGTCCCACGGTCCGATAATGATTATGGGTCTTCACTTCCTCGCCACCTCTCCGATTAACGAATTCCGAAGCAGAGCCCAGACACATAGCTGGCGTAAAATTCTTGATCCCTAGCCTTACCAGACTCCACACCGATGCCAACCCCTAACCACCTGGATAGATCCGCCCGAGGTTAGACCCTGGCGAAGACGGCCCATATTCACGATCCTTTAGGTAACAGTCAGGCCAGCTCGTCCCAAACCGTCGACTTCCGTCACAATGTGATCACCGGGCTGCAACCATTTCGTGGTGACGATTGATCCAGTTAGAACTATGTCGCCCGCCCGCAACATAATGCCCCTTTTGTTTAGATTATTGGCAAGCCAGGCTAGGGGTACGAACGGATGTCCCAAAGCATCGCCTCCGGCACCTTCGCCAACGATATCGCCGTTGATCAGCATGCGGCCCCACAAGGCTGCCAGATCAAGATTTTGCCAATCGGATACGCACTCGCCCAAGACACATCCAGCATTGAAGGAGTTGTCGGCGACCAACAACGGCGCGTCGACCAAACCGTAGTCGATTGCTCGGTCGTCGACAATTTCTATGGCCGCCATGCAGGTTGCAACGGCGACCTGAATATTATTTCGGTCATATGGCCCGTCAGAGATTGGCAGGTCATGGGCGATACGCACGGCAATTTCGGATTCTACGCCGATGTTGACGAATTCCTCATGGGCCACCATAGCAGGATCATGATGAATGCGATTTGCAAAAATAGCGCCTTCGCACGGTTGGGAGACGCCCACCAATTCCTGCATCACCTTGGATGTCAGAGCGACCTTCCAACCGGCAATTACGCCCGCGCCCGCGTCGACCCACAGGGTCTGCAAAGCATCTTGCACTCGGTAGGCGGTATACATGTCCTTGGGCGTAATGGTCTCGGGAAGTAGAGCACCCTGATCACCATTTTTGGCCGCCCGAAACAGGTGCCGTGCCGCACCAGCAATAGGGTCGATTGCCATGCGCCTTATACCTTTTCCGCTACCAGCATGGTGAATATTCCTCCAATGGGCTCGCGAACAATCTCCTTCAATCCGGCCCCCTTAAACAGCTCCGTTTGCATCTCGAGCGTCGGCACCAAATTACCCCAAATTAGCTCGTTAAATTGAGTCTGTACGGCGAAGTTATAGCTGGGATCACGTAGGCCAGCCAAATCCGAAGGATAGGTTTCATCTATGATGAACAGCTTGCCGCCCGGTTTCAGGCATCGCGCTACATCCTTGACCACCTCGGCGCGTATACCGTCGTCGATTTCATGCAATACCTCGAACATGGTGGCCAGATCAAATTCTCCTTCTCGGCCAATCATTGTTCCATCGACGGCAGCAACCGTCACTCGATCCGAAACGTCGCTTTCCGCAATGTTAGCCTTAGCCGCCTCAATGCCGTGCGGGTCGATATCCACTCCGTGACAGCAACAATTAGGCCAAGTTTGAGCGATCTTGATCATAAGACCTCCAACACCACAGCCCACGTCCAGTACCATTGCACCAGATCCCAATGTTTCCTTTAGGCCAGGAATGCCCGCCAGCATTCGCCTAGCCACGACTGTATGAAATCCCGCCGTCGTAGCCCCTACATGGCGAGAGAATTCATCGCCATGCTCTTGAAACCGGTGGGTGCCGCCAGTGCGGAAATGTTCTGGATAGCTGCGTAGATCGTCACTTCCGTAGCGTGCCGTAGTAACCACGTATGGCGCCAAATTTCGGGGATCATTACCATCCACCAGCAACTTATCCATCATTTCTGACAGGCGGAAACAGTCCGTATCACCAGCCTCCAACAGGCCGTAGTGGTACCCGGTACGGCACCAAACATCTACGTAAGGCAGATGCAACCCCAGTTCGGCGGCCAGATCAGCCGGTGTGGCACCCCCCTCTCCCGCGTCATCAATTTTTGAGAACAGTCCAAGTTCTGTGCCAATCGCCATATGATGGACAGCGTGGAAGCCTCTCAAATAATCCCACATTAGATCGGTAGGATCGATTGTCGGGTTCTGGGATATAGTGTTTATCCTCTCTCCTATTTGAGAGCTGCTAAAGCAGCCGTGAAACCGGCCAGGGACACTGGCACGGTGATACGCTGTTGGCGACTATCATGAAATGCCAACTTAGCCTGTTGACCCGCTCTCATATTCTTCAAAAGATTTCCGATCAAGGCCATGCGCGTATGGCAGCCATTGGGCAAACAAATTTCAATGGGAATTTTTAGGGTTTCCCCATCATCGATCTGCATAAACAGCCCGGCTGGCAGATATATACCTAGGGGAAGTGTCAAAAAAACCATAGCCGGCTTTTTTGGTTCGGGGTAACGCACCCCGATGCGCAATACCTCACGCTTGCTCTTGGTGCTTTTGGCGATTTGCACAATAAAACAACGTTCCGGGTCGTTATCGTCTTTCCGTTCGCAACGCAGGCGCCAATCTTGAAAATCCCTTTCCCGTGCCGAAGCAGCCTGGGCAGGATCGCAAATTATCAATAAGAAAAGCAATGCCGAAAAGGCAGCGGCAAATTGGACCCGAAGGAACATCTTTCCATCCTGAACAAAGGGCAAATTTTTCCAGTGGGACTGTAGCCGCTTTGCGTCTTTCGTCCAAGCCAGCTGCTTGGCATAATAGGCCTTCATTTCGCCTGAGACTATTCAGCCATGACGAGACTATCACTGACCCCCACCAACACCTGTCCCGCAAGTGGCTTGAGCGGCTGTTTTGTTGGTCGCGTCTGGCTGCCCGGTGACGGCGGCGGACCGACACCAGTCTCAGTCACCGACGAAGGGGTGTTTGACATATCCTCTGTCTCACCAACTCTGTCGGGACTATTAGCGGCGGACAAACCCTGCGCAGCGGCAGAGTCTGGCAAAGGGCAAAAGCTAGGAGATGTCGCAGATATCCTTGCCAATACCGCCTTTCAAGATCGCAACCCGGACAGACCGTATTTCCTGGCACCGGCGGATTTGCACGCATTGAAGGCCTGTGGCGTCACCTTCGTGCGTTCCATGCTGGAGCGGGTAATTGAGGAGCAAGCTAAGGGGGACCCGGATCAGGCATCGGAGATCCGCAATTTAATCAGTACGGAGATTGGACAGTCTCTGGCTGACGTGGCGCCCGGTTCCGAAGAAGCCGCAAGGATCAAAACAGTCCTGACGAAACGAGGTCTTTGGTCCCAGTATTTGGAGGTCGGCATCGGCGCCGACGCAGAAGTCTTCACTAAATCCCAGCCCATGGCCGCAGTGGGCACCGGGGCTGAAATTGGCGTTCATCCCAATTCCATTTGGAATAATCCGGAGCCGGAAGTCGTGCTAGCCATCGCACCCTCGGGCAATATTGTCGGGGTCACCTTAGGGAACGACGTCAATCTCCGAGACTTTGAAGGGCGAAGCGCCCTGTTGTTGGGCAAGGCAAAGGACAATCGCGCATCCTGCGCCATTGGACCGTTCATCCGCTTATTTGATGAGGGCTTTAAACTTGATCATGTGCGGAAAATGGAGATTGGGCTTTCCGTGAAAGGCACGGACGGATTTGAATTGTCCGGCCATTCTTCAATCTCCGAGATAAGCCGGGATTTAGCTGATTTGTCCAACTATGCCTGTGGTGCCCACAATCATTATCCCGACGGCCTGTTGCTATTCACCGGCACCATGTTCGCGCCGACAGAGGACAGAGATGCCAAGGACCAGGGGTTTACCCATCACATCGGCGATATCGTGACCATATCTAACCCGCTGCTTGGTAGCCTGACCAACCAAGTCAATCACACGGACAAAATTCCGCCATGGACATTTGGCATCGGTGCGTTGATGGCCAATCTGGCGAAAAGAGAGCTGCTTTGAAACCGGGTACCCGCGAACGATTGATGGGTATTTCTACCGCCACGGTAACCATGCGGCTATCGAAACGTGGTCTACGGTACTGCTTCATCCTTAGCGCCCGGGCGTTGCAACCTAATGATTGCCATTTCGTCGCCGAGGCCTGCACCCTGCGCTTCATCCCTATGAAGGAAGATTTGAGCAAGGTGGAGATGTTGAGCGAGACAAAATATCCGCCCCGCTAAGCGGTGGAGGATATTCCACCTGACACGGCCCTAGTTATCGATGCTTGTGGAGAGTTGGGAGGAAGACCATTAGGCTTCCTGAATGGCGCCGTCACCTTGTTTCTTCGTTAAGGCCGAAAGCATATTTTCCACGATGTCCTGATCCAGCCCACGGGTAATAAAGACGATACGCGAGCGGCGCTCGTCATCCGGCCATGAATCCAGCTGTACGGGCGGGTGAAACATATGTTGGACGCCATGCACCACGACTGGCGTCTCGCTTTCCAATACGTTCAGTATGCCCTTGATACGCAGAATATCGTCGCCTCGGTAGGTCGTAAGCATTTCTAGCCAACTGGCTACCTGGTCCCACGGCAGACATTCTTCGAGATAGACGCAATAAGCCTGAACCTGATCATTGTGTCGATTCACATCATGATCATGCTGATGATGTTCAGCATAAGCTTCAGCGCGCAACCAGCGCTGTGCGTCTAGGCTCTTGGTTTTGGGATCATAAAGACCGGCATTAAATAGTAGGTCCGGGTGAATTTCACCGTATTCCGTATGAAGAATTCTCGCCGCCGGGTTCAATTTCCTTAAACGCACTTCAAGACCAGAAATTTCTTCCTGATCCGCAAGATCGACCTTGGTAATTACAATCCGATCCGCGACAGCAGCTTGTTTCACGGCCTCGCCATGTTTGTTCATCGTATCCGAAGCCAACTTGGCGTCCGCTGTGGAGATGACCCCGTCCAGACGGTAACGGGTCATCAAGAATGGGTCGGACATCAAAGTGTGGAGAATAGGCGCAGGGTCCGCCAAGCCTGTGGTCTCAATAACCAGTCGATTAAATTCGGGTATTTCTTGTTTTGCACGACGTTTGAACAGATCTTTCAACGTATCCACCAAATCGCCACGGATAGTACAGCACAAACAGCCCGACGACATCAAAACCACGTCATCGTCTGCATGCTCCACGAGCATATTGTCGATACCAATCTCGCCAAATTCGTTGATTACCACGGCAGTCCTATCCATGTCAGGATGCTGTATCAGACGGTTTAATAGCGTCGTCTTTCCACTACCCAAAAACCCCGTAACCACTGATACGGGAAGGCTATCCACTTGAACTGCCGTCATTATCTTGTCCTTCAAAAGGCTTGGATGGCAGCTTTACCACCCACAGAAGATTGGGGCAAACCACGCGGCTATGTGCGCGCAAGCCAATTGAACAGGCCTCACATCAACCGCCTGTTCGAATCCGCCGTGCCAACAATCGGAACTGGAATTACCAATTAGACTACCTAAGCATAAACAATCACGATCCACAGTTTGCTAGATCAAGGAGGCCCTTTGCTCTGGGTAATGTTTCGGCACAATGCCCGAGCCTCCCGAAATGCTGCGACGGCCAATACACCCATAAATATCAGGCCGGGAATAGCGACTTCGTTTGCATTATGCTGCCTGACATGATCGATATTCTGTTTGATGGGCCCGATGAAAAATCGGCCAAACATTCATTGGTACTTGCCCATGGCGCCGGTGCGCCCATGGATAGCGATTTCATGAATGTCTTCGCTGCCGGGCTAGGTGAACGTGGTATTCGGGTGGCGCGCTTTGAATTTCCGTATATGGATGGCCTTCGTGTGACTGGCAAGAAGCGCCCGCCCGATCGTCAGCCCATATTATTGCAAACCTGGCGGGAGGTCATTGCACAGATTGGCGGGAGTGCTGTGAACATCGGTGGAAAGTCTATGGGCGGACGCATGGCGACCTTATTGGCAGCGGCGGAGGACGCACCTCCAATTAGGCGTCTAATCTGCCTTGGATATCCTTTCCACCCGCCCGGCAAGCCAAAAAAACAGCGCACTGGCCACCTGTCTTCCTTATCCGTCCTCACTCTGATGGTCCAAGGCGACCGGGACGCCATGGGCAACCGTGAGGAGGTGGAAGGATATAGTTTATCATCCTCGATTCAGTTTCACTGGTGCCCTGACGGCAACCATGACCTGACCCCCCGGAAGAAATCCGGGTACACCAAAAAAGGCAATTGGGAAGCCGCCATAAACACCGTGGCGACATTTTTAAGTTGATCTAAAGTGTCGTGTGCCGCGCCCGAACACCGCGCTCGATAGCAGCAGCAGTTAGGCGATCCAAGTCCAGTCTGTAACGTAACTGCTGCAATAGTTGCAGCTCCTCCTGTTCTACATGCAAATCAGCTGCAGCAATTTCACACGCTATAGCATAGGCGGTTTCGCTCAATTTTGCAGGTAGGGAGGCGACGATCAAATCCAAAACCTGGTCTAATCCGCCAGGTGCACTAAGCATTTTGGCACAGTCTTCAGACAGTGGGATCAGTTTTTCCTCGTTGAAACCCTGAAAGATGGGTAAGTTGCGAACCTGTTCTCCAATCTGCTTCAGTTCTCGATCAGTCATTTTGTTATCGGCCGCTGAAACCAATACCATTATATAGATAAGGGCTGAATGGGGATTCAGCAGATCGTCATTCATCTAGTGCTCCATACCCAGATTTGGGCTTAGCGAAAATAGGCGGCGCGGTGCCAAACAATAAGTGGGGATGAAATTCGGCGTTTACAAGGAGTTACCGTGGACTGGTTTTGATGACCCGAGCCAGGCTTTTCGCGGCCACCCTAATAGTGTCTTCATTGTGGGCTGCATAACCCAGCATTAAGCCCTGCCGATCCGCGCGGCCGGCATACGAGCCGCTAAGCGGCAACGTCAAAATGCCCGCGTCAGAAGCCTCCTGGGCCAGAGCCCCGTCATCTATAGTTCTCGGCAATCCGGCACCAGGCCAAGCGATTAAATGCATACCCGCCTCGTCTGGGTTTATGCGAAACAGGCCATCAAGTTCTCGTTCAGCCGTGTCGAGTAAGGCTTCCTGCCGGGCCGCGTACAGCCGTCGCATGCGCCATACATGCGTCGCGAAATGACCATCTGCGATGAATTCCGCAAGCACGGGTTGTGCTGTAATGGCTGTTTGATCGTCCTGAACTCGAAGTGTGGCTAGGAAGGGATCGACTAAATTAGTTGGCACTACAAGATACCCAAGCTGCAAACTGGGAAAAAGCACCTTGGAATAATTGCCCACATATATAACCCGGCCCGTGGAGTCTAAACCCTGCATGGAAGCTAATGGCCGCCCCGCATAACGGTATTCGCTATCGTAATCGTCTTCCAGGATCCATGCTTGCCTGCGGCGGGCCCATTCGATTAAGGCCAGGCGCCGCCCCAAGCTCATAACAACACCAAGAGGGTATTGATGCGACGGCGCGACACATACCATTCGTGCTAAGGGGGCTCGCGCTTCGCCAGCTGTAATGTCCAGACCCTCATCATCAACCGGCGCTAATGCTACGCGCAAACCGGCAGCTGTCAGGGCACCACGAATGCCGCCATAGCCTGGCTCTTCCACCATTACCTGATCACCATGATCCAAAAGCACCTGGCTGGCCAGGCTGATAGCCTGTTGCGCGTTGCCGACCACGATAATTTGGTCTGGCTCACAGCGGACACTACGCGTGGCGCCCAAATAGGCCGCAATGGCTGTTTTCAAGGGTGGGTACCCGCCAGCATTCTGATTTACCGTCTGTTCGCGAGTCGGCCGCCGCCATGCCCGCCCGAGCAAACGCGACCAGACATTAAATGGAAAAGCACCAATGTCCGGTCCCATGGAAAAGGCCCCTACACTGTCCGTGGACGGTGGACTAACGGCAGCCAAATCCCGGCCCCGCCTTGATAGACCGTACTGCCGTGCCGGATCATCTCGGAATGTATAGGCATTGAGGGCGGATCCTTTGGCGCGATCTGCCTCGGAGGCCTTCTCGGGCAATTCCGAAGCCACGTAGGTCCCGTCGCCTTGACGAGTTACCACATACCCTTCGGCAAGAAGTTGTTGCAGCGCCGTGGCCACCGTGCTGCGGGACAGTTTAAGATTTTGCGCCAAGACCCGGTTTGCCGGCAAACGGCTGCCTGCCGCCAAACGTCCATCTAGGATCATTTGCTGCAAACCATCATACAATTGCTGATATAATGGCCCTATTACATTCCGATCCAGATCTAATGCGAAAAAATTTCCTCTTTCTGGCATGTAAATTATCTATCGAAATAATTGGCTTTAAATTTTAAGTATATTCTATATCAAATATAAGTCCATTTTTTTCTATACCTTAGAAATCCAGAAAAGGGAGCAAAAAATGAAACTGGCCACCCAACCACCCTGGATGCCAGCACCGGAATATGGCCGTAGATTGCGTGGCCTAGGGGTAAACTTGATAGTCCGTGACATTTTTGCAGCGCTGAGTTTCCAATCGGAAGTTCTGGCGGCCGAAATCCTTCATAACGACCCCGATTTTGCCGCCATGAAGGCTTTTGGTGCGGAATGGATGTTGCACGCGGATCATACCTATAACAACCATCCCGTAAATGGTACTTTAAACAATTGTCCTGCACGTGGCATTGGCGTCGAATTAAGACTTTATGGCCGCAATCCGGATGATGCTGAGGCCAAGGCACGCGCCTTGGGATTTGAGGTGCTGGCAGGCAGCTTGGACAAGCCGCACGGGTTACGGGAAGCTTATATTATCGATCAGGATGGCTATCTCTGGGTTCCAAGCGTGCACTTGCCGTGACGTCCAACGCCCCAAAATTTGCCTAACTAAATTGGCAAATTATAGGCTCTGGCAGCTGCACCCGCGAACAGGTCCTGTTTTTCATCCATAGAAAATTCAGCAGCGATGCGTTTGAAGGCATTCCAGCACACCTGATAACTGCACCAACGCTTCTGTACCGGAAAATTAGATTCGAACATAGAACGAGACGGACCAAACGCTTCAATGCATGTATCTATCCAGGGTTTCCATGCCAACGACACTTCCTCTGAACTCGGCGGCAGGTTGCGGTCGCCGCCAAAGCCAGGCATGCGGATCGGCAAGGCACCGAGCTTGACAAAGACATTTTGGCGTTTAGCCACCATCTGAATTCGGTCTCGCCAATCTAGGAATACTTCGTCCATTTTGCCGCGATTGGGACCGCCCAGAATAGGGCTACCCACGTGGTTGAGGACGATACGCAAATCAGGCAGCGCATCGGCTAATTGCCCGACCTCTTCCAACTGCGGGTGATAGAGCCAACTGTCAAGCGAGAGATTTTTATCTGTCAGGACCCGCGCCGCTGCCACCACTCTCGCATCCATCAACATGTTCGGGTCGGGGACCACATTGTGGATACGTTCATCCCGATCCCAGCCGGTGGAATACCGCACTCCGCGGAACCGGTTCCCGGAAGCATCAATATGTTGATCCAAGAGTGAAGCAACATCCGCACCCAGGGTCATGTCCACATTACCAAACAAACCCTGGCAGGCACGGGCAGAGCCGTACTGCCCACCGTCACTCATGGCCGCCTGGCCCCGCACGAATTCCGTCTCGCCGAGAGAGCGCTCTTGTTCCGGTCCATTCCTACGGTACATGGAGTGGCATTCGGCAAATATGGTAGCAACCACGTTATGTCCACTGCCCAAATCTACCGCCAATTCCGGCATTAAATAACTATAACCGTTCCGCAACCAAAGATGATGGTGAGGATCCACAATCGGCAAATCAGGCTCCAGAATCTCTTCCTTAAGTTTACCCAGCCAGACATCATCCGGCCCGACCTGACCTGTATTAGCCGCCATTGATGACTCCCGGTTTAGTGTTGAGAGATGCCGCCGCGCAGTGAACCTGCATCGACGTCGCGCCACAGAACCGCATGATCAGGCGGCAACGCTCGACTGTTAGGCATGGCCAACCAGAGTCGGTACAACAGGCGACGCTGGTCTAAACCAGCGTCTATATGATCGTGGTAAGCGGAGCGCGCATGATAGATGACATGGTTGTTGATAAACTGCATATCGCCCGGCTGCATCGTCATCTCAAAGCAAAGCTCATCTGCTAGTTCGGCGAGCAAATCCAACGCCCGCCAATGGCGAATTTCCATGCGTGGGACATCCAGCATTTCTTGTGCCGCCTCTACATAGGTACGCGAATAATGAGAAGTAAAACGGCCCTCAAGTTGGCCGAATACCGGCAGCGCATAGCTCAGATCTTCACCGCCCCGTTCCTCACCTAGGCGGGCCCGATGCAAGGGTTCGTACAACAGTGCCGCCAGCTCCGGCTCACGACGCAGCATTTCGTTATGTACAGCAACAGAAGACGCAATGCGGCTAACCCCACCAGACCTGGCTTGCCGAACACACAAAAGGGCAGCTACATCCGCGCGGTCAGTGTGAAAACGTAAGATGCCATTTGACAGGGTTCTCGCCTTGGACGATTGGAAAGTGTTTCCATCTAGTGTGGCCAACTTGTGCCCCTCGATGCTGTCGGTATCCTCTCCCCGATCCTCTATATCCCGCATAAGTTGAGCGTTGTAGTCCTGAAATACCGGCAGGCCTAAATTCAGTCCAATTCCATACCAGACCTGACGTAACCCATCTCCAAAATCTGACAGAGGCAAGCCAGAAAGATTTGCCAAGCCGCTACCGTTCTCTAATTCCTCAGCAATATCCGCCAATTTGAGAGACAGAAAGGGGAGGGGAAAATCCTCCCTCGTCATATGCTCCCAGCTCAGGCCCCGGGCCTGGACCGATTCCAGCGCTATATGCAATTCGGCGACATGTTCTTTGCTCAAGGTGAACCGCCAGCGTGGGTCCTTCACCATGGCGCTACCCCGCCAGGCACAAATTCCTTCGACGATTTTCGGTGCAACTACCATTTCTACACCGGTTATTTCTAAATCCAGTACTGCAAAACATAATCAAACGGTCCTTCCACATTGACGATATCCACCCGTTGTAGCCGGATACGATAGCCGCCCGGGGTGCTTACTAGATCGTGGCAGTATTTACCTGCAAAATAGCGTTGTTCGTCATTGCGGTATTCGACCACGTGGAATTTGGAACGCACTATCAGATCACCGGTCGCGGTATCTTCTGATTCCACGATGACATTAGAAACCACGTGTCCCGTACGGTTGGGTGGAGATTGCGACCAGGCATTGGGGTGATTGATACGCCCGATGCGGACACGCATCAGATAATGATCCTCATAGAAGATATTAGGTTGTCCTTCCCCTTCGTTCTGCTCCGGCGTAGCCGGCATCCAATAATGACCATCTGCCGTGAACAAATCCAACCAATCATCCCAAATCCGATCATCTAGGATCTCTGCCTGGCGATAGAGAAATTGTTCCGCCTTATGCTGGGTTTCGAGACTGACGCCAACACTCATGCCCGTTCCTCCGCGGTCATATAGGCGCGCCAAGCTTCGAACTGATTACGCATAGGCAGTTCGGAAAATCCGATGACGGAGGTGGCAACACCGTCGTCCACCAAATCCTGACCGGCATTGCGGTGAAAACTGACCCAATCACCACCATCGCTCTCAAGCCCAACCTGGCATTTCCAGAAGTTATAAAGATCATCGGCGTTGATCATGGTCGACGGCGAATTAACTAGGTAGAAATAGTCTAGGGACCGGCGATAGATGGCTTCCGGAGCACCCTTTAGACGAAAATGCCAGATTTCCGTCAATGTTTTGTTAGGAGCAAGAGGACGCACCGCGCGTAACTGCTGCAGGGGTGATTGAATGGATAGGCAGGGGTAAACCAGCAGATGATGGATGTTCACGTCCAAAATTTCCTCAGTCCGATCGGGACCATATTTCTTCCTCATCACCTCTTCGTATTCCAGGGTATCCGGATCATTGGGACGCAGGCCCATATAGCCCTGCAACACACAATGGCCGTTGGGATGGCCCACGACGTCCAGGGCACCCCATTTTTCGAGCTCCATAGCGAAGGCCGAGATGTAGTGATAGGACAAGGGCGGAGGGCGGCCAGTTTCCGCCTCCATCTCCTTCTCCACCTTTTGCGCCGCCAATCCCGTTGATGCATGGGTGATGGAGGGATGCACTGAATCCAGCTGGTTTTCTAAAAATATCTTCCAGTTTGATTTCTGGATCATGCGAAAACAGGTGGGCACGACCTCAACTTCCCCCTCGGGCGCCCGGTTGCACATATCATCAATGCCGGCGATGGCGTTGCCCAGCCAGGACTTTAGGTCCGGACCATCCGGCGACAGAGATGAGAAAACGAAACCTCGATAAATTTCCATCCGCGCCACGGGTTTCATATGGAAATTGGGATCGTCCAGGCTGAAGCGGGTGTTATCATAGCCGCCCTGAATTGGGATATGGCGCACCTTGCCATCCAGTTTAAACTGCCAGGAGTGATAGCTGCAGGTAAAGACGCTGCCCGTATTGCCTGATTTCTGGTTACACATTAGGGCGCCCCTATGGGGACAGCGATTATAGAGCACATGGATGGATCGGTCTTGGTGGCGGACCATGATCACCGGCTGCCGGCCGATCACCGTGGTGGCATAGTCGCCTGATTTGGGGATTTGTGATTCATGACCCACGTAGATCCAGGATTTACTGAAAATATGCCGGATCTCCCGTTCAAAGATGTCCTCGTCCGCATAACAGGCCCGATGCACCCGGTCCGGCTCCACCAATTCATCGATGTCAAATCCGTTTTTTCCTGCCATGATACCACTCCCAATCTAACGGCCTCTATGAGCCTATCTTGTAACCTATCCGCTTATCCTTATTGTATTGTCTATCAGCGAAAAACGGCACAATTATGAGCACATAATAATTAATTTACTGGCCCGTCGCTATGCTACATCAGCTTCCGCCATGGCTCTCAACGCCAGAAATCGGACCTAGCTGAAATTCGCAAATATCACCAAACACTTGTAGTGACAATAAACTGCCTAAACCCACGACCCGCATGCTAAGTTGGCGCAAGGGTTTCCCTCGGGGAGGGCAGATAATGCTGCCAGTAGAAGAAATTCAAATGCACTGTCGAGTAAGCCCCGCCTTAAGGGATAGCAGCGTAATAATATGATTAACTCACCCGAATGTTTTTGTATCAGACTTCCGCTTTCTCAATATTTGGCGAGCGATGGATTGTCTTTACAACTCCACTAAAAACCAAACAACGACCAACGATGGGGACAAAATAACATGTCAAAGAAACATTCAAATGATGCTAAGACCGCTGAATACCTAGAACGCTATATGGAAGGTGTCGAGCATCGCAATCCGGGAGAGCCAGAGTTTCAACAGGCAGTTTATGAGGTAGCGTCATCCATATTCCCTTACATCGCTGACAAGCCACATTACCACGAGAACCAAATTCTGGAGCGGATGGCTGAGCCTGAGCGCGTAATATATTTTCGCGTCCCTTGGACGGACGACGAAGGTAATGTGCGTACTAACCGAGGATTCCGAGTCCAGTTCAACAGCGCGATTGGACCCTACAAAGGCGGCCTCCGCTTCCACCCGAGCGTTAACCTAAGCATCCTGAAGTTTCTCGGCTACGAGCAGACCTTCAAGAACAGCCTAACGGGCCTTCCCATGGGCGGCGGCAAAGGCGGGGCCAACTTCAACCCCAAGGGCAAAAGCGACAACGAAGTCATGCGGTTTTGCCAATCCTTCGTGACCGAACTCTATCGCCATATTGGTGAGGACACCGATGTCCCCGCGGGTGACATCGGTGTTGGCGGCCGAGAAATCGGTTACATGTTTGGCCAGTACAAACGCATCACCAACCGCTTTGTCGGTGTGTTGACCGGCAAAGGGCTTGAGTTCGGTGGTTCGAAGATGCGGACTGAAGCGACAGGCTACGGCGCCATGTTCTTCCTGCGGAACATGCTTGAACATGCCGGCAACAGCATGGAAGGTAAGCGAGTGTCAATCTCGGGTTCGGGTAATGTTGCAACCCATGCGGCGGAAAAAACCCTACAACTTGGCGGCAAGCCGCTTACTCTATCGGATTCGGGAGGTTTCGTGCATTGTGCTGACGGCTTTACTCAGGAGCAAATCGACTGGGTCAAGGAGCTCAAAGATGTGCGCCGTGGCCGCATCTCGGAAGCTGCCGATGAGTTCAAAAATATAGAGTTTCACGAGGGCAAGCGACCATGGGGTGTTGAGGTCGACTGCGCATTGCCCTCGGCGACACAAAATGAAATTAACGGCGACGACGCTGCAACGTTGATCAAGAACGGCGTAAAGGCCGTCGCAGAAGCAGCCAACATGCCGTGTGAACAGGCGGCGGTAGACGCCTTTACAGAAGCGGACGTGATGTTTGGCCCGGCCAAGGCCGTGAACGCTGGCGGTGTCGGCGTCTCAGGTCTCGAGATGAGCCAAAATAGCGCACGCATCGCGTGGGATGAGGATCACCTCCGTAGTCTGCTTGAGGGTATGATGAAGGATATCCATGACAGCTGTGTCGAATACGGCACCCAGGAAAGCGGCCCGGTGAATTATCTTGCCGGTGCCAACATCGCTGGTTTTGTAAAGGTCGCCGACGCCATGCTGTCCTACGGTCACGTCTAGATAGTAGAGCCTGTGGTGGCTACTACAGGTTGATGCGGCTCGCTCTAGTATGGGAGCGGGTCGTTTCAATTTGAGGGTCAGAGGCTAAAGGCGACTCTGTAGATAATCCATGGTACGGTCCTTGGCGCCCGGATCCGTCTCCAACAGCACCGAGACCATCTCCGTAGCGCCAGCCTCTTGCACTTGTAAGATCGCAGAATCCAAAGCGGCGGCATCGCCCACTAGTGCGATGTCACCCGGGGTGGCTGCGCCTTCCCTATCCATCATGGCCCGATAGGACGGCAATTGCCCATAAACCTGTAAAATTTCAGAGATTTTTTTCCGGGTTTCATCGGGGTTGTTTGAAAGTACAACCGGAAAGCCCGCGATGATACGAGGTGTCAGCCGGCCGGCAGCCTTCGCACCCGCGCCGATACCCGGCACTACGTGTTGGCCGATGGTCCGCGGCCCCGTCATCCAAAGCACGGTGCCATCAGAATATCGTCCGGCAAGATCCAACATCATGGGACCCAGCGCAGCAACAATTAACGGCACAGGCATAACAGCAGCATTCATCGCTATTTCTATTTTGCTGCTGTACAGATCGCCCCTGAACGCTGCGCCCTCTCCACGCAACAGTGGTGCCAAGATCTGCAAATATTCGCGCATAGTCTTCGCTGGCCGAGCATAGGACAAGCCCAAGGAACCCTCGATTACGATCTTATGGGAGAGGCCGATACCAAGGGTGAAACGCCCTCGTGCTAGGGCCGAGGCGGACAAAGCCTGTTGCGCTAGGGCCGTTGGGTGGCGCGGTTGGATCGGCGTCACTGCGGTGCCCACCTCAATCTTGGAGGTTTCTCGCCCGGCAATCGCCATGGCGGTCACAGCATCATGACCACGCGTGTTGGCCATCCAAAGGGAAGCAAACCCTCGACGTTCAACGTCTTTAGCCAATTCGATAAATCCGTCGATTGTGATTTCAGGGTCCGGGATGGCTCCTGTCATGATGCCTAGTTTCATGGATGAATTCTCCAATGACGCGAATAAGCTATTATTCTTTCCTGATAGTTGGGCGTAACCTGCACCCTACACTTAACATGGGCTACTTGACCTGCCTTTAAGCCAGTATATCTTGGAATTTTCCAAAGCGTTGTTCGCGGATGCCCTACCCTCTTCCGCGATATACAAGAAAATAATTCCTCCCCAAAATTGATTATTCAGGTCTGCGGCGCAACAGCTGAATTGATTTCATGGACATGATTAATTCACCATTTTGATCCAACAAACGCCACCCCAAACCAACAACACCTCGGTCCGGCTTACTAGAGGAGGGACGGCTATCAGTAATGGTAACCTCCACGCGCAAGGTATCCCCAGGCCGAGCGGGACGCACCCAACGAACTTCATCTATGCCCGGAGAGCCCAGTGAGGCCGCTGTCTCCCATGGATTAGCAAGCATAAACAGGCGGAAACTATACGTGCCCAGCATCCAACCAGAGGCAATCAGTCCGCCGTACATATGCTCGGCAGCAGCCTCCTTATCTATGTGAAATGGTTGTGGATCAAAACGAAAGGCCCAATCAATTATCTCAGCCTCCGTTATGGTCTTGCCAGGCGAGACAATTTGGTCGCCAACTTTACAGTCTTCAAACCAACGGCCGCTCATTTTTTACTCCTAACACGTTCGCGATGTGATGAGCAGTAGCCGAATACCTCCCAGTTGGCCATCCGTAACTGGCTGCAAAT
>CAZDQC010000007.1:36883-57833 GCA_964507245.1 uncultured Rhodospirillaceae bacterium
TATTACACCTGTATCTCTTCCTACCTGACGGCGGAAGAGGTGGATTTCATCGTCTGTGATTGCAACGCCAGGGTTTTCATCACATCAGCAGCCAAGGCAGAGGTAGCCGCTGAATTAGTGGACATGATGCCTGACGCGGATATACGCCTAATGGTGGGTGAGACCATCGCAGGATACCAATCCTATGGAGAGGCCATTGCGCCTTTGCCCAAGACGCCCATCGCCGACGAATTTGAAGGCACGGATATGTTGTATTCGTCCGGCACCACGGGGCGGCCAAAAGGAATTAAACTTCCCATCACCGGTGAGCCTTTGGGAACGCCGCGCAGCCCAGTGGATATTCTGGGAACCCTATATGGCGTGACAGAGCGGACCGTCTATCTGTCACCCGCGCCGCTGTACCATTCGGCACCTTTGCGCTTCAACATGGGTGTTTTGCGCAAGGGCGCAACAACGATCGTGATGGAACGGTTTGACCCTGAACGTGCCTTGCAACTGATTGAACAATACCAGGTCACCCACAGCCAATGGGTACCCACGATGTTCGTGCGCATGCTAAAATTGCCTGATGAGGTGCGGGCAAAGTACGACCTATCTAATTTGCAAGTGGTTATCCATGCTGCGGCTCCCTGCCCCATCCAAACCAAACGGGCGATGATCAAATGGCTGGGCCCCGTATTATATGAATATTATGCAGGCACCGAAGGTAATGGGTTCTGTGCCATAAATTCAGACGAATGGTTGGCACACCCGGGCTCGGTCGGTCGCGCCCTGGTCGGTACTGTGCATATTCTCGATGAAGACGGGGATGTACGGCCAGTCGGCGAGTCTGGCTCGATTTTTTTCGCCGATGGACCGGAGTTTACCTACCATAACGATCCCAAACGCACTGCAGAGTCTCACAACGAACGCGGCTGGTCCACCCTAGGCGATGTTGGATACCTGGACGAAGAGGGTTATTTGTACCTGACCGACCGAAAATCGTTCATGATCATCTCAGGCGGCGTGAATATTTATCCTCAAGAAATTGAAAATCTTCTGGTTAGTCACCCCAAGATAATGGATGTCGCAGTGGTGGGTGTGCCGGACACCGAATTTGGCGAAGCCGTGAAGGCAGTGGTGCAGCCTGCAAATCCAAGGGATGCGGGACCAGAACTGGAGGCTGAAATCATCACCTATTGCCGGGAACATCTATCCAGCATCAAATGCCCTCGCAGCGTCGATTTTGACGCCCAACTGCCCCGACATGAAAACGGCAAACTGTACAAACGCCTGATCAAGGACAGTTATTGGGGCCGCCATAACACACGAATTGTATAATGACATAGCAACGGAGAGGAATATGCGCGGAAGACAGGTCTTCATGGACAGCCTCGTGGCCCATGGTGTGGATAAGATTTTCGGCAATCCTGGCACCACAGAAAGTCCCCTGTTGGACAGCCTGCAAAACTATCCCGAAATCGAATACATCGTCGCCTTGCATGAAGGCATCGCCGTGGGTGCCGCCAGCTTCTATGCCCAAGCCAGCGGCAAGACGCCGGTAGTCAATTTGCATGTGGCACCGGGATTGGGCAATGGCATTGGTATGATGTACAGCGCCTTAAAAGCTAATTCCCATATGATCGTAACTGCCGGCCAGCAGGATAACCGTCTGCGTCTGCGGGCTCCGGTGCTAGGTCATGATCTCGTCTCCATGGCAACGCCCGTGACGAAATGGGCCGTTCAGGTTGAGTGGGCCGACGAAATGGCCGCCGTAATGCATCGAGCCTTCAAGGTCGCAAATGAGGCTCCTGCGGGCCCGGTTTTCGTTGCCTTGCCCATCAATGTCATGGAACAAGAAACCGAGAATTGCGCCCGCTCTTCGAGCCAAATGTACGCAGCGCCACACCCCGACCTAGACGGCATTGCGGCCATTACTGAATTTGTGAAAGCTGCGCATACCCCTGCTGTCGTGGTCAGCGACGATATCGCCCGCGCCGGCGCGACCGATGACTTGGTTGCCTTGGTGGAAGCCATGGGCGCGGGTGTCTGGTTCGAGGCCATCCGGCACCACTCCGCCTTTCCCAACCGGCATCCCAACGCCAAAGATATATTGCCCGTGGATGCGGCCGCGATTCGCGGGGCACTCCACGACGCGGATCTCGTCATGCTGATCGGAGGACCATTTTTCGAGGAAGTCTGGTTCACTCAAGGCGCACCCTTCCCTGACGGTTCAAGGGTGATACAGATTGAGGAATCGCCAGCGCGGCTTGCCTATAACCATCCCTTGGATGCGGGGTTAGTCGGTCATCTCCCCAGTACGTTGCGCGCAATGGCGCAGGCGCTACAGGCTGATTTCGGTTATCAGGCTCAGGCCAAGTCCCGCAACACGGCCCTGGCGAGTCAAAGCGTCGAGGCGCACGTAGCCTATCAGGCACGAGCGCAACGCGCCTGGGACCGGGATCCCATTTCTATGCCGCGCGTCATGGCAGAGTTGAATGCCGGCACTCCTGACAACGCGGTGGTAGTAGAGGAAGCTATCACGGCCTCTCTAGACCTGGCGCAGGCGTTTGAATTCTCAAAACCTGGCGATTTTCTGTCGGGCCGGGGAGGCGGTATTGGCCAAGGGATAGCTGGTGCCATTGGCGCCAAACTGGCACAGCCGGACCGACCTATGTTGGCGATTTCTGGCGACGGCTCCGCCATGTACTCGATCCAGTCCTTATGGTCGGCGGCCCACCATGACCTGGATATTGTTTTTGTCATCTTAGTCAACAGGGAATACCGTATCCTGAAGCATAATATGGATACGTATCGGCAACGGTTTGACGCCAATTCCAATCAAGACTACCCCAAGATGAACCTCGATACGCCAGAACTGGATTTTGTCACCATGGCCCAAGGTATGGGCGTCCCCGGCACCATCATCAGCAAGCCGAAGGATATCGTTCCCGCCCTGCAAGAGGCGTTCGCGTCCCAAGGGCCGAACTTGATCGCCATCAATATCGAAGGCAAACGCTAACCGGTCCTATTCGGGAGGTTTAGCCACAAGGTACGGCCAAAAGTGCTCCTGCAGAAAACAAACTATCTGAATTACAGAAAGAAAAGACTATTAACAGATAGCTAATTCGTGAAATTCAACAGGAAAGCCACGCTCAATTCTAAAATAATGGATAAATTATTAGAGAAAAACTCAACTTAGAAATTCTCTTCCACAGATGCTAGAGCATGGCCAGTCCGGCCTCGATCCGGTCCATGGCCTCAGATAGCTGCGCTTCGGATTTTGCAAAGCATAGCCGCAAGAACCTTTCATTATCTGGACCAAAGGCTGATCCGGGAGCTAGACCAACTCGATGTTCCCTCACCAGTGTTTTCGCGAACGCCAAATCGTCTTTGAGCCCCGCAATTTCCGGGAAGGCATAAAATGCCGCCTTGGGCGCTGCAAGTGTTACGCGGGAATGGCCGCCTAAGCGTTGGTGAACGATATCGCGGGCACGACGGCAACGTTCGATACCCGTGGCGACAAACTCTTCGCCATCCCGCAGAGCGACTGCGGCGGCATGCTGTACAAACGAGGTTGAACCCGTGTTGTTAATGCCCGACAGATCTCCCATCCTGTCACCGAGATCTGCCGGATGCACCAGCCAACCACAACGCCAGCCAGTCATACACCAAGCCTTGGACATCGAATGCACCACATACAGTGCATCTTCAGGTTCCGTGATTGACAGAAACGACGGCGCCACGGGGCGGTCATATACGATGCGGTGATAAACCTCGTCTGCAATGATCCAGATAGACCGCTTGCGGCAAAACTCTAAGACTGCTTTTTGCTGATCCGGCTCCATTAGCCAACCGGTGGGGTTTGAGGGCGAGGCAATGAAAATAGCCTTGGTCCGCTCGTCACATGTGTCGAACAGCTTATCCAGATCCAGTTGCCATCCGTCTTCCGTAAGGTCCAGGCGCAGGTGACGACTTTCCCCACCCATGGTTTGAGTGCAAAAGAATATATTTGGCCATATCGGCGAAATCATGACGATGTTATCACCGTTGTTCACTAGGGTTTCCGTCGCGATCATGATTGCCGTCATGCCAGAGCCGGTGACCGTAATTCGCTCTGGGTCCAGGTTCACACCAAAATGGGTTTTGGTATATTCGAGGATTGCCCCCCTCAATTCCGGGATGCCCCGTTTGTTCACATAACGAGTATGCCCAGATTGCATGGCGTCGATGGCCGCCTGGCGAATAAATTCCGGCGTGTCCAGATCTGGCTCCCCAAACCACAGGGGGATGACATTCGGATCACCAATGGCGATGCGGGAAACCTCCCCAATGCGTTGTGTTTGCATTTGAGAAATAGCGGTACGAACAGTGTACATGGCGATATCCTTGGCGTGAGCAATAGTGCCGCTTCTATAACGAACAACGCCCCGCAGCAACCATGCCCGGGCATTGGTTCGGTTTGGAGTGCGCTCTATTTAGCAGCCGGTAAATTTTGGTGCCCTACGCTCAACGAAGTGGGCCACACCTTCTTTAAAATCTTCAGATTCGAAACTGGCGGGCATCTCGCTGTTGGCCAACAGCACGGAATGCTCTAGGGAATTCAGCATGGCCTGGTAAATCTGCCGCTTCATTACACGAACAGAACGCGGCGATACCATGTCCGCCATTTCCTTAGCATAGGCATGCACGTCGTCCATGAAGCTTTCCATCGGGAATACCTTGCTAACCAATCCCATATCCTTAGCCTCAGCCGCTGTGAACTTACGGGCAGATAACGTGAGGTCCAGAGCATTTTGCGGGCCGATCAATTTTGGCAACATCCAAGAAATGCCGTGTTCGGCAATCAGCCCACGGCGAGCGAAGGCGGTGGAGAACACAGCCGCGTCAGAGGCAAAACGCACATCACAGTACAAAGACATGATCATGCCCAGCCCGGCCGCCGGACCATTGATGGCAGCGATGATGGGCTTTGGCACGGTCGGAAAATAAGTGTAACGCAAACTGTAGTCGTTAGAGAGTGACAATCCGCCGGGAACGGCGTTGTTCACAGACCGCACGCTGTCCGACGTGCGCCCACCGCTAGAGGCACCCTGCTGAAGCGTGTTAAGGTTATTCATGTCTGCTCCGGAGCAAAATCCTCGGCCCGCGCCAGTGAGGATGATAACTCCGACGCCGTCGTCATCGGTCGCCTCGATCAAGGCCGCGCGTACTTCCTGTTCCATGACCCCGGTCCAGGCATTCAGCTTTTCTGGCCGGTTCAAGGTGACCGTGGCAATCTTGCCTGAGACGTCATAGAGAATTTCGCTGTAGGCCATTGTGCAAATCCTTACTGCTTTATCGTTTATGGGATCAATCTAACACCAGTCTATACCAAAGACCCCTGAAGTGGAGTCGAGGTAGTTGCACCGACGATTGCTGAGTGCATTTTGCTATTCCTTGGGCCATTGTCCTCAGTTAAGCACTCGCTCGACGTCCTGTACTATTGGTAGAGGGTGTAATTAATATTAACCGTTGTTTATCGCCTATGTAGCCATTCCCACCTAGGTGTGGGGTCGACATTGCCTTTTTGGAATCGACAGTTTGGTCTGCCATGATGGTCATTTTGCACAATCCAGCCATCCTGGTTCACCAATAAGATACATGTACGGCGAATACTGCCTTTTTGTGCTAAAATAGAAAATAGATTCAATGATGGTGTTGGCGCTGTTACTAGCCTGATGGGCGTCGGGGCAGATTCATGAGGATCATAATACATGTCCGAACTTGATGCCGTATTGTTCGCAAACGAGGCCTTCTATCGCGCCTTTGCCGACCGCGAAGTGGCGGCCATGGTCGACGTCTGGGCGGTGGAAGCGCCAGTCAGTTGTATACATCCCGGTTGGGGCTTATTGGAAGGGTTGGACGAGGTGTTGAGCAGTTGGCAAGCCATCCTGTCGAACCCAGATTCGCCTGCAATCACCTGTTTGGGAGCCCGTGCCCATATGCGGGGAGGAATGGGCTATGTAATCTGCTACGAAGAAATTGAAGGCAACTATCTCATTGCCACGAATATCTTCGTGCACGAGGGTCGCCGCTGGCGGCTAGTGCACCATCAGGCTGGCCCAACAACCGATAACCCCCCAATCGAAACCGAGGAGGACGGCAAGGTCGGTCTAATTAATTAGCGATAATCCAGTTCGTTGGACTTACTTGGCGACGTGGGCATACATTTCAGGGTTTGTGAAGTCCCATTCGCCACCAGATGGGCGAATACTTAGATCCAGGCAAGCCGTGAACTTGCGATTAAAAAAGAGGGCCTCTACTGCATACCAACCAGTTTTGGGCACAGTGATTATCGTAATGCCCTTGGGTTCACATTTGTGTCGGCCATCATGTTCATGCACTTTTTGCCCCGAAAGCATTACCCGCAGTCCATCGTTAGATTGAAATTCCAGCTCGTGGGTGCCTTCCTTGAAGTGCATCAGACCCTTAATAAAGGCGACGACATATTCGCTAGAATCAGCCGTTAGGATTTTTTCTCCCACTGTGGAATCACCATAGACAAACCCCTCAAGGGGTGGTCCGGGTTTGGTTTCGCCGCGCCAGCCCTCCGCCTCTGCCAGCCACTTGGCCTCGCCATAGGCATACTCCACCGCCAGCCCAGGATTTAAAGAGGCTTTATCCGGCTGGGGATCTACCGGTGATAGAATAAACGGGCCGTCCGCCAGCGCCGCAGTCGCCCATAACGCCACGATACACAACACCATTCCGCGGATCATACGTGCGAAAACGCGCATTAAATTTCTCCCGCAAGCAAGGCAATTAAAGGGCTGGATGTTGACAAAATTATCTCTACAAAGCAACGCCTGAACCACTCCGGCGCTACCTCCGAGCATTGGGCGCTTGCACCAAACGGCGCTTTCACATATATGCCCCTAACGAAACGTCGCGGGCCTCGCCCGAGATGACACGGGCGCGTAGCTCAGATGGTTAGAGTGCCGTCTTGACATGGCGGAGGTCCCTGGTTCAATTCCAGGCGCGCCCACCATTTTCTCTCGAAAACGTAGCAAGATATAGATATCCAGTCTCCCCAGCCGCTATGCTAACGTGTATTGACGTATCCGATCACGAGCAAACATGATGGCCAATATCCTCAGCCTCACCTCGCATGTTGCCTACGGCCATGTCGGCGGTCAAGCATCCGTCCCGGCTTGGCATGCCATGGGGCACGAGGTTTGGCACATCCCAACTGTCTTGTTCTCCAATCATCCCGGGCACGGCGGATTCGGCGGCGCACCCGTAGACCTAACCCTTCAAAATCAGCTGTTAGATGGCTTGTCAGAACGGCAATTCCTCGCGAATTGCAACGCTGTTCACACTGGTTACTTGGGTCAACCCGGCAGTGTGGATGTGGCCTTGCGAGCTATTGATACAACGGACGCAGTTGTAATTTGTGATCCAATTTTGGGTGACGATGGCCGCCTATTCGTCCCTGAAGAGATCGCAACAGTTTTGCGCGACCAGCTACTACCCCGCTCCACCATCGTGACGCCGAATTTGTTCGAATTGTCGTGGTTGACCGGCATGGACCTTCCCAGCATCAACGACGTAGTCCTCGCTTGCAAAGCGTTGCGTCAACTGGGGCCCGAATGGGTGATCTGCACCAGCGCCTGGCAATTCGAAGAATGGCTGCACAATATAGCCGTCGGGCCTCATGGCGTCGTGCAGGTGCGAGTGCCGTTCTTTGCTGATAAAAACGTTGTACCAAAAGGGACAGGCGACGCCTTCACCGCTATTCTGCTAGGCCATTATCTTGATCACGGAGATATTCCAGCGGCTCTGTCCTGGGCCTCCGCAGCCCTGCATGGCCTGATACAAGGCAGCATCGACCGATACGCGGACGAGTTGGCTGTCATTTCCGACCGTGATCAAATTACCTCGCCCAAATGCACTTTCCCAGTAGAACGACTCGGTTAAAGGTCCGGCGGTTTAGGCCCCCCCGTAGCCCAATCTAACAACTCCACCGTATGGACCACGGGTATGGCCGTCCCCCTCTGCAATTGCACCATGCAGCCAATATTCCCCGTTGCAATAACATCGGGAAGCAAACCTTCTATGTGACCTACCTTGCGGTGCAGTAAGCGGTCGGCTAATTCCGGTTGCAACAAGTTATAGGTCCCGGCTGAACCGCAGCAAAGATGTCCTTCGGGTATTGCCAAGACCTGAAATCCAGCTTGACGCAGAAGCTGTATAGGTAGGTCGGTCACCTTTTGACCATGCTGTAGAGAACAGGCGGCATGATAGGCGACCGTCAGTCCGGGTGGCTGGTTTACTTTCGGAAATGGCAGCCGCTGCAGAAGTTCAGTCACATCCAATGCTAGATTCGAGATTTCGAGGGATGGTTTTGCCCATTTAGGATTATCAACCAGAATATGACCATAATCCTTAACTGTCGTCCCACAGCCGGAAGCATTGATGACGACGGCATCCAAACCCTCGCCATGTAGCTCCTCGCACCAGGCCGCCACGTTGGCCCGCACGAAGGCTTTTGTTGCAGCATCTTTACCCATGTGCTGGGTAAGTGCCCCGCAGCACCCAGATCCTTCCGCGATAACCACTTCGCAGCCAAGCCGGTTCAAGAGGCGAATAGTTGCCGCGTTGATGGTGGGATCCAAAACCTTTTGCACGCAACCGGGCAACAAGGCAACGCGCATTCTACGTTCGCCTTGTACCCTATGGATTTTTTGCGTGCCCTTGCCCGTGGCAGCCGGCAATCGATCCGGCGCCATAGATAACAACCCCTTCAGACGTCCCGGTGCAAGCGCCGCGAATGGCCTAGCCAGGCGGGCGCCCAGCAAGGTCAATCGGAATAGACCCGGCCGTGGCAACACCTGCGCCAGCAACCACCGCAGTAGGCGTTCAGGGTACGGCCGTACATATTGTGCTTCGATCCGCGCCCGGGCTCGATCGACCAGATGCATGTAGTCGACGCCCGATGGGCAAGTGGTGGTACAGGACAAACAAGTCAGGCAACGGTCGATGTGCCTTACGGTGCGTTCATCGGGAGCCTTGCCACTTTCGAGCATATTCTTGATTAGATAGATCCTACCCCGCGGACTATCCAATTCATCGCCTAGTAACACATAGGTGGGACAGGTTGCGGTACACAACCCACAATGAACGCATTTTCGCAGTATGCCGTCTGCTTCCGCCACGTCCCGCTCTTTTAATTGCAAAGTTTGGAAATGGGTCTGCATGGTCAATAAGCTCCGTGCATGCGGCCCGGATTCAAAACACCCCGTGGGTCAAACGAATTCTTGATGCGGGCGCTCAAGGCGGCAAGACTGGGCGTGACCGGTTGAAACACGTCCACCTGTTTCCGCAGCTCAGCAGGACCGCGCATCAATGTGGCATGACCGTCGCCGCTAAAGGCCCCACGGACCACTCCCGCGCCGCCATCCTCGTCGTGCTCCATGGCCAACCACAGTAGCCCACCTGCCCAGTCGAAATATCCTTCACCACCCCCTGCCCTGGCAGCCGCCATGACATCAGCACCTTTCGACGGGGTCACCGAAATTTTCCAGATGACGGCGTCCGGGTTAGGCAGCAAGGATGCCACGTTGGCGACCTCCCGCCAAAAAATGTTGCTGTTGTGGCCATGCAGTTCCTCAACCTCGCCATAGACACCCCATAGTTGCCGCAGGCTATCCGCTCGATGTTCCACGGAGGGACCAGGTCCTTCAACACGTACAGCCGTGACCGATGCCCCGGCATTGCGGATATAGGATACTGTAGATCGAGACGCGATGACGTCGGGCAGGTGGGCCAGAGCGGACACTTCGTGTGGGCTGCCGGCAGCCCTACTCATTGCCGAAATGGATTGGCTATCCGTCTGCCCGAACAATAGCACCGTACGAATTTTTTCTGGCGCTGGCAGAACCTTAACTGTGACTTCGGTCAACGCCGCCAGTGTACCGAAACTGCCTGCCATGAGTTTGCATAGATCATACCCGGTGACGTTCTTAACCACCCGGCCACCGGACTTGAACATACCACCCCGACCCGATACGGCCTCCAGGCCCAGAAAGTGGTCCCGCGCCGCGCCGGCCTTGATCCGGCGTGGACCGGCCAAATTACCAGCCAACACGCCGCCGATCGTCTGGTCTTTGACATGGCCATATAGTTCACTGAAATCAGGCGGCTCGAACGCCAACTGCTGGCGTTGTTGAGCCAGCATTGCCTGAATTTGACCCAACGAGGTTGCCGCGCCAGAGCGCAGGACAAGTTCTTCGGGCTCATACAAATCGACACCCTTAAGAGCGGAAAGGTGCAAACGAAAATCCGTCGCAATAGGACGGCCAAGGTCAGCCTTGCTGCCGCTGCCGACAAGCTCCACGGTCTTCTTCTCAGCCCCAGCCCAGGTGATAATTTCCGCCACCTGTTTCGCGTTGACGGGTTTCAAGTCTTCCGTCATTAAAATCGCGGGAGCTCCGGATATGGCATCTGACCCTTATGTACAACCATTCGACCAAGCTCGGCGCAACGGTGCAGAACGGGAAAGACTTTGCCTGGATTGAGGCGACCATTAGGATCAAATGCGCATTTGACCCGTTGTTGTTGAGCTAGGTCCTCGTCCGTGAATACCTCACCCATAAGATCTCTCTTTTCAATTCCGATGCCGTGTTCGCCGGTCAGAACACCCCCTACCTCGACGCACAAGCGCAGAATGTCGGCGCCAAATTTTTCGGCAGTTTCTAATTCCCCTGCATTGGCGTCAAAAAGGATTAGGGGATGTAAATTGCCGTCACCCGCATGAAATACATTGGCCACGCGCAGACCGTAATGCGCACTCAATTCGCTCATACGCTTTAGAACTTCCGGCAGTCGGTTTCGCGGAATAGTGCCATCCATGCACATGTAGTCTGGACTTATGCGGCCGATTGCGGGGAAGGCCGCTTTTCGTCCGGCCCAGAATGCTACGCGCTCATCTTCGCTATCGGATATGCGCACAGAGGTCGATCCGCAAGCCGTAGCAATCTCGCCGACCCGTTCGATTAGGTGATCCACTTCCTGTTGGGGGCCATCTAGTTCGACGATCAGCAACGCCTCGGCCTCCAACGGATAACCTGCATTGCAAAATTCTTCGGAGGCATGAATGGCAGCTTTGTCCATCATTTCCATGCCGCCGGGAATGATGCCTGAACCGATCACCTTACCCACACAATCGCCCGCCTGTACCGATGATGGAAAACCGATCAAAACCGCCCGCGCTGTCTCTGGTTTCTTCAAAATGCGGACGGTAATTTCCGTAACCACGCCTAAAAGCCCTTCAGACCCAGTCAAAAGGCCCATGAAATCATATCCACCGCTGTCCAGATGTTTGCCTCCTAGGCGGATCACTTCGCCGGACAAAAGTACCATTTCCAGGCCGAGCAGGTTATTGGTGGTGACGCCATATTTTAGGCAATGCACACCCCCGGCGTTTTCCGCCACGTTGCCGCCAATGGAACAAGCGATCTGACTTGAGGGGTCAGGGGCGTAGTAGAATTCTTTGTGGTCCACAGCCTGGGAAATTCCCAAGTTAGTCACGCCCGGCTGCACCCGAACGGCGCGGTTTTCGTAATCGATTTCCAGTATTTTGTTGAATTTTCCTAGCCCCAGGACAATTCCGTCTTCTAACGGTAAGGCACCACCAGAGAGGGAGGTGCCAGCACCCCGTGGGACCACTTTAATTTGCCGCTTGTCGCATAACTTCATTATCTCCGAAACCTGTCCAACAGTTTCTGGCAATACCACGGCCATGGGCACCTGACGATAAACCGAAAGACCGTCACTCTCATAGGCCCGCAAGGCGACCTCGTCAGCAATTACACCCTCACCTGGTACGATGGCGCGCAAATCGGTCAGCAAATCTTTTCGCTGTGCCAAGATCTCGCCCTCTGCTTTGGGCATTAACATGATGTGTTCTCCGATCCTTAGACCGGCCGATCATACCAGACAAACTAATGGCGTAGAACCATGCAGCACAAAACCACACTCAAAAGGCTTGGTATCCGTGAGCCCAACAGCTCAACAGTTGGATTGACTAACCCTGGCGCGCCTTGAAACGGCGGTTGGTTTTGTTGATCACATAGACTCGGCCCTTGCGGCGGACCACTCGGCAATCGCGATGGCGATTTTTTGCCGACTTCAGAGAATTACGTACTTTCATGGTCACACCGGTGATCTTTATGGCGTAAATACCCTAAACAGGGCAAAAAGGTCGGCGGAACATACAGTTGGCCGCTAACCATGTCAACGACGGCTGAGCATCATTTGCTTAACCGCTTTGCCAACGTCAGTGCAGAATATTGGATAATTTGCAATATCAAGATTGCAATCGGGCGGACTTGTATACCGACCTCCCAAATCAGCCTGCATAATCTGCCAAGCCACGATGCGCGACCCAGTATAACGGATGCTGTTCTCGGTCAGGTGGTAATAAATGTTGCCCGACTTCAGTATCGTCATCGAAATATTATTTTCGTAACTGGCTTCTTCGCCCTACCAACTGACGGAGATGCTAGTCATAAGTGTAAGCATGAAAGTTCCTATCTTTTCCATGCCTACAGTGAGTAAGAACCCAATAAGCCAATTTTTTTAGACTAACCCGTTAATTTCAACACTTAGAAATGACCACGAATTAACTAAGTCAATTCACAGCAAGGTCCTTTTGGTCGGTAAAATTGTAATTAGCGTCATACCACCATTTTAAATAGTCATCGTAAGTGACAGGCGAATAACGGGCCGGGTTGTTTTCATCACTGCAGCCTGGCAGGCACTTAATCAGCGTATCCATGTGCGGCCCCAAAAAATATGGGGCGGCATAGCGTGCCTGCCCCTCAGGCGGAACGACCCGGTGGGGGGTCGAGGCAAAGCGGCCATTAGTCCAGCGGTGGAGCATATCACCAGAGTTCACCACAAATGACCTTGGCACATGGGGCACATCCAACCAGTCCCCTGACTTCGACATGATCTGGAGTCCCGGCACACCGGACTGGGCCAAAAAGGTCATGAAATTGGCATCCGTATGAGGCGCAAATCCGTATTGGCCCTTTGTCCGACCCTGAGGTGGATAATGCGATAGTCGGAAGGAAAACTGGCTCTCCTGGAAGGCGGTATCAAACGTATCGGCCGGGAGGTTCAAGGCAATTGCCACCACCGGTAGAAGTTTCCGGCCCAGGGCGTCCACTGCCTCTGTGTAGGCAAGGATTTTTTCGCGAAACCCTGGTAGATCAGTAGGCCAAATGTTTGGGCCACCAAATCGCCGGGTGGATAAAGGATCATCCGGCGTCCGTTCCCTTTTTATAAAAAATGACTCATTCAGATCAGGGAGAGCGTTTTCGCTAACCCGGCTGGTACGAACACCGTAACGGGCCATAGCCATATAGCCGTTATTGTGCTCATTCATCAGCACAGCATGTTTCGCATCCGTGTCTTGATCATGAAAGCGCCGAGCCTGATCAAAGGTCTGCTCGATCAATTCTTGAGGTACTCCATGGTTCACGATGATCAGAAAGCCAATATCTTCCAAAGCAACCCGCATCTGAGCCGCTAAAGCTACCGCGCCACCAGTCTGCGTCAAAGGCGCCAGATCTATCAACGGTATTGGATTATCGATAAATTCCCTCATAAAATTGGATCATAAACCATAAATTCTGAGTCAATTCCAGCCTCGAAGGGACATCCTATCAGGGTAAATCAATGATGATATTACCAAAATCGTCTCGCTCCGCCGACGCATCGGGAGGCACCAAGCAAGTGGCGTCATATTCTTCGACGATCAAGGGGCCAGCACGTCTGCTAGCCAGATCGTTCCGGCTCAACACTGTAGCGTCTAACCAGCCCTGTTCCGGACCGAAATAAGCTTGCCGGTTACCAATGTCTCCCTTTGCTATGTCGGCGCTCTTCAGGAGGTCCGGAACAGGTGGATGATCAGGTATTGCTCTACCAACCAGTTGAGCATTGACCAGCATGACCGGTTCTTCCGGACCAGCGCGGTGACCATAGGTACGTTCATGTTCCTGGCCAAACGCCTCCTCCAAAGCAGCAATCTTCTCCTCGGAGAAATCACCGTCAGGTGCAGGCACAGTCAATTCATAAATCTGACCTTTGTAATGCATGTTGGCGCTACGGCGCACTTCCACCTGGTCTTGACGGTAGCCATCAGCTTCCAATTGCGCCCTAGCCTCTTGCTCCAACCCGCCCCAAATGTCGTCCAGAGCCTCCGGAGTAGCATCACGCAATACCTGCATCATAGAGCGCGAATAATGGTGCTCCACATCCGCATAAAGCAGACCAAACGAAGAAAACAGGCCCGGGTGGGGCGGCACCACTATACGCCTCATGCTCAACGCCTTGGCCATGCCCGCCGCGAACAGGGGACCATTGCCACCGAAGGCGAACAAGGCGTAAGCGCGCGGATCACGGCCTCGTTCACTAGATATCGCGCGAATGGCCCGGATCATATTAGAAATTGCAATCTGATGGGCGCCATAGGCGGCATGGGCCAGATCTAATTCCATGGGTTCAGCAATCCGTTCCTGGAATACGGCACGGCCCTTCTCCGCCTGCAATTCTAACTCACCGCCCACCAGGAACTTCGGATTTAGATAACCAAGGATGACATTGGCGTCGGTTACTGTCGGCTCCTCACCGCCCATGCCATAACAAACCGGGCCGGGCATGGCGCCCGCGCTTTGTGGACCGATTTGTAGTGAACCGCCAGCGTCGATCCAGACAATAGATCCGCCCCCAGCACCAACCTCGGCCAGATCAATGGCAGGAACTTTTAAATGATAACCCGCTCCGGTCATCAGGCGGGAGCCGCCCATGATGCCGCCACCCACTTGATAATCCAGACTTCGGGTATATTGACCACCCTCCACCATGGAAGCTTTGGCGGTGGTGCCGCCCATATCAAAGGTGATGATGTCCGGCAGATCCAATTTTTGGGCCAGGGCCTGGGCCCCCACGACACCGCCTGCTGGCCCGGATTCTATGATATTGGCCGGTTTACGTTCGGCTACCTCGGCACTAATAAGGCCGCCGTTGGATTGCATCAACAATAACGGTGCCGCAATTGCACTATCCCGTAGTCGGTTACTCAATGCCCGCAAATATTGACCGACGATGGGCATGACATAGGCATTAATTACAGTAGTGGAGGTCCGATGATATTCGGAAATTTCCGGCAGAACCTCAGCTGAAATACTAAGCGGCAGATCGGGCGCCAGCCTTTCTATCACCCCCTTGATAGAACGTTCATGGTCGCCGTTGGCATAGGAGTTGATCAGGCAGACCGCGATGGTCTCCACCTGTTCATCTAATAACTTTTGCACGACCCTTTCCACCTCGGCAAGATCAAGGGCTTTTTCGACTTCTCCCCGGTTGTTCATACGCTCGTCCACATCCAGACGTAGGTAGCGCTCAACGAGGGCCGGTGGCTTTTCCCAATGTAGATCGTAAAGGCGCGGCATACGCAGCGTACGAATTTCCAGGACGTCTCGAAATCCCTTCGTCGTAATCAGTCCTGCCTTGGCACCCTTATGCTCAAGTATGGCGTTGGATGCTACCGTGGTTCCATGTAGCACTTCCGACACACTATCGGCCGTGACATCCGTGGCTTCGAAGACACTAGCTAGACCGTCGACGATCGCCTCTTCATAGGCATCCACCGTCGAAGGAACCTTCTTGGTATGCAGGGTGCCGTCTTGATCAAGTAGAACAAGGTCGGTAAAGGTGCCGCCAATGTCAGCACCGACGCGAAAGTTGGTCATTTAGCCCGCCGCCTCCAAGTTCTGGGTCGGCTCTTGCCACAGAACATTCGGCGCCTCTTTCGGCCGATGCTTCCGTAATTCTTTTCGCTGCGCCTCAGTCGCTGCCTGATCCACGGTCCAACGTTCAGTATCAATACGTACGCCATAATCGCCAAAGGCCAGCGCCGGGCTAACTAATTCATTACGAACGTCCTTCAACACCTTGTCCGGGTCACGATCTAGAGGATCGCCCCAGCCGCCGCCGCCCGCCAGCTCGTGACGGAATACCGTGCCCTTTAGAATATTCATGGTTAGTTTGCTTTCGAGAGGTTCATTTTCAGCTTGCGGATTCATAAAGTTGGCCGATGCTTTTCCTGGATAACCGCCATATAAACCGTAGGGCCTAAATTTTCTACGGTCCGAACGGACCTGCAATACCGCTTCCCGCTCGAGAAACTTGTAATCCCGACGATAGGGCGCACCGCCCCGGAACTTACCCGGACCAGCCCGGTCCGGCACGAATTCGTAAGAAAGAATTTGCATGGGCTGCTCTGTTTCAATTACTTCGATGGATTGAGAAGCCATATTGGCAAACATGTTAGAATTGCCTTGCCAGCCGTCCGCCCATGGCCGTCCGCCATGTGTGCCACAAGAAAAATCTACATATATAAAAGGCTTGCGCTCGTCATCATAACCACCGATGGACACACCTGTATTACCGCCGTCGGATGCGGCACAGACACGCTCGGGCAGCATCATCGCCAAAACGCCAAACATGCAGTCGCCCATTCGAAACCCAGTGAGCCCCCGGGCCGCACAGGCCGCTGGCAGCACCATATTGGCAATCGTCCCGGGAGGAGCAATCACTTTGATCACGCGGAACACACCTTCATTCGATGGGATATTCAACGGCAACACAGAGCGGATGCCGGCGACGGAATGAGCGACGGTGAAGGACAGGGAGTTGTTAATTGCACCCTTTACCTGTTCTGAACTTCCAGTCCAATCCACGGTAATTTCCTCGCCAGTTTTCGTCAGGGTCACGAATAGGCGTATGGGACGGTCCAAATCGATGCCGTCGTCATCAATCCAATCTTCAAAACTCCACTGCCCATCAGGTAGTTCTGCAATGGCTGCGCGGGTCAGGCGTTCGGCATAATCAATTACCTCTTCCATATACAGGGTCACTTTTTCCAAGCCATAGCGTTCCAGCAATTCAGCGAACTGTGTCTCGGCAATGTGGCATGCTGCCAATTGTGCCCGCAGATCACCTAGCACCTGTATTGGAATGCGGACATTTTTTTCAATCAAGGACCACATTGTTTCGTTACGTTTGCCCTGGTCGAACAACTTCAGCGGCGGAATCCGTAGGCCCTCCTGATAGATCTCTGTTGAATCGGAGGCGTTGGAACCAGGGACACGGCCGCCCACGTCGGAATGATGGCTTATCGTGGCGGCAAAGGCGACGCGCTTGCCCTCGTGATACAGTGGCTGAAAGATAAAAATATCAGGCAAATGCATACCGCCATCAAACGGGTCATTCAGGATAAACATATCGCCGGGGTGAATGTCACCTGCGAAGCGCTCCACCACGACTGCGAGGGCGGCCGGTATGGATCCTAAATGCCCTGGCAACGTCAATCCCTGGGCTACCATTTTTCCATTGGCATCTGCCAAAGCAGTAGAAAAATCCATATTGTCCCGCAGAACGCCGGAATAAGTGGTCCGGCAGATCGTCACGGCCATTTCATCGCCTATGGCAAATATTGCATTCTTGAACAGTTCAAATTCGATAGGGTCTTCGATTTTGGCCATTGTTTTTAGATCCCTCCAAGATTGGGCCTTAAACTTTGCCGGCGTAACAGCGTTTCGTCTAGTCCAAATGTCGGTTAGGCTGTCGTAATGAATAAGCCCATTATTCTATACGAAAACATGCGCACCGTGGTGTATGTCCCCTTCTACATGGCCATCGAACGGGGCGATTGGGCTGCAATGGACATTGATGTCGCTGTTGAATTGTCGGCTAGCACGCCGGAAACTGCTCAAGGTCTAATTGACGGCCGGGTCGATGTGGCGTGGGGGGGGCCTATGCGGGTAATGCTCCATCATGATCGAGATCGCGACTGTCCGCTGGTCTGTTTCGCCCAAGTTGTCGCGCGGGATCCATCAATAATTGTGGGACGAGAAGAAAACGACCAATTTCAATTTACCAATTTAGTGGGCAAGCGGGTCGGTGTTGTTTCAGAAGTACCCACGCCTTGGATGACCTTACAGGACGATCTCGGACGCACCGGCATCGACCTTGGAGATATCAATTGGGTCAAGAACCAGACTATGACGGAAAACGCAGAAGCATTAGACCAGGGCGCTTTGGACGCGGTCCAAATTTTTGAACCTTATGCGGACGATCTGGTGCAGAGAGGCGTTGGAAATATTTGGCATCGTTGCGCCGTCCGAGGTGATAGCTGCTGGACGTCTTTTTACACCACCGAAGCCTTTGTCCAAGCACAACCAGATATTTGCCAGGCTCTCGTGCGCGGCATCGAAAGGGCCTTGGCGGCTCTGCATAGTGACGACCCGGACAATATTGCGGAAACAGTACGTGAATATTTCCCCGAACTGAAAATTGAAGACCTATCACGAATGATCCAAGGTTACCGAAATTCCCACCTCTGGGCGCTTACAACAGAACTTCCAGTTACAGCATTTACTCGCCTGAAAGCCGCGATGCTTTCCGGCGGCCTAATTAGCTTCGACGCCCCTTATGACCGCCTAGTCACTGATGTCATGAGTTAGGCGATATGGACATCCCGAGCGTCAATATTGCACCATTTCTAGACGGTAAAAACAAAAGGTCTGTTTCAGACCAAGTTGCCGCCAGTTGCCGAGATATTGGGTTTCTAGTAATCAGGGGGCACGGATTAAAGAATACTACCTTGCAGAACGCCTTCGGCTTGATCCGTGCGTTCATGGACCTGCCACAAGCCAACAAAGATAGATGGCATCCCCAGGGTCCTTCCAGGCAACGTGGCTATCACGGCTTCGCCACCCGCGGCCTCGCCACTACCCTGGATAACGATGCTCCGGCCGATTTGCGGGAAACAATCTTCCTGGGCCCCATTGACGACCACCGGCGAACATTTTCCGACAACGAAGCGGCGCAAATAGCCTATTGGCCAAATACAGTTCCCACAGAACCGAAGGGAATTGGCGATTCTTTGAGAGGCATCTATCGAGAATTCGAATTAGTGTCCAACTTGCTACTACGCATCTTTGCCCATTCTTTGAACCTACGTGAGGATTATTTCACAGACAAATTCGACCGGCATTTTTCAATACTCAGTTGCCATCATTATCCCGCCCTGATCGAGCCACCTCGGCCTGGTCAGTTGCGCACCGGTGCCCATACAGACTTCGGCGCCCTAACAATCCTAGCCATGACAGACGCCAGCGGCGGGCTGGAAGTAAAAATGCCTGATGGTCATTGGCGAGGCGTGCAGGCTGGCCGGAACGAACTAGTCGTAAACCTCGGCGACATGATGGCCCGCTGGACCAATGGCCGCTGGCGGTCAACACTCCACAGGGTTGCTAACCCTAAAAATCTGGCCGATGCAACAAGCCGGCGGCAATCTATCGGTTATTTCATGCACCCAAATTTTGACACCCTCGTTGAATGTTTACCAACATGCCTGGACCCCGGTGAACAACCGAGCTATGCCCCAATAACAGCCGGCGAACATATCGCCATGAAGATCGCAAAAAGCCACGACGTTTAACATAGGACCCGGCATGTACATCAACGGTACCTGGGCCACAGAGCCCACCCAATCAAGTTTTGAAATTTTCAATCCTGCTACCGGCGCAGTGATTCAATCATTGCCGGATGGGGGACGCGAAGCGTCGAAATCGGCCATTGACGCGGCAGCGGAGGCTCTACTCACCTGGCGCACCACGACGCCCTATCAACGGGCAGAATTTTTAATGCGCGCTCACACGCTGATGCTAGACCACCAAGAAGATTTGGCCAAAGTAATGACGTCGGAACAGGGCAAGCCACTACGGGCTGCCATGACGGAGGTAAAATATGCCGCCGATTTCCTGATCTGGTTTGCCGAGGAAGGCAAACGTATCTACGGCGAAATTATCCCCTCGTCTCGGACTGATCAACGCTTCCATGTATTGCACCAAGCTGTGGGAGTGGTAGCGGCCATTACGCCATGGAACTACCCTATTTCCATGATCACCCGAAAGCTGGCACCAGCCCTAGCAGCAGGCTGCACCGTAGTCTTGAAACCGTCGGAGGCAACGCCCCTAACGGCAGTAGAAACTTTCAAGATATTCGAAAGAGCGGGCTTCCCTCCAGGCGTAGTCAACTTGGTAACTGCTGCCGATCCAAAACCTGTAGGCGAGGAATTCACTACCAACCCTAAAGTCGCAAAACTTACCTTCACCGGCTCTACAGCCGTTGGCAAGATGCTTGCCGGCAAAGCAGCGGGCAGTATGAAAAGGGTGAGTTGTGAGTTAGGCGGGCATGCACCGTTCCTTGTTCTAAAGGATGCTGATCCGGTGCATGCAGCCAAGGGCCTCCAACTGGTCAAGTTCCTCAACACCGGTCAGGCCTGCATTAGCCCCAACCGCATTTTCGTGCACAATGAAATCCTAGAGAATTTTTTGAAGACATTGACCGATCGTGTGGCGGGCATGAAGGCCGGCAATGGCCTGGAACAAGGTGTGACCATCGGTCCCCTGGTGAACAACGAAGCTGTGGTTAAGGTGGAAAAACAAGTCGCCGACGCCGTGGAAAACGGTGCTGAGGTCCTTTGTGGCGGCCATCGCCTGACCGATGGTGCCTTGGGCAACGGCCATTTTTTTGCCCCCACGGTACTTAACAAAGTCACACCGGAAATGCTGATCTACCGAGAGGAGACCTTTGGTCCCGTCGCCGCTGTCATTCCCTTCGATGATAACGATGACCTATTGTCCCTGGCTAACGACACCCATTATGGCCTGGCCGCCTACATCTATAGCCAAAATTTAACGCAAGCCATGCGACTGTTCGAGGGGCTACAATTCGGCATTATCGGTATCAATGACATAAATCCCGCATCGGCTGCCGCCCCCTTTGGCGGCATGAAGGACAGCGGCCTGGGCCGAGAAGGTAGCCGGGAAGGTATCTACGAATACCTCGAAAC
>CAZDQC010000008.1:0-7235 GCA_964507245.1 uncultured Rhodospirillaceae bacterium
GAGGTCGCGCCACGCGACCGGCTGGATACGCTAGCCCCAGCGGCGCGAGTTCTGGGCCGACTACTTCGTTACAGTGGAGCTGGTAAAGTGGTGTTTTCTGCCCACGGTTTACGGGAAGGAATTTTGTTTGAACATCTATCCACTGCTGAACAAGACATCGACCCATTATTGGCCTCGTGCCGTTTGACTGCTTTGGCGACAGCTAGGGATACCAAAAATGGCCTGGGACACAGTCATGGTGATGGGGAAAAGCTAACTGGTTGGCTTGCGCCACTTTTTTCAGGCGAAAGCGTTCAAGATAATCGCCTCCGTTTTGCGGCAGGACTGTTGAGTGATATCGGCTGGCGAATTCATACTGACGAGCGGCCTGATCATGTCATGGCCGACGTCATGCGCGCACCACTTATCGGTTTGAATCACAGAGAAAGGGTGAAGTTGGCGTTAGCAGTAAGGTTCCGTTATACCCATCGCCTTGATAGCCGATGGATCAAACCCTTCGAACGTTTAATCGAGGAAGATGATCACATGTGGTCCCGGCGAGTGGGCCAGGCCTTGCGTTTGGCCCACACCCTCACCGGCGGCATGATGAATTTACTCGATGACTATCGCCTGAGTATGGATGCCGGTGAAATCCGTTTGCACCTAGCCCCTGATAAAAAAGTTTTGGTTGGCGAATCTACTGTCAAGCGACTAAGCGCCCTCGCGCGTAGCTTCGATAGAAGCTACGATATTGTTTCCACCGCATCGTCCTAGGACAACATCCAACCGCCGTCTACGTCGATGGTGGTTCCGGTGACAAACTCATTCTGCACCATGAATACGATGGCTTGGGCCACTTCGTCCGCCGAGCCCGCTCGGGGGATAATATTGTCGGCCGTCGCTTTCGTATAAAATACTTCCCTTTCCTCACCCTGCATGGGAACCATAGGTGTATCGATAACACCAGGTGACACTACATTTATGCGGCGGGGTGCCAATTCCGGAGCGACAGCGCGAGCCAGAGCCTCTACTCCGGCGCCGACAGACGACAGTGAAACCTGCCCCGGTTTACACTTGCGGGCCGGTGTACCGCTTACCAACACGATGTTGCCATCCGCCGCTAAATGTTCCGCGCCATAACGGACGACATTGGCATAACCCCAAAGCTTGTCGAATGAGGCCTGATAGCCGTCCATGTCCATACCAAGGAACGGGCCAATCGCGCGGGACCCGCCAGTCGCGGCACTCACCAAAATATCTATGGGTGCGCATTCTTGGAATAAGGCCGCTACGGCATCCCGGTCTAGAATATCACATTTCTTTAGTGTAACTCCATGAGGTGGATCTCCGATCCGATTCGGATTGCGGCTAACCGCAGCGACATTGCACCCTAGTGCGGCCAGTTGTTTGGCCGTAGCCAATCCAATTCCAGATGTGCCGCCAAAAATGACAGCCTTTTTGCCCTCCACGTCCATAGTTTATTCCTTCCTAGTCAAGTTGTTCCTTTGGATCAGAATTACCGGGCGGGGGGTCTGCCGGCAAGCCCGGATTAATTGTCGAGCGCCTCCAGTGCGTTACCCACATGGTCTCGCGGATCATTTGACGATCCCCGAATTACGATTTTATTAACCTGTTGTAGGGCCTGAATACTCCGAAATACGGGAACTGGCTAATTAGGCATTCTGGAATATTCTACGCAACAACTTTAATGGCTATTCGTAGATCAAAGTGCCGTCCTCGAGGTCGGCGGCGGGTATTGTATTCTTTTCGGAAAAATAATCCTGTTTGTGGACCCACGGGTCTTTGTCTCCCTGCCGTGGCATCAGATGGATTTTGCGCATTATATAGCCGGCGTTGAAGTTCTGTTCTGTGATAAAAGGTAGTGGCTCCATTTGCTTATCCTGATCCCGTAAGCGCGGTGTCACCTTAGAATAACCATGTTTTTCCATGTAGTTGAGCAGTCGGCAGACATAACCCGAGACAAGGTCCGCACGCAGGGTCCAACTGGCCCGAAGGTAGCCAAACACCCAAGCCATATTTGGTATGTCGGAGAATTGAATCGTACGATGTCCCCAGGTCTTCGAGAAATCCACCGTCCTGCCCCCCACATTGAATACCACGTCACCCATCGCGCTCATATTAAAACCGGTTGCGGTAATGATGATGTCTGCCTTCAATTCTATCCCGGATTGCAGCAATATCCCATCTTCAGTAAAAGTCTCAATGTGATCGGTGACCACTGATGCTTTACCCTTGCGGATGCTTTGAAACAGGTCGCCGTCAGGCAGTACGGCCAGACGTTGCCGCCAAGGGCGGTAGCTGGGCGTAAAGTGCTTGTCCACATCGACATCAGGACCTAAATGCAACCGGGCGCCAGAGACCAACTCGTTCTTGAGTGCCTCAGAATCCTCGAAAGACCTGCGTGTGAGGGTTTTTTGGTTGACCAGTATATCGTTGCGCACGATGTCATGAATCCACTCCCGCGAGACGTTGATTTTGCGTAGCATATCGCGGGCAATACTGCGGTTTGGCAAAGCAAAAAAATAGGTTGGTGATCGCTGTAGCATAGTTATGTGCTTGGTGGCGTCTGCCATAGCCGGGATCAAGGTGGCCGCTGTGGTGCCAGAGCCTATTACCAACACCTCCTTGTCCATGTAATCCAAATCTTCCGGCCAAGTTTGTGGGTGCACGATATGCCCTTTGAAACGCCTCATACCGGGGAAATTTGGGGTGTATCCTTTCGAATGTTGGTAATAACCTTGGCACATCCATAGAAAATTACCTGTGAAGGTCAGAGCATCGCCGCTGCTTATGTCAGTCACCGTTAGGGTCCATTGTTTATCCTCGTTGGACCAACTGGCATCCGTTACTTTGTGGCGATAACGAATATGCTTACGGATGTCCTGTTCATCTAGGGCTTCATCCAGATATTTGAGTATTTTATCTGCCGTTGCTATTAGCGGGCCTTCCCAAGGTTTCCAGCCGTAGCCAAAGGTGAACAAATCGCTGTCCGAACGGATTCCAGGGTATTTGTGAGTGGTCCATGTACCGCCAAATGTCTCTTGCGTCTCTAGCAAAACAAAACTCTTAGCCGGACATTCCTGTTGCAGGTGATAAGCAGCGTCGATTCCTGAAATGCCCGCCCCCACGATCAATACGTCAAAATGCTCCGCATGCAGATCCGCATTCTGGCGAATTTGAATATCTTTGACGATGTTCATGACCTAATCCCTACAAAATTTTACGGACAACAATACCGAATTGGTAATTGTCACATTGATCTCGAGCACTACAATTTATTCAGCCGCTACAAAATTTAACCGCTCTGACTTGACGGCAGCGGTTTCGGCTGTCCAGCGCGCCAAGACGTCCTCGGATTTGGCTTCCTCTTCGGCCAAAATTGTTTCATGACGGTCTGAACGAACTGTAAATTCTACTTGCAGACCGTTGGGGTCATGAAAATAGATAGATGTCACGAAACCATGGTCCACCGGGCCCCGCACAGGTAGGCCAAAATTTTCTAACTTATCCTTGTAATATTTCTGGGCTTCTAAATTTTCTAGTTCAAAGGCGAAATGATATTCCTGCATGCCATCCTTATTCCGGAAGTAGTCTTCCTCGACGCTGTCCGGCAAGTCAAAAAAAGCTATATAATTGCCGTCTTCCATTTCAAAGAACAGGTGCATGTAGCGCAGATCCTCGTCGGTGCCTGGTCTTTTATCTATGGCAAGTGTGGCCCGCATGCGCATGCCTAGAACGTCACAGTAGAAGTCGCGGGTTTCCTTTGCATCGCGGCAAAGATAGGCACTGTGATGAATGCCCATAATTTTTGGTAAAGTGGTCACAATTGTCTCCTACTTAAATAAAAAATTTTATTATGACGGCACCAATTCAAGAAGTTCTGATCAATTCAACTCGTTTTCCTTTAGCCGTCATTGCCAGACGTCCGTGTTTTAGATCCAAAGCATACGCACCAAAGATTTCTTTTCGCCATCCGTGCAGGGCGGCGACATCCGCCTCGTCGTCTGATGCGATCCGCTCTAAATCAGAGACAGAAGCAACTAGTTTCGGCGCTACATTGTTTTCATCGCATTTTGTTTTTAACAGCACTTTCAACAGGCTGATCAGCGGGCTAAGCCCACGTGGAAGTGCCACTTGTGCGTTGGGTTTGGGAATATCCTCTATAGCTAGATTTCTTCCCGCCTGAATGGCAGCCAGCAATTGCTGGCCGGCAGGGCCTTCCGCTAATCCTTTCGGAACCGCCCTTAGATGCGCGAGGTTTCTAATAGTTCCAGGCATTTCAGCCGCTAGTTCCTGAATGGCTTCGTCCTTCAGGACATGACTGCGCGGCATGTTTCGCCGTTGTGCTTCGCGTTCCCGCCAGGCGGCTAGTTCCTTGGCAACACCCAGATATTGGCTATTACGGCTGCGTAATTTAAGGCGGCGCCAGGCTTCTTCCGGAAACTGATCATAAGTGGTGTTATTGGTCAGCACCCCAAGTTCCTCTTCCAGCCAGTGGGCACGTTGGGATATTTCTAGTTGTCTGCATAAGGCCTCGTAAACCTTCAACAGATGCGTGACGTCGTCCAGGGCATATCCGATTTGTTTGCCACTTAGCGGGCGGCGGCTCCAGTCGGTGAAACGGGATCCTTTGTCTATTTTAGCGCCGGCTAATTTCTCGACTAAGCGGTCATAGCCTACGGAATCGCCAAACCCGCACACCATTGCAGCGATTTGCGTGTCAAATAACGGGGTTGGTACCATGCCATTTTGCTGTACAAATATTTCAACATCCTGACGAGCGGCGTGGAAGACTTTGATCACCTTAGAATTCGCCAGCAAATCCGCGAGGGGCGCTAGGTTGATGCCATCAATCATCGGGTCGATGGCACGGGCAATTTCGTGATTAGCGAGCTGGATCAGACACAAACGCGGCCAATAAGTGCGGTCGCGAATGAATTCCGTGTCCACTGTGATAAAAGGGGATTGGGACAGTTGGGCACAAAAACCGGCCAATGCCTCGTCATTGTCGATGAGTTCAAAAATACGCTGGGGTGACATATCTTAAACCTATACACAATTTTAGCCCCTTCGTCGTTACGTATATTTCCGTGAAATAATGCACAAACATCCAGTCCACAGACTTGACACAAAGGCATGTTCTGTGCGGTTTAGCGCCGCTGCCAGAGGGAATGGCCCGGTCGGTAAATACAGCCTAGCCAAGGATCGCAAACATGCATATTTATCGTAGTCATACCTGTGGAGCGTTGCGCCTGAGCGACGTCGGACAGACCACGCGAGTTTCCGGTTGGGTGCACCGGAAACGAGACCATGGCGGATTGCTATTCATTGATTTACGGGACAACTACGGTATCACCCAATGCGTTATCGAACCTAACAACGACTGTTTTGGTACGGCAGAACTGGTTCGACCGGAAAGCGTCATCCGAATTGAAGGTGTGGTGTTGGCTCGGGACACAGAAGCCATCAACAAGGACTTGCCGACCGGTGAAGTCGAAGTGAGTATTGAAAGTCTGGATGTTCTATCGGCGGCAGAGGAGTTGCCGTTGCAAGTCTTTGGAGACCAAGTCTTCCCTGAGGAAACTCGGCTGCGTTACCGCTTCCTAGATTTGCGAAGGTCCGTTATGCACAGAAATATTCTGCTGCGCAGCAAAATAATATCCTCGATCCGACGGCGGATGGAAGAACAGGGGTTTATTGATTTTCAAACACCGATTTTGACCGCATCCTCACCCGAGGGCGCGCGCGATTTTCTGGTGCCGAGTCGCTTACATCCGGGTCAGTTCTATGCTCTGCCACAGGCTCCTCAACAGTTCAAACAATTGGCGATGATTGCTGGGTTCGACCGCTATTACCAAATTGCCCCTTGCTTTCGCGACGAGGATGCTAGGGCCGACCGTAGTCCCGGTGAATTTTATCAATTGGATATAGAAATGAGTTTTGTGGAACAAAAGGATGTATTCCAAGCGGTTGAGCCGGTCATGCATGGAGTGTTTGAGGAATTTGCTAATGGTGCCAGTGTCACTTCCATGCCATTTCCTCAAATTCCATATACCGAATCCATACTTAAGTATGGCAATGACAAGCCCGATTTGCGTATACCAATGGAAATCTCTGACGTATCCCTGGTTTTCGACGGCTCAGATTTCCAACTTTTTGCCAGGATGGTAGCCGATGGGGGCGTCGTTCGAGCAATACCCGCGCCAGGTGCCGCGTCTCAACCACGTAGTTTTTTCGACAAAATGAACGATTGGGCTCGAGAAGGGGGTGCGCCCGGCATGGGTTGGATTAGTTTTGCCGATGGCATTAGCAAAGGTCCCATCGCCAACCGGCTGGATGATGAACGCTTAACAAAATTAAAAAATTTGACCGGCTGCAATGATGGCGACGGCCTATTCTTCGCCGCGGGTAAGGAAGGGGAGGCGGCCCAATTGGCTGGCCTTGCCCGTCTGAAGGTCGGGCAGGACCTAGATCTAATAGAAAAGGATGCCTATCGGTTTTGTTGGGTTGTGGACTACCCAATGTACGAATGGAACGAGACGGAACAAAGGATCGATTTTTCGCATAATCCCTTTTCCATGCCTCAGGGAGGCTTGGAAGCCTTGGAAAATAAGTCGCCGTTGGACGTCCTTGGCTACCAATACGACATCGTCTGTAATGGCGATGAATTGGCCTCTGGAGCGATCCGGAATCATTTGCCAGAGATTATGTGCAAGGCATTCGAGATAGCCGGGTACGGTTCGGCGGAGATGGAAAGTCGCTTCGGCGGTATGCTCAGTGCGCTGAAGTTCGGTGCCCCGCCACATGGCGGCATTGCTCCTGGCATTGATCGTATAATCATGTTGCTGGCGAAAGAGCCAAATATCCGTGAAGTGATCATGTTCCCGATGAACCAACAGGCCCAGGACCTGATGATGAGTGCACCGGCGCCTGCAGATGCTAAGCACCTAAGGGACATACACATACGAACCATCGTGCCGGAGGTCATAAAGCCGCAATAGGGCAAAATCACCTCAGGTTAGGTGATTTTCCTCCGATGGTAGGGTCGCGGAAAAAGTTAGTCTTCTGGTTTGTTTGATTTCGAAATTGACAAGGGTCTTGTTCGTAATGGCGAGTTTTTTCACTATTGATTTGTCCCTTGCCAAATTAACATATGCTGCTTCATTACGTTCCGAGTGATTAACTATCGAGCCTAAATCTAACGGGCCTACCCTGATACAGAAACCTCGCGCCAC
>CAZDQC010000008.1:7335-21483 GCA_964507245.1 uncultured Rhodospirillaceae bacterium
CCACTATAATGTTATTAGATTTGCAGACATACAGTGAACCTTTATTGCCCGGCTCGCCCCCTCGTACGAATCTACCATTGTTAGCATCATACTTTCAAGATTGGGAAAAATCTTAAAAGAGTAGCTAATCCACGACTAACAAAAAAAGGGGGCGCGGTGTTCACCGCGCCCCGAGTCTCAACAGGGAGGACTCTTACGCTACTCTACTTTGGCTGCAGCTCGCTGTGCCCCATTTCCTGATTGGGCAGGGGCCCTTGCGGGGGCGTTAGCTGCAGCCTGACGTGCCCCCACAAGTATTGCATTTTAAACAGGTGCCGTTTCGTACCAGGGTGAAGTTGCCACATTCACTGCAGGCGTCTCCCTCATAACCTTTCATGCGTGCCTCGCGGATACGGTCCAGACGTTCATCAACTTCATCCTGAATACTAGGATCAAATGTCACTGCGGCCCCTTTACCATTACCAGTTACATTGTTTATGGCGAGCGCCTCTCCATTACCGTCGCCAGTTTCGCTTGTCATCCCGGCGCCGCCGTCGGCACCTCCTGTCAAGACAAGCAAGGAGCGGCCCCTGACATAACCGCGTGAGGCTACGCTCTGTGCCGCAGCGGCCAGATATTCCTTGTTGACTTCATTCTGCGCTTCTTCATCAGTCAAGCCGGTTCCTAGAGTATCGGGACGCAAGTCTTCGGGGTCTACATGCGCTAGTTCGTTGCGGCCTAGGTACGATACGGCTAACTCACGGAACAGGTAATCCAACACCGAGGTTGACATCTTGATGACGTCGTTGCCTTCAACCATGCCGTTAGGTTCGAACCGAGTAAAAGTGAAGGCGTCCACATAATTCTCCAGGGGTACGCCGTGCTGCAGACCCAGGGAAATAGCGATGGCGAAGCTGTCCATCAAGCTACGGAAGGCGGAGCCCTCCTTGTGCATATCGATAAATATCTCGCCCAGAGAGCCATCTTCATATTCGCCTGTGCGCAAATAGACTTTATGGCCACCCACAACGGCCTTTTGCGTATATCCTTTGCGCCGTTGGGGTAGTTTACGTCGTTTGGCGATTATGCGCTCTACGACCCTTTCAGCCACAACAGCGGGTTCTACTCTAGTTGCGGCGAGAGATGCTTCGAGCGTCTCTTCTCTATCCTCACCCAGACTATCAAACAGGGCGGACGAAAGCGGTTGTGATAGTTTTGAGCCATCCCGGTAAAGGGCGTTCGCCTTAAGGCCAAGCTGCCAGGAATCTTGATAGGCCTTTTTGCAATCCTCAACAGTTGCTGAATTGGGCATATTTATTGTCTTGGAGATTGCTCCCGAGATAAACGGTTGCGCGGCCGCCATCATGCGGATGTGGCTATCCACGGCCAGAAAACGCTTGCCGATACGGCCACACGGATTGGCGCAGTCAAATACGGGTAGGTGCTCATTCTTTAGAAGAGGCGCGCCTTCCAGGGTCATGGCCCCGCAACAATAGATATTGGCGACCTCGACCTGCCCTTCCACAAATCCCAGTGCGCCAAGCATATCAAATGAAAAATCGTTCATCTGATCCCTACTGAAACCCAATGTCTCAATGCAAAAAGCCTCACCCAGTATGAATTTGTTAAAGACGAAGCGAATGTCGAATGCACTTTCCAAGGCATCCTCGATTTTGCCGAGCTCCTTGTCGCTAAAACCAAAGGTACGTAAAGCTTCATGGTTGATGTCAGGCGCATCGGAAAGCGTGCCGTGGCCAACCGCATAGTTGACAATCTCGTCTACTTCAACCTGATTGTACCCTAACTTCGTCAACGCAGTTGGCACCATGCGGTTGATGATCTTGAAGTAACCCCCTCCGGCCAGTTTCTTGAATTTTACCAGGGCAAAATCAGGTTCAATGCCTGTGGTATCACAATCCATGACCAGGCCAATGGTGCCGGTTGGGGCGATAACTGTTGCCTGGGCGTTTCGGTAGCCGTATTTTTTGCCTAATTCCAACGCCAAGTCCCAGGCTTTGGATGCGGCTACTGCCAGGGCCGAATCTGGACAATCTGCTGCCTTCAAGGGCACAGGCATGATTTCCAGGCCATCAAAATTTTCGGTCGCGCCACTAGCGGCGCGGCGATGGTTGGCAATCACCCGCAGCATATGTGGTGCGTTTTCAGCGTAACAAGCAAAGGGGCCCATTTCCTTAGCCATTTCGGCTGAAGTGGCATAGGCGGTGCCCGTCATTAAGGCCGTGATTGCGGCACACAGCGAGCGGCCTTGATCGCTATCATAGGGCAAGCCCAAAGCCATAAGCAGACCGCCTATGTTGGCATAACCAAGACCTAAGGTACGGTAATCATAGGACAGTCGAGCGATTTCTTTGGATGGGAATTGTGCCATCATCACAGAAATCTCAAGCACTATGGTCCACAGACGGGTGGCGTGGCAGAAGCCGTCCACGTCAAACAATCCATCTTCTTTCAGAAAATTAGCCAAATTAATCGACGCCAAATTGCAGGCCGTATCGTCTAGGAACATGTATTCGGAGCATGGGTTTGAGGCCCTGATTGCGCCTCCTTCAGGACAGGTATGCCACTCGTTGATCGTGGAGTGATATTGCAGGCCTGGGTCAGCGCTGGCCCAGGCTGCGTTACCGATGCTTTCCCATAAATCACGGGCCTTGATGGTGCGCGCCACCTTGCCGTCGGTCCGCCGGTACAATTCCCAATCGCCATCGTTTTCGACTGCCCGAAGGAATTCATTCGTAACTCGCACTGAATTGTTTGAATTTTGCCCTGAAACCGTTAAGTAGGCATCCGAATCCCAATCAGTGTCGAAGGTGGGAAATTCAATCTCCGTATAACCCTGCTTGGCAAAATCAATTGTGCGCCGCCAGCAGTTTTCTGGGATCATAGCGACCTGGGCGGCCCGAAGTGCGGTTTTCAAGGCTAGGTTTCTCGACGGATCAAAGCGCCCATCATGTTCGTCCGTGGGTTCGTTCTCCCCGATGCCTTCCTGGCAAGCTGCCATTACGGCCTGCAGGTGTTTGGCGGTGATGCGAGATCCAGCAACTAGTGCGGCTACCTTCTGCTCTTCCACCACTTTCCAATTTACATAGTCATCAATATCCGGGTGGTCTGCGTCCACCACCACCATTTTGGCTGCTCGCCGTGTTGTGCCACCCGACTTTATGGCGCCAGCGGCGCGGTCACCAATTTTCAAAAAACTCATCAAGCCTGAGGACTTGCCACCCCCTGACAGTCCTTCGCTATCACCCCGGATATCAGAGAAATTAGACCCCGTTCCTGAGCCGTATTTGAATAGCCGAGCTTCGCGTACCCATAAATCCATAATGCCGCCTTCGTTGACCAAATCATCGGCGACGGATTGGATAAAACAGGCATGTGGCTGTGGGCGTTCATAGGCCGACTTTGAGGCCCGCAGGTCTCCCGATGTATGATCAACATAAAAATGTCCCTGGCTTGGACCGTCGATTCCATACGCCCAGTGCATGCCCGTGTTGAACCATTGCGGTGAATTAGGTGCTGCCATCTGCTGGGCTAGCATGTGGCTCAACTCATCGCAGAAAGCAACGGCATCCTCCTCGGCATCGAAATAACCGCCTTTCCATCCCCAATAAGTCCAAGTATGAGCAAGCCGGTCAATGACCTGACGAGCGGTAGTTTCGTCAGTGTCGCGCTCGTTTTCAGGCAAGGCGGCCATGGCTTTTTCATCGGGCTCTTCCCTCCATAACCAGGCCGGTACATCTTTTTCCGCCACCCGTTTGCGGGCTCCCGGGATACCAGCCTTACGGAAATATTTTTGCGCCAGGATATCACAGGCGACCTGGGACCATTTTGCCGGAACTTCAATATTGTCTAGTTCGAAGACAACTGTACCGTCGGGATTTCGGATTTCACTGCGGGCAGTGCGGAATTCGATGTCAGCGTATGGGGATTTCCCTTGTTCCGTAAACCACCGCGATATCCGCATATTCCCCTCTCCCATTACACCCGCGTCAACAGGGTGTTAGTGCCGCCCAAAGATACTAATCAAATGTAACTAGATATTGTGATCTTGAGCCGGAGAGCGACCATATATAGTGGCCTAATAGTGGTCAAGCGTTGAATTCTTGAATTTGGTTATTTTTTGCGTCGTGACGCTGAACAAGGAAATTCTTTGTATTTCAAGTCATTGAAAAATGCATAGCACATACGACTCGCAAGCAGATGCTAGCTAAAAAATGTAGTGCTGAGCAACATCTTATAGTATCGGTCCACGAATTTTACCTACAATATATAGAAATCTGGATACTAAATTCCTTGAATGTGGCTGGACCCACTGCTTTCGTAATGCGATATTCTCTGCCGTCGATTGGCTAAAATTATAGATGTCTAATTTTGGGTGACGAATTATGGGCGCAACGATTGGAACTCGTTTAATGACTTGGTGGAAAGGGGTGGCGATCGGTAAGGATGAGTTCAACAACCGCTATTTTGCTGAGAAATCGGGCGGGAATCGCCGCTGGGTTATTTATGAGGGCATACCCGAGGCAAGTAAGGTGCCGGCAGAATGGCATGCCTGGTTGCATCACACGGTAGACGAAGCGCCTTTGGGTGAGCGGCCAACAATCCCCTGGGGGAAAACACATGTCAGAAACCTGACAGGCACGGCTGCGGCTTACCGGCCAGGCGGCAGTATTCTCGGAAATGGTGAACGGCAAAAAAGCGGCAGTGATTATCAAGCCTGGACACCTGAATAGTCCTGAGTGATTCTATTGCCGTATTCGTTGGGAGGGTTGGGACGATGAGTGGCAACTTAGTTGAGACATTGATCGGCGCAATGGTGTTACTAGTGGCTGCCTTTTTTCTCTATTTTTCCTATTTCAAGGCAGATGTAGAGGCTGTTTCCGGATATTCTTTGACGGCTAAGTTCGACAAGGTGGATGGTGTCAAGACAGGTAGCGATGTGATGTTGGCGGGCATCAAGGTGGGGACTGTTACGCATCAATCCCTGGATTCTGACGAATTTTTGGCAGTCTTGAAGCTATCACTCGCATCAGATGTGAAATTGCCAGATGATTCGGTCATCAAGATCCTTTCGGATGGCTTACTGGGGGGTAAATACTTGTCCATTGATCCCGGCGGGTCGGAAGATTATCTAGAGGCTGACGATGAGATTCGATTTACCCAAGGGACTGTCGATTTAACGGAACTGATCGGTAAAGCTATTTACAACACCGGTAGTGGCGGTGGAGCAAAGTCGGATTAGATCGGTAATTCGATGAGACGGTGTTGGGGATTGGCGCCCTTAGCGTTACTGCTTAGCCTAGCCTTCTTTTGCTACTCATCGTTCGCCCAAACCAACTTGGCCAGAGGCGCGCTCCTACGAGGGCTAGATAAAATCACGGCCCGAATAACGACTTTCGAATTGCTCCTGGATGAAGAAGTAAAATTTGGTACGCTGCGCATTGTTGCTCGAACTTGCCGCAAGCGTCCGCCCGAGGAAACTCCAGAAGTAGCGGTATTTTTGGAAATTGATGAAGTCCTCCCTGGCAAAGGTGGTCGGCAACAGTTGTTCGCAGGGTGGATGTTCGCATCGTCGCCAGCATTATCGGCTTTGGAACACTCAGTTTATGACATTTGGGTGATCGATTGTAGCACAGTGGCGGAGGTTAAAGATTTGCCTGAAAGGTGGAAATCGCCCACCACCGATAAAGCCGAAGCCAATCGGGAATGATAGGCGGCGCGGGTAATCTCAACGGCACCGAATTGGATCAGATGATTGGTAATAAACTGTGTATCCAACAGAATAAAGCCACCAAGTTTTAGTCGTCCCACTAAGTGAACCAGCGCGACCTTCGAAGCATTGTTGCGCCGACTGAACATGCTTTCACCGAAAAAGGCACCGCCCAAGGCGATTCCGTACAGGCCGCCAGCTAATTCATCATTGGCCCATGATTCAACGCAGTGGGCAAAGCCACGTTCATGCAGATCGAGAAATAACTCCTGAATCTCATGATTAATCCAGGTCGTCCAACGGCCCGAGGCAGGCGCGGCGCAGGCATCCATGACTTCTGTGAACGCAGTATCGGTCCGGATCTGAAATTGATCGGTTCGAACTACCCGGTGGAGGCGGCGTGGCAGATGAAATTTATCTAGAGGCAGAATGCCCCGATTTTCTGGATCGACCCAAAAAATTTTAAGGTCATCCCGCCCGTCCGACATCGGAAACACGCCTGTAGCGTATGCCTTGAGGACAATGTCCGGGGTAATCTTCATCCCCTAGATAATTTTTAAAACGTTAATTGTTCGACTCGCCCATTTTATCCCAGTTATAAAGAGGCGGTTCTTTGCTTTGAAAACGGCGCACGGCTTCCTTATGAAAATCTGTAGAAAATAGGATTGCCTGGCCATCGGACTCGAGCTCGGCCATGGTAGCGTAATCCGATTGAAAGCTGCGGTTGACAATCTTTTTTGTCAGGCTGATTGCAGATTTTGAACCCTGGGCCAGTCGGCCGGCCAGCTCCATGGCGGCAGGCATTAGCTCGTTTGAGGTATATACGCCGTAGAGCATGCCCAAATCCTCCGCTTCCTTGGCGGAAATGGAACGGGCGGTGTACATAATTTCTTTGGCCCGCTGCATGCCGATGGCACGGGGCAGGGTGTACAGCACCGCCATGTCCGGGACCAGACCAATTCGCCCGAACACGGAAGAGAAGGAGGCGTCTTCAGCGGCGAGAATAATATCAGCCTGTAGTGCCAGTGCTAGACCGCCGCCAAAGGCGAGGCCATTGACCGCTGCGATCACCGGACAATCCAGATTGTGAAGACGCACCAGCCATTCATGCATTTCCAACATTCTGGCGCGGGCCTTTTCGGGTTGAGTCTCTTTGGAATTGCCCATTCCCTTGACGTTGCCGCCTGCGCAGAAGGCACGGCCGATGCCTGTCAAGATTAAAGCACTGACGTCGTCATTACCTTGCACCAGATCAAGCATACCAATGAAATCATTCTTCAGATCCGGCGTCAGAGCGTTTAGTACATCGGGCCGGTTCATGGTGAAGACCGCGATACCTTTGTCATCAATTTCAAAAGTCGCGTCAGTGAAGTCGTGGCTCATAATGTTACCTGCTCTGTTTCTTTCTTTATTTTCGCTGATCGAGAAATTGTTCCAACCAGTGAATATGATAATTGCCGTCAATAAAATTCTGCTGTTGGATGACGTCTGTGTGCAATGGAATATTAACCTCAATTCCATCCACGACAAACTCGCCTAGCGCCCTGTTTAGTCGCATCAGGCAATCATTTCTGGTGGTACCATGGACTACTAGCTTAGCGATCAGGCTATCATAGTATGGTGGAATTCGATAACCCGCGTAAAGGCCTGAATCAACGCGAACACCCAAGCCGCCCGGTGCGTGAAAATCGCCAACCTGTCCAGGTGAGGGAACAAAAGTTTTGGGATTTTCTGCGTTGATACGGCATTCAATGGCGTGGCCAGAGAAGTGGATATCTTTCTGATCGAAAGACAACGGCGCACCGGCTGCAATGCGAATCTGCTCCCTTACTAGATCGATACCGGTAATGGCCTCGGTAACGGGATGCTCTACCTGTAGGCGGGTATTCATTTCGATGAAATAAAATTCGCCGTCTTCATAAAGAAATTCGACCGTGCCGAGCGATGTGTATTTTATCTTGGATAGTGCATCGACTACCACCTGACCGATATTGGTGCGCGTGGCGGCGTTAAGAGCAGGAGATGGCGCCTCTTCCAGAATTTTTTGGTTGCGCCGTTGTAGGGAGCAGTCCCGTTCTCCCAGATGCACGACCTTGCCTGTGCCGTCACCAATAACCTGCACTTCGATATGGCGTGGATATTCAAGGTATTTCTCGATATAGACGGCATCGTCGTTGAAGGCCGCCTTGCTTTCCGTACGGGCGGCTTCCAGAGAAGTTTTGAATTCGCTGGCCTGACGCACCAGCTTCATGCCACGTCCTCCGCCACCTGATGCCGCCTTGATCAATACTGGGTAGCCCATATCATCGGCGAGCGCTTCGGCTACTTCTGGATCAGTGATGGCGCCGTCACTGCCCGGCACCACGTTTATGCCCAAATCCCGTACGGTCTGTTTTGCCTGAATCTTATCTCCCATGATCTTGATATGCTGTTCCGATGGACCAATGAAAGTATAACCATGTTCTTCAACAATCTGGGCGAACTCGGCATTCTCGGACAGGAATCCATATCCGGGGTGTATGCCATCGCTGCCGGTAATCTCGGCTGCTGCAAGGATTGTGGGGATGTTCAGGTAGCTTTCCATGGCGGATGGCGGGCCGATACAAACAGCTTCGTCTGCCAAACGCACATGCATGGCATCCGTATCGGCCGTTGAATGAACCGCCACGGTGCGGATTCCCATTTCCCGACAGGCTCGATGTAGACGAAGGGCGATCTCTCCGCGATTAGCGATAAGGACCTTCTCAAACATTGCCGGCTTATTCGACAATCATCAGGACATCACCGTATTCCACGGGCGTAGCGTTTTCGAACAGGATTTGCTTCACGACCCCAGAGTTTGGTGCCGGTATTTCATTGAAGGTTTTCATAGCCTCTATCACTAGCAGAGTTTGGCCGGCGGAAACTTTATCACCTATGTTGACGAAGGGCGGTGCCTCAGGCGAGGGAGCGTAAAAGGCGGTGCCCACCAAAGGCGAGGACACAGCGCCGGGGTGGGAAGACAAATCGCTGTCTTGCACCGGAGCGGTGTTAGGCGACGCGGACACGGTGGGTTGTGTTGATGCCGACATGGGAACGGTTGCGGCAATGGGCGAGGTAGGACGAACTAGGCGCATACGTTCATCATGGCTCCCAATCTCGATCTCACATAATCCCGTCTCGTCCATAAGCGCAGCGAGTTCGCGGATCAGATTTTTGTCGACCTCGGTCTTCGCCATGGTTGTTATGCCTTTCTTCCGCCTTAAGTGGCCTCTTTTGCGGCTGCAGTTAGGGCGTGCAGATACCCGTCCGGCCCAAGACCGCAGATTACAGCTACTGCTAGATCGGAGATATAGGAATGATGCCGGAAGTTCTCGCGTCGGTAAATATTGGATAGATGTACTTCATAGATTGGCAACCCCACTGCCCGAAGGGCATCGGCAATGGCGATGGAAGTATGTGTGTAGGCACCTGCGTTTATTATGATGGCGTTAGAATCGCCGTGCGCCTGCTGTATCCAGGTCACTAATTCGCCTTCGCCGTTGGATTGCCGACAATCAACCGTGATGCCTAACTCGTTTGCCTTTGTCTGAATTGAAGCGTTCACTCCATCAAGTGTTTCGTGACCATAAACATCAGGCTCACGGGTCCCCAACATATTGAGGTTAGGGCCGTGAAGGACCAGTATTTTTTTGGGCATAGGATTTCACCGATGACAACAGAACTATCGCCTATATACTGCCACCGTATTGGATAGGGAAGTCAGATACGCTGGCCGGCGGTGAGATTGATCGGAATATTTTTGTTCATCCCGGTTGCAAGGTAGGTTCCGCCTCCCCATAATTCTATGAGATTTGCATAATTGTAGGCGCGCGAGGAACGCTGAGATATGTCCGTTGTGATTAATGGTGAAAACCGCGAAATACCTTCCCCAGTTACAGTGGCGACCCTGTTGCGGGATCTTGGGTTGGACGCGCGCAAAATTGCTCTGGAACACAATTTGGAGATTGTGCCCCGATCCGCGTATGACAAAACTCTAGTTTCCGATGGGGACCGATTGGAGATTGTACATTTTATCGGCGGCGGCGATGCGCTAAGCGACCAGGATGGTGATTCGGACAACGATAGTTGGACCGTGGCTGGGCGTGAGATGAGTTCCCGGTTGATCATCGGAACCGGGAAGTACGAATCCTATGACCAGAACCGCCGGGCGGCCGAGGCGGCAGGAGCCCAAATGGTCACGGTCGCTGTACGCCGGGTCAACCTGACCGACCCGAGTCAGGAAATGCTGGTCGATCATGTGGATCCCAAGAAATACATCTATCTGCCTAACACGGCAGGCTGTTTCTCCGGGGAGGACGCAGTTCGTACGCTGCGGCTGGCGCGAGAAGCCGGTGGATGGGATCTGGTTAAATTGGAGGTCTTGGGCGATCAGCAAACCCTTTATCCCAACATGCCTGAAACCATTCGTGCTGCAGAGATGTTAATCAAGGAAAGCTTCCAGGTAATGGTCTATTGTTCAGATGATCCTATTCAGGCCAGGGTTCTGGAAGATATAGGCTGTTGCGCTATCATGCCTCTTGGCGCGCCAATTGGTTCGGGACTGGGCGTGCAAAATCCGGTTAACATCAGGGTCATCATTGAAAATGCCTCTGTACCGGTTATCGTAGATGCTGGTGTGGGAACTGCCTCTGATGCGACTATCGCTATGGAATTGGGGTGTGATGGTGTGTTGATGAACACTGCAATAGCTGAGGCACGGGACCCCATCCGTATGGCCCGAGCCATGAAACATGCTGTGGTTGCGGGTCGGGAGGCCTATCTAGCGGGCCGAATGCCCAAGAAACGTTACGCAGATCCGTCGTCACCCTTGGCCGGGTTGATCTAACCGTCCGGGCCAATCGTCCGGTGATTGGGTTTGGCGATCTCGGTGAAATAAATAGGAAGACGGGCAGAGAACCCGGGCATCCGACCAGCCAGACGTCTTGGTATCACGCAAGCCTTATTCGCTTATGTGAAAATGACGTTAAAATTTATAATTCATATCTAATTCAAAGACTTGTACATAATACTTTATATAATAGTTTAGATAATCCCAAACGTGGGTGTGCGAATATCGGTAAACTATTTACTCTCTTGTTCTTTGGCTGCTAGGCAACCGCAAAGCTCTTAACCATGGCGGTCCATTTTTCAATAGGGTCGTCATCCGGGATGGGATAATAGGTGGCGATACGTTGTACCAAGCCATCATAACGGGCTTTGAGAGCAGGGCCCAATGATCCAAAATCGCTGGCGATCGAGACCTCAGCCATCAGGGCGTCCGGGATACAGGCTGCCATTTCTCCAATCTTGCCGACCCGAGCCATAGCGCTGAGTTTCTTACCCAAATCCTCAAAGCCATGGTGGCGCAATAGGACGCGATAGCTGGGAGTAGAGGCATAGAATGCAATTTGTGCTCGTATTTGTGCAGCGGAAGCGTTGCGCTCCGTTTCCGTCTCACCCAGGACAGCAAAGACAGAAGCATGCAGGTCCAAGTCCGTCATGGATTTGCCCGCTATTTTTGCACCTTGGTTGATGGCCGGGAGAACCACATCACGCAGATAATCGGTCGAATGCATGGGGTGGATATGGAATCCATCGGCAACTTCACCCGCCACCCGACACATGCGTGGGTTTACACCAGCCACATAAATTGGAATACGAGGGTGGTCAATAGGGCCGGGTATAAATGCCGGGTTAGTAAGTATGAATTTATAGAACTCTCCCTGATAGTGGGGTTTGCTGCCATTTTGGAAGTTGTCAAATATGGCGTGCAGACAACGTATGTAATCAGTTAGTCGAGCAGCGGGATGCTCGAATGGCATGTCATAGCGCCGTTCCACATGTGCCCGGACCTGGGTGCCCAAGCCCAGGTGAAAGCGGCCATTGCTAGATCGTTGCAAGTCCCAGGCTGCCTGAGCTGTAGCGAACGGGCTGCGACCGAAGGCAACGGCGATGTTCGTACCTAAATGAATCTGTTCCGTGGACATGGCGGCAACTGCCAGGGGCAGGAAGGGATCGTGTCCAGCCTCGAAACTCCACACCGCATCGAAGCCGATATCTTCCATGCGTTTTGCCAGGTCGGCGGCCTGGTGCGGATACATGCTGCCTAGCATCGCATCAATTTTCATGGCCGTGATCCCTATATGACGCCGTTTTCACGGAAACTCTGAATTGCACTGTTGTCATAACCAATTTCCGCCAATACCTCGTTTGTATGCTGACCTAGTAATGGTGCCGGTGACCTTCCTTCGGGCTCGCCGCTTGAGGCGTGGAAACCAGCGCCGACCGCCTTAATCTCGCCATCCATTCCAGGGGGCGCGGGCATCGTCATCATGACGCCGCGATGATCCAATTGTGGGAACGCCATCAATTGCTCAATACTATGGACAGGAGCAACTGGGACACCAGCGGCGCCAAGACAGGCAATCCATTCGTCGGTGGTTTTCGTTGCCAAAATTTTGCCTATTATGAGTTTGATTTCGTCCCTGTATTCTACCCTACCGTCAGTCGTTGCAAAGCGCGGGTCCTTTGCGAGATCTGTCCGTTCAAATGCATCACACATTTTGGTCGTCATCGCGTCTGTAATTACTGTCATCTGAATATGACCATCCTTCGTCGGCCAGGTATCGCCAGTGCCTTGATTGGTGGGAGAGGCGTTGCCCATCCTCTCCGTTGTTAGGCCGGTCATCAGATATTTGGCGATGTTGGGGTTCAACAAGGTCATGGCACTGTCCAACATAGCTACATCCAGGTGTTGCCCTTCACCCGTGTGGCCGCGGCGGAACAAAGCCGAGGCAATGGCGAAGGCCGCTGTTAGGCCGGTCGGGATATCCACCGACATATAGCCTACCCGCAAAGGGCCGCTGTCTGGTGTGCCGGTGACACTCATCATGCCAGAAGCCGCTTGAATTGCACCATCGTAGGCAGCCTTTCCCGCCATAGGACCTTTTTGACCATAACCAGATATGGAGCAATAAATGATATCGGGCTTGACTGCACGTACAGCGTCATAGCCGTAACCCAGGCGTTCCATGACCCCGCCTTTGAAATTCTCGATCACCACGTCCGCTCCGACTAGCAGCCGGTGAATGATCGCCATTGCTTCAGGATGTTTCAGATCGACGGTGATACCGCGTTTGTTGGTGTTGACACCAAGGAATGCTGGCGAAAGTTTAAGGTCCACCAAATCGCTGTTGGACATCATGGTACGCATTTGATCGCCTTCGCCGGGTTGTTCAATCTTGATAACGTCAGCCCCGAGCAAGGCCAACTGGCTGGCAGCAAAGGGTCCCGCCAAAACCTGACTGAAATCAATGACACGTATTCCTTCGAATGCTTTTGTCATTTTTTTCACTCCGAAACCCGATCTATGCCAATATTTCATAGGGGAAGTTGCAAGAGGCGGCAATGGCGCACGGTGAAATTTTGGACTAGTTAACGTAACAGGGCTTGTAAGTGCATGCGGGCCTGTTCGCCGATAACCGTATAGATTTCGATGTCTTTACGGATTTAAGTGAAACGGATTTGCGGGAAGTGGAGGTATGTCTGACCTAGTCTCTCGACAATTCAGGTTCCTTTGGTTACATGCGGAGTCAAGTTGTTAGAGAATTCATCAAAAAATTATGGAGGACATCATGAAGGAAAGCCTTCAGCCGGGATTAAACATTACCCGGCGTTACGATGTAACCAAGGAAAAAACCATCGATTTTATGGGCGACGAACTGCGTGTCTATGCCACACCGATGATGGTTACCGATGTTGAGCGTACCTGCCTAGAATTGATGAAGGAGCACGCCGACGATGGAGAAAGCTCTGTCGGTGCGCGGGTGGAAATTGATCATATGGGCCCAACTTTGTTAGACATGTGGGTGGAGGTTCGTGCCGAAGTGATTGAGGTTAAAGGCCCAAAGGTGGTGTTTGATGTGGAAATCCACGACGCCTTGGATCAAGTAGGCAAGGCGCGACATATCCGCTTTATGATCGAGATGGCCGGCCAAAAAGGGCGATTAGAAAAAAAGGCTGTCGCAGCTAAGGAAGCTGGCGTGCTATGATCAAGGAAGGATTGGCAAAGTGCTTGTTTGTGCCCAAGCTCTTTCGTCGCCTTCAAAGGCGTCAGTGGAGTGGAGTTTCTTCTAGACCTTGAAATGACGGTTAACAGATCCATCCTAAAAATTTTTTCTAAAAGGCTTAAGACGAATTGGCCTAGCTGCTGGACCCTATCAATTTAGGAGGTGGGTTCGAGATGGCATTCCGCCTCAATTTAAAAGCCTTGTTGTTAAGATTCGTGAATGGCAACGGCCAGACTGGCCAAATAAGCATGGATGAAATTGTAGAGCTCTGTTTTTTGATTATTGATATGCCGGGCCAAGACCAATCTCCTCACTTCTTGTGGATCGGAAAATGGCAGTTTGACGAGATCA
>CAZDQC010000008.1:21583-27840 GCA_964507245.1 uncultured Rhodospirillaceae bacterium
TGTGATCTTTTGATAGGCAATTGGGTGAAGAGATTAGTTCGTGGCAGAGATTCAAAAACCTAATATTTTGTTCATTCAAGCTGATCAGATGACGGCTTTTGCCCTAGGTCAATATGGAAATCCGCTGGTCAAAACGCCAAATATAGACCGTCTCGCGAAGCAGGGCGTAGTGTTCGAAAACGCCTACTGCAACAATCCAATTTGTGCTTCGTCCCGCTTCTCCATGCTGTCAGGTCGGTTATCATCCAAGATTGGTGCTTACGACAATGCGGCTGAATTTCCGGCATCGATTCCCACCTTTGCTCATTATCTCGGTAATCTTGGCTACCGCACCTGTCTCTCAGGAAAAATGCATTTTGTCGGACCCGACCAACTTCATGGATTTGAAGAGCGAGTGACTACCGATATTTACCCATCGGATTTCGGCTGGACCCCAGACTGGCTGGCAGAGGGACATCAACTGCCACCTTCGGGAATGTCCATGCGTTCTGTTGTAGAGGCAGGTATCTCAATTCGCTCTCTGCAAATAGATTATGATGAGGAGGTTTGCCATCAAGCGGAAGTTAAGCTTTGGGAGTATGCAAGGGCGGCTGACAAGAAACCGTTCTTTTTAGCGGCTTCCTTCACTCATCCCCACAATCCGTTCACCACACAGCCAAAATTCTGGGAGCTGTATGATCATGAGGCAATCAACATGCCGACAGTTCCTGGTAAACCGGTTGACGAGCGGGATCCTTGGTCGCAGCGATATTACTACTTGATCCGGAACGACGAACACGTGGTGACCGACGAGGACGTCCGAAACGCGCGCCATGCTTATTACGGCATGTGTTCCTATATAGACTTCCTTGTAGGGCGGTTGTTGAAGGTCCTCGATGGTAGTGGGCTGATCGATAATACAGTGATCATTTTCACTGCAGATCATGGTGACATGCTCGGTGAGCGGGGCATGTGGTACAAATTCAATCCTTTCGAATGGTCCATTCGTGTGCCACTTTTGATCAGTGGTCCAGGTATGCAACGGGATGTCAAAGAGGCTTCATTGGTTTCTCTGATTGATCTGATGCCCACATTTCTTGATCTTGCGTCTGAAGGCGAGCCACCGGACTTGGTGGATCCCATTGATGGTCACAGTCTCGAACCCTTGCTGCGCGGTGATGCTTCAGGATGGGAGGATGACGTGATGGTGGAATTCACCGCCGAAGGGACTTTCGCGCCAGCCTTGATTTTGCGCCGCGGTAATTACAAATTCGTTTATTGCGAAACAGATCCGGGTATGCTGTACGATCTGATCGCCGACCCGCATGAACAAGAGAATTTGTGCGCCGACCCAACGTTTGCAAACGTGGCGGAGGAGATGCAGAACGAGATCCTATCCCGTTGGGATCCGCTAACGTTGAAGCAGGATATTATTGCCAGTCAGCGGCGACGTCATTTCATTCAAGGTCGGTTTCGTGAAGGGAAGGGCGCGCCATGGGATTTTCAGCCCATTTTTGATGCATCAGCACAGTATTTACGTAGCGGCAATAGCCCGACAGCGATCAAAGGTCTTGCCCGCTTCCCTCAGGTGGAGCCACGGCCACCCGACACGCCCCGTCAAATCTGAACGGGATAGGTCAAAGACGAAAGATTTATGAAATGACGACACTTGAAGCCAACGCTGATCTTCTCAAAAGACAGCGCGAATTGATTTCCCGCAAGGATTTGAAGCCGTTCACAAAACGCAAAGATGGGCCTGGCCTAATTTATCTGTCGGTGCACTTGACCTGCATCGGCCTGAGTGGCCTTTTGATTTATCTTGCGGCGAATAGTAATTGGTTGTGGCCGGCGATGTTGCTGCATGGCATTTTGCTCGGGCATCTCTTCGCCCCCTTGCATGAAACCAGCCATGGTACGGCCTTCCGCACCCGTTGGATCAACGAAGCAGTGTTGTGGTTTACCGGTGTCGTTATAATTTGGCCGCCGATCTATTTCCGTTACGATCACGCTGGTCACCATACCTACGCGCAGAACAAGGGTAAGGATCCAGAATTCGTCCTACCTAGTCCGCGCACGCTTTTGGGCTATATCTACTACGTTTCGGCGGTGCATTTGTGGATCAAGAATTTTGGCTGGCTGTTCCGTCATGCCTTTGGGTACATGCATCCTTTCAATCGACAATTCGTACCGGATGTAGAACGGCCGCGGATTTATTTCGAGGCCCGGCTGATGCTTGCTCTTTATTTGGGTCTGCTAATTTTCTCCCTTGTGGCTCAGACCTGGGTAGTGGCGATCTATTGGTTTATTCCGACGATGATCGGCGTACCGATTGCCCGAATGGTGCGGGTTGCCGATCATACTGGCTGTGTCGAAAAAACCGATTTAGTGAACTATGCACGCACGGTCAAAACCGATCCCATCACGCGCTTTTTTTGCTGGAACATGCCCTATCACTGCGAACATCATTTAGCGGCGTCGGCTCCGTTTCACCAACTCCCGGCGTTGCACGAAGCGGTTGGCCACAAGATGAACCCGGTCGATAAGGGGTACGTTGCCGTGCAATGGGAAGTTCTGACGCAACATCTTTCCGCCATCATTTGGCCCAAGGCCGACGGCCAAGCCCTCGAAAAGTGAAACTGAATAATAAAGGCGGCGGCCAACTATGTCGAATAATTGGCACTTTGCGATCGACGCGGACGAAGTTGAAGAAGAAGACGTGATACCGACAATGGTTGAAGGTCTGGAGATTGCGGTCTTTCGAATCGATGGTGACTTCTTCGCTACTTCAAATGTCTGCACGCATGGCTATGCCAGTCTGTCGGAAGGTATCGTTGTAGATGATGTTATTGAATGTCCTCTACATCAAGGCCGATTTTGCATCCGCACGGGCAAAGCGTTAAGCGCCCCGGTGAGCGAAGCAATCGCAACCTACGAAACAAAGCTTAAGGACGGTAGGATTTTTGTCCGACTAGCGCCAGCTGAAGAGACCTCATGACCATCGATGTCTCGAACTGGATGCCGACCAACTCTGCGTTTTGATGCGCGAACTGATATTTTTGAGCGGTAATTAACTCATGCGGGCAATGCAAATCATTAATTGGGGGGCACCTTTAGAGCTACGCACCAGCGAGACTCCAGTTCCAAAGGGCGAGGAAATTCTCCTCCGTGTCGATGCCTGCGGCGTTTGCCATAGTGATTTGCATATCTGGGACGGATTTTTTGATCTTGGCAACAATCAAAAATTTGCGATAGAGGAACGAGGTGTTCAACTGCCGTTCACTTTGGGGCATGAGCCGGTGGGCACGGTGGTTGCAAAGGGCTCTGACGTATCAAGCTTTGTGGAAATTGGCGGGAGGTATGCAGTATATCCTTGGATTAATTGTGGAGAGTGTCAGCCCTGTCAAAATCGACTAACACAAATCTGCGATGCGCCAAAGATCATCGGTACAAGGGTCGATGGCGCTTACGCAGATCATGTTCTCGTGCCCCGTGCAGAATTCTTGGTGGACTACAAGGGAATTGAACCTGAGCTCGCCTGTATCTTGGGGTGCGCCGGACTTACAAGTTATAGCGCCTTAAAAAAAATTGAATTGGATAGTCTGGATGGACGAGACAGTTTGTTGATTATAGGGTCCGGTGGCGTTGGGCTCACAGCCATTTCGATAGCAAAGTCCCTTTGCGACGCGCGTATAATCGTAGCCGATATCGATCCGTCGAAAAGAGATGCCGCACTTCAGGTAGGGGCGGCAGAAGTGGTCGATGCGAACGAGGAAAACGCTCTTGGGGAAATTCAGGCGCTGGCGCAGTCGAGGGCGGGAAATGGCGTTGCCGCAAGTATCGATTTTGTCGGTCTGCCGCAAACCATGAACTTTGGTTTGAATGCATTGCGCAAAGGTGGGCTGCACATTCACGTTGGCTTGTTTGGCGGCGCTCACAGCCTATCTCTGCCGCCGGTAGCCTTTCGGATGCTGAGGATCATCGGTTCCTATGTAGGCACCTTGGCGGAGTTTCAAGAACTAATCTCACTCGTCCGCAATGATTTGGACCTGTCAATCCCCATCTCGACGCTTCCCTTGGAGGAAGCGAATGGTGCGCTGGAAGACCTTCGGCAAGGCAAGATCGTTGGACGTGTCGTCTTGAAACCATAGAAACGAGAAATTTGGGGCCTCGTTCAATGTCTGGACGTGGAAAATCTGACGGGGACGGGAACACGAAATTTGTATATTCAAGATATTCCAACTAAAGTGTCCGATATACGCTTCCTGCGTAAATAGAACTGAAAACAGAGAGCTCTCTGTTGGGGGCAAAACTTTTCACGGATCGGGAGAGAGATTATGAACCGTCGTCATTTGCTTTGGCTTATTGGTCTGGTAGTCGCCAGTCTTTTAACTTTTGGCAGCGACTCCAATGCTCGGGAATTACGAGCTGCCACCGCTGCTCCACCGAAAACTCCATGGGGCGTATGGATTGCCGGTGTCGCAAAAAAAGTCGAACAATTGTCGGCCGGTCAGCTGAAAATGAAAGTATTCTATTCCTCCCAGTTAGGCGACGAGCAAACAGTAATACGCCAAGTTGTGCGCGGTCGTATTGACATGACCGGATCATCGAATACCGCCACTTCACTGGTGGTACCGGAATTTGCCCTACTAGCGGCACCCTATTTGTGGGATAGCGTAAAACAAGCTGATTGCGTATTTGATAATCATGTCGAACACATTTACGGCGAATTGATACAACAAAGCGGTTTGGTGCTGCTCGGTTGGGTTGAGGTCGGCCAGATGATCCTGTTCAACCGCACAGTGGTGCACACGCCCGCTGACTTGAAAGGAAAAAAAGTCCGCACTGCGCCGACCAAAGCATCGCAATCTTTTTTTGACGCGGTCGGTGCCAACGGTGTGCCGCTGGGAACTGTAGACGCTTTGCCGGCACTGAAAACCGGGAATGTCAACGGCGCCACATGGCCCATCGTCTACGGCATTGCCGTCGGAACCCACAAAATGGCGCCAAATGTGACCTTAACCAAGCATTCACATCAAATTGGCACCCTGACAATTTCAAAGAAAGTTTGGAAAACGTTGAGTGCTGACGAACGCAAATGGCTGCGCGAAGGATTTGCTGACGCCAATATTTTGCGAAAAGGAATTCGCAATGCGGAGGCAGGATTAATTGGAAAGATAAAAAAGGCCGGCGTACCAGTCTACACTCCGAATGCGGCGGAAATGATCGAGTGGCGCAAGGCTGGCGTGCAAGCACAAAAAAGCCTTGTTAAGGCTCTTGGTGGTCGGGCCGAGGAAATTTGGCCAAAAATAGTGCAGGCAAAAAAGAGCTGCAGCTGAAACAATCGGTTCGGATCAAAGACAGTTACCACGTACATCGGCCATGCCCCGCATAAAGTAGTTCGTTCGGTTCCGCCCCCAACCGCTGATATGATTAACGTTATGCATCGTTGATTAAGTTATACTTGCAGCTGGCGTTGTCGCGACTTGGTGCTGAAAGGAATTGATGCTTTTGTCCGCAACGCCGGCATTGCTAGCTGGGGTAGGTTTGCCTGAGTTACAAGGTGCTAACCACGTCTGTCTCGCTTAAGGAACCCAGGCTTCGCAGATAACAAGATTAATTAGCATACACTAAGTGTAAAACATTCCCTGCCAAGGAACGAACCGCCGACTATGATATTCTCCATTAAACCCGTCAAATGGTTCGGAACTGGCATGGCGTGGGAAAGTTTTAAGTCCAAGCAAATTTCAACCAAATTTTCCTTGTGAGAAGCAACTAAATATGAACCAGGCAGTCGAAACTGCGCAATCCGTCGATACGGCTACTGACTTAGATGATTGCACTCTAATTTATAACTAGCGTTCGAGTTCTTTGAGGATTAGCAGACTAACAGGATCATTCCATGAAATTTGTTCAAATTAGGACTACTGATGGGGACATGTTCAAGCAGAATAATGTCATAAGTCCAATCCCGTCTTTGTGTTGCCGGTGAAACCTGCTACTACTAACTTTAGCGTCATGCAACATGGTATGCTTTTTCAAATGCTGTAAAGGCAAACTATGGCAAAGTTCCTAAACAATTTGAGCCGGATCGAAGCTGTAATGGCCGTCGCCGCCTACGCATTTGTAGCCTGCCTACTGTTCAGCGAGATCGTGGCCCGGGAAATTTTCACTAGCACCATTTGGGGTTCGCAAAAAATGGCGGTATTCGGCGCCATATTTGCCGGCTTTCTTGGATTCACATTGGCCACGGCGACCAATAGTCATCTGCGCCCGCGTTT
>CAZDQC010000008.1:27940-57505 GCA_964507245.1 uncultured Rhodospirillaceae bacterium
GGGTCCTCGCCCGTGACCCTGCTTGCCGTTGGCTCAATCTTGTATCCGGCTCTTCTTCAAGAGGGTTATAGCAAAAAATTCTCGCTTGGTGCATTGGCTTCAGGCGGCACCTTGGGCGTGGTCATTCCGCCCAGTATTCCCATGATCCTTTATGCCATCGCCACGGAGAAATCTATTAGCGATTTATTCTTGGCGGGCATCATTCCTGGTTTGATGTTAGCGGGAGTGCTGTCCGTTTATGCCTTGATTGCGAACCGTAAAATTCAGAGTGAACCATTCGATTTTGTCCAAACCATCCAAGCGTTTCGTAATGGAATATTTGCGCTGATGACGCCGGTAATATTGCTAGGCGGAATTTATTCCGGCTTCTTTTCAGCTACCGAGGCCGCCGCGATGGCGGTTGGGTATTCTTTGTTGGTTGAAGTATTTATCCACCGTGAAATCCGTATAACCGATTTTTTTGCAATAGCGGTAGATACTGCGCGCCTTTTAGGTACATTGTTTCCGATCATTGCAATCGCTATTTCCATCAATCTGCTGCTTACCGCCGAGTCGGTACCGCAAGATTTTGCGACATGGATGACCACTGTCGTTGATAATAAAATCACCTTCCTCATCGCGCTTAATATTTTCTTATTGGTCATCGGATGCCTGATTGATATCGGCTCAGCGATTCTTATGCTGTCCGGAATTTTACTGCCGGTGGCAATGGCCTATGGTATCGATCCCATTCACTTCGGCATCATCATGGTGGTCAATTTGGAAATCGGCTTCATAACGCCGCCGGTGGGCCTCAACCTGATCGTCGCAATGACTGCCTTTAAAGAAGATTTTCTGCTAATTTGCCGTTCCGTACTCCCCTTTATCGGTCTCATGTTAGCAGTATTAATTTTGGTAGTGTTCATCCCGGAGCTGTCATTATTCCTGATCCGCTGAGGCGGTCGACCAATACACAAGTCAAGCTTGCTACCAAAATGTCTTCAAGGAATTCCTTGGACGTATGTGCCGCGCCATTCTTGTTCTTAATTTTTGCTGTTTTAATCATCGTCACATTTGTCCCGTCGCTTTCGTTGTTTTTGGTACGATGGGAGTAAGCCGGGACAGGCATCTTCAGAGGAAAATTTGTGTTGGGCGAAAGGCGCTTTCGCGATCTGGGTGGGTGGTCTGGGGCAATTTGACCGCTTGTCCAGACGATTGGCGTGTTATACCAAACACAAAATTAGATATGGTTACGAAAGGAGCGAAAAGCATGAGCGACCGAGATCCCATCGTCATTGTCGGCGGCGCGCGCACACCCATGGGCGGCATGCAGGGTGATTTAGCAACTGTAACGGCATCCCAACTGGGGGCGGTTGCTATCGAGTCAGCGTTGCAGCGTGCGGGTTTAAATGGCGATGACGTAGATGAAGTAATCATTGGCAATGTCCTCGGCGCTGGTCAGGGGCAGGCCCCTGCACGACAAGCGTCTAAGGGCGCGGGCATCCCGGATTCAGTCGGCGCTACCACCGTCAACAAAATGTGTGGTTCCGGCATGAAGGCTGCCATGTTAGGCCACGACCTGCTGCTCGCAGGTACGTCTAACGTGATTGTTGCTGGAGGCATGGAGAGTATGACTAATGCGCCTTACCTGCTCGAAAAGGCGCGCAGTGGGTTTCGTATAGGTCACGGCGAAATCAAGGATCATATGTTCTTGGATGGCCTGGAAGACGCCTACGACAAGGGCTTAGCTATGGGCGTGTTCGCGGAACGCACGGCCCAGCACTATCAGTTCACCCGTGAACAGCAAGATGCCTACGCGATAGAATCCTTAAAACGGGCCCAGACAGCAACGGCAGACGGCAGCTTTGCCAACGAAATTACTCCCCTTACTGTAAAGGAACGTAAGGGCGAACGGGTAGTGGAAATTGATGAGCAGCCTGGCAATGCTAATATCGAAAAAATCCCTTCGCTGCGGCCTGCCTTCTCAAAGGACGGCTCAGTTACGGCAGCGAACTCCTCCTCAATTTCCGACGGTGCTGCGGCTCTGGTTATGATGCGGCAGTTAGAGGCAGAAAGGCGCGGGCTTACCCCTTTGGCGCGCGTCGTCGGCCATGCCACCCACGCACAAGAACCAGCTTGGTTTACCACTGCACCAATTGGTGCAGTTAACGCTTTGTTCGAAAAGACCGGCTGGGACAAGGCAGATGTGGATCTTTTCGAGGTTAACGAAGCCTTTGCTGTGGTGACTTTGGCTGCCATGCGGGATTTGGACCTACCACATGACAAGGTCAATATCCATGGCGGTGCCTGCGCTTTGGGTCATCCAATCGGTGCTTCTGGTGCCCGCATTTTGGTAACATTGATAGCGGCCTTGCAAAAGACGGGAGGCGAGAAAGGCGTTGCCACGCTGTGTATTGGGGGCGGCGAGGCTACGTCGATGGCGGTGGAGATACTGCATTAGTAACATGATTGAACAAATAAGAGGCCTATTGCCCCTGGAAGGTTTGACGGTTCTTGAAATGGGGTCCTCCATAGCGGGTCCCTTCGCCGGCCGAATTTTTGGCGACATGGGTGCCACCGTATTGAAAGTTGAACCGCCGGGGGTAGGCGATGCTTCCCGCACATGGGGCCAGGAGCGTTTAGGCGGAACCGCGGTTGCCTTTCAAGCCTTTAATCGCGACAAGCGCTCTATCACCGTGGATTTTACCGATGAAACTGATTTGGCCCGTCTGCGTCACCTGGTGGCGGAGAAAGTGGATATCGTTTTCCAAAATTTGAGACCTGGGGTTGTGGAGAAGTTTGGTTTGGATGGGCCAGCCCTGATGGCCGAAAATTCTCGACTGATCTACTGCAATATGGGCGCGTTTGGCTCATATGGGCCATTAAAGTATGCTCCGGGTTATGATCCCCTAATCCAGGCCTTTTCTGGTATTGCTGACGCTACCGGTGAGGCGAATGGTGATGCAGTGCGAGTAGGCGTGCCCTTGATCGATATCGGGACGGGTATGTGGGCGGCCATCGGTATACTGACCGCTTTGCACCAGCGGCAGACGACAGGACGCGGCTGTTTAGTGGATACAGCAATGTTTGAAACAGCTTTAGCCTGGCAATCATTGTCTTTTGCTGTTCATGAAGGCGGAGGGCCATGGCCCACACGTAGCGGCCTCCAGGGTCCCATGATCGTACCCAATAGCGGTTACCACGCTTCGGATGGTCTGTTGCTCTTGACAATTGGAACACCCGGGCAGTTCAAACGTTTTTGTGAGGTGTTGAACCGCATGGACTTGTTAGAACATCCAGATTTCATGCATGGGGAAGGTCGGGTGGCCAATCAAGCGACGTTTGATGCAACGGTAAATGATACCTTGCAGAAAAGGACCCGGGCAGAATGGAGCAAATTGCTGACGGCGGCTGACGTACCTAATGCGCCCATTCAGAATTTGGGCGAGGTTGTAGATCACCCTCAGGCAGTGGCTTCGGGTATTTATCAGGCAAGCCCCGACGGTAGTTTCAGGCTAACTGGATTGCCCCTGCTTTTCGATGGCGAGCGGCCGGGATTCCGCACGAAGGCTCCGGACCTAGGCGAGGCAACGCAGGAAGTTTTTGCTTTCATGGACGTGTAAGTCTGGTTGGTCCTGGTTTACCGGTTTTGGGGATCAGTTCTTGTATGCATTTGTCACCTTTCTCCAACATGATTTGATGAGCGGTTGGAGTTAGGTCATATCCATCCTCAATGCCTAGTAATTGCGCAGGATCCGTTCCCTATTAGGATTGTGCAGGCGTTGCGGTCTGGGGTGATTAAGCTCACAACAACAGTTTGAATGATTTGTTTTGTGCGATCAGAGTCCACGTTTAACCCTGAAGGTTCCAACCTGAGTATTCTTAAAACTTACAGTTGGGATGTAAATTCTCGCAAATAACGCAGACCGTTGATGACCCGGCTACCGTACCAAGATACCATCTTGCCATCTATGGCCCGGAGCCTTGGCAACGTGTTTACAGCGAATTCCTTGGCGAATGCGTCGATATGTTTGGCCGCAAATGGAAACGGCTCAGTGGAAAACAATACGAGGTCTGCTTTCGTCAGCAACGCCGATGTAATGTCGATTTCCGGATAACGCCGTCGACCATCATGACCGAGGGTTCTCATGCCGAACAACGACAATATATTCGCGATATAGGTATCTTGGGACACGGTCATCCAGGGCCGCTTCCAGATCAGATAAAGAACCTTTCGTTCTGGCCATTGTCCGGTTGTCATTAGTTCACCTTGCAGGTCGGCGATTAGTTTCGCCGCTTGCTGCTGTCGACCGAAAAGACTGCCCATTAAACCAAATAAAGCAATGTTATCGGCTGGTTTGTTGGGGTGGGTGACGACCACAGATATATCGTTCGCCTGGATTTGTTCAGCGAGTTCCTTTGGCGTTTCATCAATGTTGACCAGCACGTGCGTTGGGCGAAGTGCTGCCAATTCTTCGACATTAAATGTCTTGGTCCCGCCGACCACTGGGATCGAGTTAACCTCACCTTTCGGTTCAACGCAAAAATTTGTGCGACCAACAATTGTATCCTGCAATTCCAGTGCAAATAACAATTCTGTTAAACTGGGGACTAAGGAAACAATGCGGGTAAGTTCCGTGGCCGGAGCGTGTCTGTTGCCAGCAGCGTCAATCAGCAATTGGTGCAAATCCCTTCGGGCATGCTAGAAAACCTTTAAACAATGATAGCAATCAAGTGCAGGAGACGCGAGCAAATGACACAAGATCTTTTGGAACGACAGGAAGGTAGAGTAGCAATTTTGACTATGAACCGGCCGGATCGCCTGAACGCGATGTCGGGCCCTATGCTGGACGCCTTGGTTGAATCTTTGAACCGTTTGGCGGATGACGATGAAATCGGCTGTGTCATTCTGACTGGAGCGGGCCGGGGTTTTTGTGCAGGTGGCGATGTCAAGGCCATGGCAGAGGGCAATGAATTCACCGACACTACTATGGAGGGCAAGGCTCGTGCATTGCGCGCCAAGATGGAAACCTCGCGTCTGCTGCATGAAATGCCCAAGCCCACAATTGCCATGGTGCGAGGTCCGGTCGCCGGTGCTGGTTTATCTTTGGCCCTAGCGTGCGACATGCGGGTTGCCTCGGAAACTATGCGAATGACGTCAGCCTTCGCCAACGTAGGGTATTCTGGAGATTTCGGTGGTAGTTATTTTCTTACCCGACTGGTAGGCACATCCAAGGCGCGGGAATTGTATTTCACTGCTGAAAAGATCGACGCTCAAGAGGCCTTGGCCCTGGGTATCCTCAACAAGGTGACATCTGATGATCAGTTGGAATCGGAAACTATGGCCCTAGCGGATAAAATGGCTAACGGTCCGAGTATTGCCCTGGGCTATATGAAGCGGAATATGAATGCAGCGGAAACAGGCACATTGCGCGATTGCCTTGATTTAGAGGCTTGGCATCATACGCGCACTGGTATGACTGAAGATCACAAGGAAGCTTCCCAGGCGTTCGTAGAAAAACGCACACCAGTTTTTAAAGGGCAATAATATTTTTGTTTGGCTTTAGCGCTTTGGCGTTGTTTACGCATTACTTTGGTAGAGGTGGTGCTTTCTAAAATAGCTTCCACTCATGATATGTGGGTTAGCCATATTGGCGCGCGCCATGAATTTCACATCATTGTGCCGCTTTGAATCGATAGTGAGATTGTTACTCCGCCGCCAAGTCCACAGGGTTATCGACATTTAGTGCAGATTGTAAGGCGCCTCCGGAGGGATCAGCTAGAGCGGCTTCGCGCGCTAAAGCGATCTTCAGGGCCGCGCCCTTGGGTTCATTTTCACCTCGCAAAGCCGGTTTCACCAACGTCAACATAATTCGTGAGAAAGTATCCCAGCCATGGCGATGGGTTTCGCCATAACCCTTGAGGAGGCGCTGACAACTGGCGATCTCGGACGCTAGGCTTAAATTCAGCTCGGACGCCTTGGCGATATCATCAATCCAGTCATCTATATAGGATTGCTCGGCTTTGAAGCGATAGCCGAACGGTCGTAGGGGTTTCAAAGACGCCAAAAGGCGTAATACGAAATGGCCCCACAGTGCCGTGCTATTCACGGTCATGCCGATGTTCAGTTGGTTGCGAATTCCGGCGCGTTCTACGGCTGTAGTGAGAGGACGAGCAACCCAGGCCGGCAACAAGGCCGCAAATTCGTCTAGGCCCGGTTTCAGATATTCCCGGACACGTACTGGTTCGTGAGGCATGGCGCCGACCTCTGAACGGATCCGGGCGTGGCGTTCCGGGCGCAGTTTGGTCTGCGCCACGCGGATCACGTCGTCATAACTCATCCATAGAGCAAGATGTCGGCCTACATCGCGGACTAATTCACCATGGCCTCCGGCTGCCAACTCGGCCCGTTCAATTCGCATGAGGCGTTGCAAAAAACGTTCCGCATAAGCTCGGTTTTGATAGTCGAACAGCCGGTTAACGCCTTCCTTTAAAATTGTGCGAGCAGGTGGGGGAAATTCTTCCCGGACGCGATGTTGCAGTTCTTCCACCATAGGTGGGTCGGGTCGCCACGCACGCTTAAGATCGCTGTCCGGCACGATGGCCTGCAAATCACCCCGCTCCACTGCTGTAAAGCCGGCCTGGAAGGCGGCTAAATTTTGTTCCACCGCACGCCCCGTACCCCGGATTGCCGATTCAAAGCCCTCAGGCGGTATAGGAAGCCGGCCACTCCCCGCGATTGCCCCAAGTAATACGGCATTGATCACGCTTTTGTGAGTTTTAGCCATGGCGTCCATGTCAAATAGCACAGCCTGTTTAGCCAGGCTCTCCGCGGCCTTGACGACACGGGTACCGTCGAACCGGCCATCACCCATCGCGGTCCGTTCGGTCACAGTATAGACCCGATGTGTGGATGCAATTAGCGTAGTGCAATTTGGTGTGACAAAACCATTCTGCATGGCGCGACCGGCTTCTATCAGTTCCGAGGCCACCATGATATCGACGCTGCCGGCTAACGGATAAAGCGACATTACCGGCCGAGTCTGGTCATCTTCCACAGCCTGCATTTCAATGTAATATGTTGTCGCACCCGTGCGCTGGGCCACGCCGGGGATAGACGTGCTTTGTACGGCGAAGCCATGGGCCATGGCAGCATCGACCAGCCATTGGCGTAGGACACCGCCTCCTTCGCCTCCCATCGCGGCGATTAACAGGCCAATCGGTTTCGCTTGGTTAGACATAGATTGGTTCAGATCTGTACCTTGGCCATATCGCCTAAAACCCGGCGATGTAAGCCGTCCTTGAAACGATCCCAAAGGTTGGGATTCCGCACGATATCCACCTTGAAGAAGGAAGGACAGAGTACGGCCGCATGAGCCACTTCGCCACACAAACCACAGCCGACGCAACTGTCCAGAACCGTCGTAACCGGATCATCGCGCAAGGGGTCGGGGTTGGCCTTTATGGTTAGGGACGGACAGCCCGATAGCCTGATACAGGCGCGATCTCCGGTGCAGGTTTCATCGTCAATTGCAAACCGTGTGCGTACATCACGTTCGCCATTACGGAGTCGAGCGGCCACCTCTGGCCCGATGCGCCGCTGCCGCGCTAGCTGGCATTCGCTATCGGCAACCAAGACGCGAAGGCCTTTTTCCATACCCAAAAGCGCCTTGCGAAGGGATTTCATGACACTACTTACCTGGTAATTAGGTACGTTGCGCAACCATCGTGCACCCATGCTCTTAATCACTGCCTCTATCGACGCACCAGTGCGGCGGCCGGCTCGGGCCCGCAGTGTTGAGGGTAGATACTGCCAACCGGTAGCTGATGTATAGCCATTCTTGACGACCATCAATACTCCATCGGCCTTGTTGAACAGAGCACTTCCAACGCCATTCGTGATGCCGTTGTGCCAAAAACCCCCGTCCCCCATGACGGAGATAACCCGCTTACCAAAATTTGGCGCCACCCCTGCGGCGCTGGCGAGGCCCAGGCCATAACCAAGAACGGTATGGCCGAGATTAAAAGGCGGCAACGTCGAAAAAGTGTGGCAGCCGATATCACACGAAACATGAGTAGGTCCGATATCTTTTTCTAATATCTTGATGGCGCTGAAAAGGGGACGTTCTGGACAGCCCGTGCAAAATGTCGGCGGTCGGGTGGGCACGATATCGCCCAACAGCTCACTGGCCCTGGATTTATGAAGGTCAAGATCTCGCACCGGTGCCGTTGCCGTTTGAACATCAATCCCAACTGGTTGGACCTGTTCCAGAAAACCAGCAAGCCCACGTAGAACTATCTCGGCCGTGTATTCACCGGCCATTGGCAAGGGCCCTTTGCCAATCACCTTGGTTTGCAGATCAGCTTTGCGCAAAATGACGTTGATTGCCTCTTCCAGGTAATCCGGTTGGCCTTCTTCAACCATCAGAATCGCAGATTTGCCGGCACAAAAATCAGAAATTTCATCCGGTACCAGGGGGTAGGTTACATTTAAAGCCAAAATAGGGATACGGCTGTTGCCTTGGGCATCAGCGAGGCCTGCCTGCACCAGGGCACGCAGGGTGGCGTTGTACAGGCCGCCCATGCAGATAATGCCGACGTCATCGATATCGCCGTCGAAACGATCGTTTAGTTCATTTGTCCGGATGAATTTGATTGCCTCAGGCATACGCACTTCGATCTTGTGCTTTTCCTGCGCGTACGTGGAGGGTGGCAATGTGATGCGGGAGAAATCATGGTCAGGTTCGGGGATGACTTGATTGCGGTTGTATTGGCCCGACTTGTTGTCAGTCGCTTGGAAAGCGCCGTGCACGTGACAGGCCCGAATTCGTAATTCTAACATCACTGGAGTATTAGACGCCTCGGATAACTCGAAGCCTTTTTCCACCAGACGGACGATGGTTTCCAGATCGGGGCGCGGGTCCAGCAGCCACATTTGCGATTTTGTCGCAAAAGCATGGGTGCGCTCCTGCAAGATCGACGATCCCTCACCATAGTCCTCCCCCAGGATCATCATGGCGCCACCTGTAACTCCGGCCGAGGCGAGATTGGAAAGGGCATCAGAGGCTACATTTGTACCGACAGTTGATTTCCAAGTCACTGCGCCACGCAAGGGGTAGTTGATGGAAGCCCCCAGCATTGCAGCAGCTGCCGCCTCTGAGGTCGATGTCTCCAAATGCACACCAAGTTCGCTTAATAGGTCTTCTGCATCAACTAGCACATCCATCAAATGGCTGATTGGTGCACCCTGATAGCCTCCAACGTAACTGACGCCCGACTGTAGAAGCGCCTTGGTGACGGCCAGGATACCTTCGCCGTGAAATGTCTCGCCCGTGCCCAGGCGCAATTGTTTGACCTCTTTCGCGAATGAACGCTCCATGTTCGTGGCTCCATATAGTTAGTAGGCGCAAATTGCGCCCGCACCGGCGTCATGTCAACGGAAGGAAGGGAGGAAATGACATTTCCAAAACGAGAGCTCTCAACTAACGCTGATCAAATTTTTTATGGGGAAATACTGTAATTGACGGAATGAGGAGGTTGGTTATGTCAGAGCTTTGGGCAATCACGTCACTAGGTACAAAGTGAAGGTTAAAATCTCTCGTGGATAAAAACGACCATTGATTTTTAAGGCAGATACGCATCGTTTAAATCCAGGAAAAATATTGTTTAAAATCTGTTATGTTATGCGTAATTTGTCAGATATGAATTTAAATTAGTTGGGATCTTATTCAGCACGAAATTTTCTGAATGGCATTTCTGCAAAATACAAACCCAGTAGACCTGTAGAAAATTTAATTTCATTCTCGCGTCGCGTTTACGCAATAGTAAATACAGGCCAACTCGGTCCGAAATTAGCCGAAATAAAAATAGCGCTATTTGTCTCAGCACCACGCCGATAATTTTGGGGTAATATTTTTGTGGTGCTAACCGGCACCAGTAGGTCAATCCACGACGACGATATTGTCTGCCGCTGACTTGCCGTTCCGGCCTGCCGTAAGTTCGTATTCAACCTTCTGACCTTCATTCAAGGTCGACAAACCGGCCCGTTCAACGGCCGAAATGTGGACGAAGGCATCTTTTGAGCCATCGCTAGGTTCGATAAATCCATACCCCTTGGTAGGATTGAACCACTTCACTGTTCCTGTAGGCATCTTATTTGGTCCCAGACTACTTCAATAATTGAAAACCCAACCATTTGCCAAGTACCGGCCACGGATACTTTGCAACGATTGAACTTTCGTGATGACATAGCGTAACAGAAAACTGACGCTAAGCGGCGTAAATTGACAGGGCGATCCCCGCTAGGCAAATTGAATGGGTTGGTATGTGGTGTTTTTGTCGAGTATTGCGACAAATATGTCACAAATAATAAAGAATGGAACCTTGTCTGGAACAGGAAAACGCGATGACTAGAAGAATTATCGATATATCCATTTTTCTTGAAAACGATGTAATCTCCGATCCTGTAGGTATGCAGCCAAAAATTGAATACATTGATCATCAAGCGTCTGTTGCAGGGATGACGTCGTTCTTCCCGGGCCTCTCCAAAGCGGATTTGCCTGATGGAGAAGGCTGGGCGGTGGAGAATATTGCGCTGTCGACCCATAACGGTACTCATCTAGACGCTCCTTACCATTTTGCCTCTACCATGGACGGCGATAAACGAGCTATTACTATTGATGAAGTGCCGCTTGATTGGTGTTTCCAGCCGGGTGTGAAGTTCGATTTCCGGCATTTTGATAATGGCTATGTCATCACAGCGGATGACGTCGAGGCGGAGCTTGAGCGTATCGGCCATACTCTATCTCCCTTAGAGATTATCGTCGTGAATACGGCGGCCGGCAAAGCATTCGGCGGCGACGATTATGTGGATTCTGGGTGCGGCATGGGCCTGGATGCGACAATGTACCTTCTGGAACGGGGCGTACGGTTAACTGGCACGGATGCTTGGTCTTGGGATGCGCCATTCAGTTTTACGGCGGAACGCTATCAAGAGAGTAAGAATGCAGCGATTATTTGGGAGGGGCATCGGGCCGGGCGAAATATCGGTTATTGCCACTTGGAGAAACTGCATAATCTGGAAAGCTTACCCGATAGCGGTTTTACCGTGGCCTGTTTTCCAATGAAGATCAGAGGCGCCTCCGCGGGCTGGACACGTGCCGTGGCGCTAATTGACGGTTAGCACCATAGCACTAGTGTTTGTTTTCCTTACCGTTTGCGGAGGAAGTGATGGTGGCGTCTATCCCGATCGCCGAGCGCTAGCTGTACGCCCTTATGATTGCTGATAATTGGGCTGTACCGGGGTTATAATTTCTGAGGCCAAGAAAAATGTTTGACTGTTCTGAACAGCGAAGGATGCAATGAGGCGCCTTCATCACCATTCTGAAATTTGTCGAGATTCTTGAAGAGGTACGCATAAATATTCGTTACGGTAGCTATAACGTTGACGAACTGATTCTCGCAATAAGGTCCCCAATTGCCAATTTTTAGACGCAGGCAACACGAATTCTAGATTAAATTCCCCAGGTTAATATACAGGAGGAATGAAGTGGTGAGCGGGTTTTCAACACGGCGCAGTTGCTATTGCAAATGTTAGCACTGAAACGGTCGCGAAAACTTGTCTTTCTCGGCATTTCTGGTTATTGAAAAGTTAACTGAATTAGTTACATAATTCATACGGATGGTTAGCGACGTCCAAGGCGTCATGAGGTCTATGCCGTTTCGAGATTAATTGCATACGCGAAGAAAAGTTCGGTGCCAAGCTACGGGCCGTATGGTAGGCGGTATTGCCCTTGGGTAACGTTACATTTGGAAAACGAAAACAATGGTAGTTAGTGTTTGAGAAATGTCCATCAGCACAGCAGTAGAATTTGAACCGACCGAAACACCTCGTGAGGAGGTAGAGTCGGTCGTCGTGCGATTTGCCGGCGATAGCGGTGATGGCATGCAATTGACAGGCAGTCAGTTCACGTTGGCCACGGCCCTGGCTGGAAATGACCTTTCTACATTTCCTGATTTCCCAGCGGAGATTCGAGCGCCTATCGGGACAACATTTGGGGTTTCTGCATTTCAGATAAATTTTGGCGCCCGTGAGATTGTGACGGCAGGCGACGCCCCCGATGTACTAGTCGCTATGAATCCGGCAGCCTTGAAGGTTAATCTTTCCGACGTCAAACCGGGTGGCACTATCATCGCCGACACGGGAACCTTCAATGCTCGCAATCTGAAAAAAGCTGGTTTCGATAACGATCCTTTAGAAGACGACGCCCTAGATGGCTACCAGGTTCTAAAAATCGATATCTCCAAGTTGACCTTGGAGGCCGTTAAGGAACATGAACTGTCCAACAAAGAAGCTCTGAGGTCCAAGAATATGTGGACCCTGGGACTTATTTATTGGATGTATGATCGTGAGCGGGCACCGACAATTGATTGGCTACGTGGCAAATTTTCTAAGCTCCCGAATGTCGCAGAGGCCAATATTTCGGCCTTGAATGCCGGGCATATATTTGGTGAATCGACTGAAATGCCAGGTGGCATGCGTGGCTACATCGTTCGTCAGGCAGAAATTAGTCCCGGCCTTTATCGTACCGTAACAGGTGCGGAGGCGTTGGCCTGGGGTCTTGCAGCGGGATGCAAACTGGCGAACTTGCGGATGGTTTTGGCATCGTATCCGATCACGCCTGCCTCCACCTTGCTACATATCCTGGCGGGCCTGAAGCAATTTAATATAGTTACTTTCCAGGCCGAGGACGAAATTGCCGCCGTCTGCGCTGCCATCGGAGCATCCTTTGCAGGTTCCCTGGGGGTGACATCGTCATCCGGACCTGGAATTGCCTTAAAGGGTGAGGCGATTGGCTTGGCCATCAGCACGGAACTTCCGCTGATCGTAGTCAATTCGCAACGGGCGGGTCCGTCCACAGGCATGCCGACCAAGACGGAACAATCAGATCTCTACCAGTCCGTTTATGGACGTAATGCAGATGCGCCGCTTGTAGTCCTGGCGGCGAGCTCTTCCGCGAATTGTTTCGATATGGGTATTGAGGCGGTGCGCCTAGCCACAAAATACATGACACCAGTCATGTTATTGAGTGATGGCTATATGGGTAATGCGTCCGAACCATGGTTAATTCCAGATTTTGACAGCTTTGAGCCGTTCCCAGTGATATTCGCTGATGCCGATCAAGTTAGCGAAGACGGTTTCATGCCATACGTGCGCGATGAAGACACCCTCGCCCGTCCTTGGGCCAAACCGGGCACAGTAGGTCTGGAACACCGCATTGGTGGTATCGAGCGGGCCGATGGTACAGGCAACATTTCCTACGACGCTGAGAACCATCAGCGCATGACCAAGTTACGGGCAGCCAAGATCGACGGTATCGCCAACGATATTCCTCTGCAGGCGGTCGAACAGGGTAAAGATAGTGGCAAATTGGCCGTGGTTGGTTGGGGTTCAACCTACGGCCCAATCAGCCGCGCGGTGGGTAATATGCGCGACCTGGGATACGATGTGAGTCACGTGCATGTGCGTCATATTTGGCCTTTGCCACGCAATCTTGGAGACCTGTTGAGTGGTTTCGAGCAGGTTGTGGTGCCGGAAATGAATAATGGCCAGTTAGTCACAGTTCTGCGCGCTAAATATCTGATAGCGGCGGAACCTCTTAACAAAATTACTGGGCAACCATTTAAAATTTCGGAAATCGAGGAAACTATTCAATCGCGCCTAGATGGTGAAATGGGAGACGCAAAATGAACGCCCCAGCTACGCCGCTAAAGGCAAAAGACTTCGCCTCCGATCAAGAAGTTCGTTGGTGTCCTGGTTGCGGCGATTACGCCATTCTGAAAGGGGTGCATAAGGCACTTGCTGATATAGGCACACCGCCCGAGAACGTTGTGTTTATATCTGGCATCGGCTGTTCATCACGGTTTCCCTATTATATGTCAACTTATGGTTTTCACACCATCCATGGTCGGGCGCCTGCATTTGCCACGGGTGTTAAATTGGCTAATCCGGATCTGGATGTCTGGTTAGTCACTGGAGACGGCGATGGCTTGTCAATTGGTGGTAATCATGTATTGCATGCCCTGCGCCGCAACGTGAATATGCAGATAATGCTGTTCAACAACGAGATATATGGCCTGACAAAGGGTCAGTATTCACCGACGTCACAACAGGGTACCAGATCGCCGTCGACACCCATGGGCTCTATAGATCGGCCGGTGTCGCCATGTTTATTCGCCCTGGGTGCAAACGCAACATTCGTAGCCCGGGCAGTGGATACTCAGCAGAAGCATATGCCCGGAGTACTGCAAAGGGCCCATGCCCATCAAGGTGCGTCCTTCGTGGAAATTTACACAAATTGTATCGTCTATAACGACGCCGTTTTCTCATCCTTTGCTGAAAAATTAACCGCTGCCGATGGCACGCTTGTGTTGGAGCATGGCCTACCGATGATGTTTGGAAAAGACAACGATAAGGGTATTAGGATGAAGCCCGGCGCCATGGAATTGGAAGCCGTACAATTAGGAGTCGGCGGCCTCAGTGAAAGCGACTTGTTGGTTCATGATGAAACCAACCACGTCATGGCCGTCCTGTTGGCGGGGATGCACAATCCGGACTTCCCGGTCGCCGTGGGTGTATTGTATTGCGAACCAGCTCAGGCTTACGACGCTGCTGTACATGAACAAGTCAACGCAGCAGTCGCCGCGAATGGGGAAGCCGACATGAACAATTTGCTGCGTGGCGGCGCGACCTGGACTGTTGAAGGCTAGTTAGAAAAACAAAATCGACGGGGAGGCAGTCCATGCCCATTCGCGTGGCTATAGTGGGCTCCGGTCCAAGTGGGTTTTATACGGCCGAGGCATTGGGGAAATCAGGTGAGGATGTTGAGGTCGATATGATCGAGCGTCTACCCGCTCCTCATGGCTTGATCCGTTATGGCGTTGCGCCGGATCATCAAAAGACTAAGAATGTTTCCAGAAATTTTGACAAGACGGCTAACCGCGACGTGTTCCGTTTTTATGGCAATGTGGACATTGGCAAAGATATCTCACTTGACGAATTGCGCCAGATGTACGATGCCGTCGTCCTGGCAATTGGGTCGCCGGAAGACAACAAGTTAGGCATTCCGGGCGAAGATAAAAAAGGCGTTGTCGGATCAGCAGCATTTGTCGGGTGGTATAATGGTCACCCCGATTTTGTTGATCTTGAACCGGATTTGGCATCTCCCAATGTCTGTGTTATCGGAAATGGGAACGTGGCCATCGATATAGCGCGGCTCTTGGTCAAGACCCGGGACGAGTTATCTCCTTCGGACATCACCAACGCTGCTCTAGAAACCCTATTGGCTTCTTCGGTTACGGATGTCTATATGCTGGGCCGCCGCGGTCCTGTGGAAGCAAAATTCACTAATGTGGAATTGCGTGAGATGGGGAAGCTCGAAATCTGTGTGCCACAAATTGTTGGAACTAAAATTCCAGATACAGTTCCTGCGGAATTAGATATGTCGGACAGGGACCGGCGTCTGCGAGAGCGGAACCTGGCAACATTGCGCGAATTTGAACCGCGTCAACCAGACGAACTTGAGAAACGGGTTCATTTCCAGTTCTATGCTGCACCACGGGAAATTTTAGGTGGCGATAATGTCGAAGGCATCCGTCTGGAGCGGACGGAGGTCATCGATGGACGGGCCATAGGAATGGGGGAATATTTTGAAATTGAAACGAATTTAGTTCTACCGGCCGTGGGTTATCGGTCCTCCGGATTAAGTGGATTGCCTTTTAACGACGACTGGGGTGTAGCCGTAAGCGATGAGGGACGGGCCGGTGAGGGATTGTATGTAGTAGGTTGGATAAAGAGAGGCCCGACAGGTGTAATTGGCACAAACCGACCCGATGGCCAAGGAGCTGCGCGACAAATTTTTGAAGATTTTTCTGCTGGATCGAAACCTGGCCGAGAGGCGCTGATGGCTGCTTTGGTACAAAAGAACATTCGGGCCATTTCTTATGCAGATTGGAAAGTATTGGATGCTCATGAAGTGGCGCAGGCGAGGGCCGGGGCACCACGGGAGAAGGAAATCACAGTGGCGTCTATGCTGGGCGTTATGGACGGCGCTTGAGACCTAGCATAGGATTTCTGCATGGCAAGCTACCTTCGGCCGACACAATTAGAGCACGCATTGTCGGCCCTAGCTGGCCACAAATACACGGTCATCGCCGGTGCTACGGATTATTATCCGGCGCAGGTCGCCCAATACAGTAGTAATGATATACTCGACTTGAGCGCCATTGAAAATTTGGCTGGTATCAACTCAGAGCAAGACGCCAATTATTGGCGTATTGGCGCCATGACCACTTGGCGGGATTTGTTGGAGACGGAATTGCCCAGCTGTTTTGATGGTCTTAAGGCCGCCGCTAGGCAGGTTGGTGGACAGCAGATTCAGAATTGCGCGACCATCGCCGGTAACTTGTGTAATGCCTCTCCGGCGGCGGACGGTGTTCCACCCTTGTTGACCTTAGATGCGCGTGTCGTTCTGCAAACGCAAACTCGGAAAAGGGAGTTACCATTATCGAAGTTTATCCTGGGCAATCGGCGGACCGCATTGGAAGCCGGGGAACTGCTGACTGATATTTTGATCCCTAAGAAATTAGGACAAGGACGTGCGGGCTTCTTGAAGCTTGGCGCCCGCGAATATCTCGTGATTTCTGTCGTTATGGTTGCCGGACTGTTGTTCCTAGATGAACACGGTAAGGTGCGCCACGCTCACATCTCTGTCGGAGCCTGCTCAGAAACGGCGGTTTCTCTGTCGGATTTAGAAGCTGAATTACCAGGCCGGCGTTTTTCGCCAAATTTGGTTCGGTCGGATCATTTCCAACATCTTTCCGCCATTGATGACCATCGCGGCACAGCCGTTTACCGGCTGGACGCCGCGTTGATTTTGACCAGGCGATTGTTGTCGGAATTGACAGCATGAACCTCGACCGGATTGAACTGAATTTCTACCTTAATGGTGCGCAGCGCCAGGCGCTTCTGCGGCCCATGGCACGACTGTCAGAAACTTTGCGAGAGGAATTCGGTTTTACAGGTGTGAAGGTGGGATGTGACGCAGGTGATTGTGGTGCCTGCACCATCCTGTTGGACGGGCGGCAAGTTTGTGCCTGCCTGGTCCCTACGGCACGTATTGAAGGCTGTCTTGTAGTTAGCGCCGACGGCATGATGTCTAATGGATTTCTGAACCGGGTACAGCATGCCTTCTTGCGTCATGGGGCCGTACAGTGTGGTGCCTGCATTCCGGGTATGTTATCGGCGGCAACCGAAATTGCTGCCGCATACCAGAACCCTACACGGCAACAGGTATTGGATGCCCTTGGCGGCGTATTATGCCGTTGCACCGGTTACCAAAATATAGTGGAAGCAGTATTGGACGCTGGGAACGATCCTGTCCCGGAGGAGCCACTCGTTGGCCCGGCGGTTGGTGCTCGATTGCCGCGCACAGATGTCATTGAGAAACTGAATGGCATGGCCAAGTTCGGCGCAGATGACATTCCTAATGACGCTTTATGGTTACGCGCCGTCCGTTCCCCTCATACGGCGGCGCGTTTTACTATTGGTGATTTGGCGCCTCTAATTGAACGCCATCCGGGCTTAGTCAAGGTGCTGACGGCGAAAGACATCCCTGGCAATAAATGCTTCGGTATTTATCCCGACCTAAAGGATCAACCAGTATTCGCTATTGATCAAATCAGGTTTCGCGGCGAGGCGGTGATGGCCCTGGTCGGGGAACGAGAGACGCTGGATAGCATCAGTGACGCAGAAATTCCGATAGCTTACAACGTTATGAAACCCATCATTGGTCTCGACGCTGCTCAGGAAGACGGCGCCCGTCAACTGCACGAAGACAGGCCGGGGAACCTGTTGATAGCTTCAGAATTACGCAAGGGAATAGCTAATCCAGGTAGCTGCGATAAAGTTGTAACAGGGCAGTGGCGGACCAGTTACGTAGAGCATGCCTATATAGAACCCGAGGCAGGTTATGCACGACGACTAGGGGATCGGTTGGAACTTCAGGTCACCACCCAGACACCGTATATGGACCGTGACGAAGTCGCCTCAATCATGGGTTTGAACCCAACGGCAGTACAGATCGTCCCAACAGTTTGTGGTGGTGGTTTTGGAGGAAAACTAGATCAATCCATACAACCCATGCTGGCAATTGCAGCTTGGTCTCTAGACAGACCAGTAGCTTGTGTTTTTCATAGACCGGAAAGCATGACCTCAACAACAAAACGCCATCCCGCGAAGATTAACGCATCTTTTGGATGTGACGTTGAAGGCAATTTGCGGGCCATGACAATGACTGCAGATTTTGACACCGGTGCCTACGCATCCTGGGGGCCAACCGTGGCTGGTCGGGTCCCCGTGCACGGAGGCGGTCCCTATTCATGGCCGACCGCGCAAATAAAAGCTCGGGCGATCTTGACCAATGGGCCACCGAGTGGGGCATTTCGTGGTTTTGGGGTTCCTCAAGTTGCTATTGCCCACGAGGCGTTAATGGATGAGCTTGCGGAACAATTAGGAATGGATCCGCTAGAATTTAGGTACAAGAATGCATTGCGCGTTGGTGATCGGACGGCGACGGGGCAACTGCTGCAGGCGAGTGCTGGGTTGGATCAGTGCCTTGATGCTTTGCGGCCACATTGGCGCCAGGCACTCCAGCTTGTTCAAGTGCATAACAAGAATAATCCGAGCCAGCGACAAGGTGTAGGGCTCGGTTGCATGTGGTATGGTTGTGGCAATACAGGTATGAGTAATCCGTCGGAGGTGAGGGTGACTTTGTCCGGAGGGGGACGGATAACGTTATACAATGGCGCCGTTGATATCGGGCAGGGCAGTGATACTATCATGCGGCAAATTTGTGCTGATGCCCTGGGTATTTCGATTGATCATATCGAACAAGTGACAGGTGATACGGATTTAACTCCCGATGCGGGCAAGACATCTGCCTCGCGGCAAACTTATGTTACTGGCAAGGCGACGGAACTGGCCGCACAGGATTTACGGCGACAAATTTTGCGTCTCGCAAATGCCGCTGAGAATGCTGCTATTCAAATTTTAAACGGCGGGCTGTCGGTTGGAGAAACCGAGATTTCTCTAACGAGGTTGAAATCTGATGATAACGGTGTCGTGCTTGCCGGTGTAGGAATTTTTGACCCGCCGGCAACTCCCCTCGACGAGCAGGGGCAAGGCGAGCCCTATGGTACTTATGCCTTCGCAGCGCAATTGGCGGTGGTTGAGGTGGATATGGAATTGGGTACTACCAAGGCGCTCCGCATGGTTGCCGCTCACGATGTGGGCAAGGCGATTAATCCTACTCTGGTTGAAGGGCAGATCCATGGCGGCATCGCCCAGGGCCTTGGATTGGCCTTGATGGAAGAGTATCTTCCCGGTCATACCGAGAACTTGCATGACTATCTAATACCTACGGTCGGTGACATGCCGGAAATCGAGGTCATCCTAGTAGAAGATCCAGATCTTAACGGACCATACGGAGCCAAGGGAGTGGGAGAACCTGGTCTGGTCCCCACGGCACCGGCCATCTTAGCAGCTATCAAGTCGGCGACCGGTGTCCGGATGCAAATGGTGCCAGCAACGCCCCACCGACTTCGTGAAGCAATTCTTGCCCAAGACCCACAGCGGACGGAGGCGTAATGACGGACGACCTGGTGCGCTGCGACGCCTGTCCCGTTCTTTGCCGAATTCGCGAGGGCCGTGCCGGGGCCTGTGATCGTTATGCGAACCAAGGGGGTGAGTTGATCCGCCTTGATCCGCTTTTGGTAGCCCAGCGCGCCGTAGACCAGGATGGCGCCATGGTGCCGTTTTTGCAGGACGTGGCGGGTTGGGATGGGACCTTGGTTAAGGGTGCGGAGAGTTTTGTAACCGGGGTCGGCTCCACCACTACTTATCCCGACTACAAGCCGGCGCCCTTTGTGGTCGCATCGAAGCCAGCGGGCGTAGATATGGTGACGGTGGTATCGGAGGGCATATTTAGTTACTGCGGTTTAAAAGTAAAGATCGATACCGATCGATTCCTGGGTGGGGAACAACAGCCTGTACGCTGTGAAGGCGAGGAGGTGGGTCACGTCACAACCGCAGAATATGGTAGTCAGATGCTAGCGCTCGGTGGTGTGCGTCATTTGACCGGAGGCAGTAAAAAAGAAGGCAACATGACCTGCCAGATGATGCTGGCTCTTTGTCAGGGTGATGCAGCGGAATTGCAAGTAGATGGTGGTGCTAAGGTAGTAGTGCAGGCGGGCAAACCGCCGATCGTTGATGATGAAAAAGAAGTGCGGATGCGGGTCGGTTGCGGATCGGCTGCCATCGGCATGTTCGCGCCGCAATGGCATGGTCACACCGACGAGGTTATCGTGGTGGATGACCACATAACAGGCGTATTAAGTGAACACCAAGCTGGTAAATTCCTGGATATGCCCACGGCGGGAATTCGAGTGCGTGGACGCCGGTCCACCCCTGGCCGATATTTTCAGGTCGCCGGCCACGGGGATGGCTGGGGAGGTACGGATATTCATGATCCGTTGTCAATTATCGACCGTGTTGAGGTTAAAAATGCCTGGCCCGGTTTACGGTTATTAATGGTGAGTACCACTGGTGAGGACGCCGCCTTTTTTATTCTAGACGATAACCTCCGGCCAAAATCCGCTGCAATTCCACCCGAACTGCAGGTTGTCGTTGACCGGATTGCCGAGAATTGCGAACCGGCCTTATGCAGTGTTTTGTTCATGGCGGGGGCCGGTGGTTCCCTAAGGGCTGGAGTAACGGAAAATCCCGTGCGGCTTACTCGTTCGGTTCGCGAGCGCATAACCAAAGTCAGCTGTGGTGGCGCGCCGGTTTATATCTGGCCAGGCGGCGGCATTACGTTGATGGTCGATGTGATCCGCATGCCCAAGGGCTCTTTCGGCTATGTACCAACGCCCGCCTTGGTCGCGCCTATAGAGTTTACCGTACCCTTGACCGACTACCGGGCCATGGGGGGGCATATGGATGCGTTACGCGACCTGGACGACATCCTTTCCGATGGCAAGGCCAGGAGCCTTCCCTGGCAAGGCGAAAATCCCTGGCCATTGACACCTGGGCAAACTTCGTGACGGGACCTGAATCCTGGCAGGATGATCGTGGTCGGCAACATCTGCGTCATGGTCCTATTCATCTGATAATGGAGTATTTTGGGCCTGTTAACGAAATTTTGCAGGCCGCTGAGCAGGCTGCGACCTTTTTTGAAAATATATTGCATGAATTGGTTGGCGAATTAGAAATTTTGAGGCGACCTATCAATGGGGCCTACCCATTGCTGCGTGGTCCGGTTGCGCAAGCCATGACGCGGGCGGTCTGGCCGTTGCGCGATGATTATGTAACGCCCATGGCTGCGGTTGCCGGAGCCGTCGCGGACGGAACGCTGGCTGCGGCGGTTGACGGCAGAACCTTGGTGAAAGCGTATGCCAATAATGGCGGCGACATTGCTTTGCATCTATCCCCTCATAGTCACCTTAATGCCGGCGTGATAGCAGACATCTCGTGCACAGGATTAGCGGGGCAGGTGCGCTTAGATCATTTAATGCCGGTTCGCGGAGTCGCTACATCTGGGTGGCGAGGCCGCAGTTTTTCTCGTGGCATTGCTGACGCTGTAACGGTGCTGTCCCCAACAGCAGCCCAAGCTGATGCAGCCGCAACGATTATTGCCAATTGGGTAGATGTTGACCATCCTGCCATCGAACGGATTGCAGCAAATGAATTGGACCCGGATACCGATCTGGGGAGTATTCCGGTTACCGTTGCCGTCGCCCCGATGTCCGTTGGAGCTCGGCGTTCCGCAGTTCTGTCGGGTGTTAACATGGCGAGGGGCCTGCTTGATAAAGGGGCCATCGTCGGCGCAATGATTGTCTTGGGAGATCAGGCGGCCACTGTAGGGGTCGTAAACACTGAGGATTTGTTGAGTGGAGAACGGCACATATGAGTAAAGTAATCGGTTGTGACGTTGGCGGAACTTTCACTGACCTTATTTTGCTGGATGAGGCGGCTGGAGAAGTTAGCATTTCCAAGGTGCCGTCGACGCCGGACAACCAAGCCGTCGGTGTCATGGAGGCGGTAACGGCTGCCGGCGCGGACTGTAGCGAATTGTCGTTGTTAATCCATGGCACGACAACAACAACCAATGCCTTATTGGAAAAAAAGATAGCCCGCTGCGGGCTGATCACAACCAGAGGATTTCGAGATGTCTTGGAATTAGGGCGTCGTACCCGGCCAAACCCTTACGGTTTGATAGGGAGTTTTGAGCCATTGGTATGTCGCGAATACCGGCTGGAAGTAGATGAAAGGATGGATGCCGACGGGGGGGTCGTCACGCCACTTGATGAGAAAGGTGTTCGCCAGGCTACGCAATACTTGGCAGAGCACGGTTGCGAAAGTTTAATTATTCATTTTTTGCACGCCTATGCAAACGATAGCCATGAAAAACGAGCGGCAGAAATTGCAGCGGAGAGTTGGCCGAATGAATACATAACGGTGGGTAGTGCTATTTTAGCGGAGTTCCGCGAGTACGAACGGGGAGTGGCCGCGGCGGTTAACGCGGCCATTCGCCCGGTCCTTGCGCAATATATGGACCGTTTGCGAGATGAATTAAGAACAGAAAACTACGACCAAGATTTTTTGGTGATGCAAGGGAATGGAGGCACCATATCCTCATCCATCGTTTCGGACGCTGCCATCAATACAGTTATGTCAGGACCAGCGTCGGGGGTTATGGCAGCGGCCTATACGGGCGTTCGTAGCGGTTTCACCGATATTATCACCTACGATATGGGCGGCACGTCTTCGGACGTTGGGCTAATTAAAGGTGGTATACCATCGACCTCATCGGAGCTTCAACTTGAGTATGGTATGCCGATCCATGTGCCCATGGTGGATGTCCATTCCATTGGTGCAGGGGGTGGTTCCATCGCCTTCATTAATGATGCGGGCATTCTCCAAGTGGGCCCTCAATCGGCCGGTGCCGAACCTGGACCTATCTGTTATGGGCGGGGCGGCGAAGCACCGACCGTTACTGATGCAAATTTGGTCCTTGGACGATTGAACCCGGAAGCCCTATTGGCTGTTGATCACCCGGTTTCGCTTGACTATGTGCGACAGCGTCTAGTGGATCGAGTGGGTCGCCATCTTGAACTGGATGCGGAAGAGACGGCTGCGGCCATTTTGCGTGTCGGTAACGATCGGATGGCTGGCGCCATTCGTATGGTGAGTTTAGCCCGGGGTCATGATCCACGTGATTTCGCGTTGTTTGCATTTGGTGGTGCTGGGCCACTTCATGCCACGGCCCTGGCGGCGGAATTGGCTATCCCCAAGGTCATAATTCCTGCCCGGCCTGGAATTACAAATGCAATTGGCTGCGTGGTGGCAGATGTGCGTCACGATTTTGTCAATACTCTCAACCAACCCCTGTCGGACGTCGAAATGGGCACGGTTCATGACATCATGGCTGAACAGGTTGCACAGGGACGCGCGATCATTCTTTCTGAAGGCGTCGCTGTTGCAGAAGAAGTGGTCGTACATGCGGCTGAGATGCAGTATCAGGGCCAAAGCCATATTCTAAGAATTGCCCTCGATAGCGGGACGATCACGCGCGAGGATATGCAGACGGCATTTGAAGAAGCGTATTTCAATCGGTTTTCTCTGCATTTACCGGAAATTAATGCCGTTCTCGTGTCCCTACACACAGCAGTAATCGGCCGAAGGGGAGAGGTCGCTTTGTCAGCATTGATGGATCCCGATAAAAGAGTGCCAGACATCGTGGCTGCAGAAACTGGTCGCCGGAATGTCTGGTTTCCTGGTGGTTGGGTGGAAACACCTATTATCTCTCGGGACGCTTTGCCGTTGAGTACGGTTTTTTCTGGGCCGACCATTCTGGAACAACTCGATACCACCATCGTTGTCGAACCTGGGAATGAAATTGAAATCGATTTATCCGGCAATTTGTTGATCAATGTTCCGCCAGCGTTCAAAGGATAAAGCCATGGGCAAGAACAATACGCCAACGTTAGATCACGTTACTCTAGCGGTTCTACAAAATGGTCTGAACCAAGTATGCAACGAGATGGACCTGGCTTTCCAGCGAGCCGCGTTTAGTCCCGTCATCGCCGAGGCTATGGATCGGTCGGACGGGATCTATCACCGGGATGATGGCGCGCTGATTGCCCAGGGGGAGCTTGGTCTGCCTATCTTTGTCGGCACCATGCAGTTTTCCACCCGTAATGTTATCTCCCAGGCAAAGAATGTACAACCTGGCGATATCTATATCGTGAACGACCCTTATCTGGGCGGCACCCATTTAATGGACGTCCGCATGGCCATGCCGTTCTTTTATAAAGAGGAGATATTTTGCTGGTTATCGAATACCGGGCATTGGCGGGATACCGGCGGAGCCGTTCCCGGTGGATTTTCGGCCAATGCGACTGAAGTGGAACAGGAGGGGCTACGTCTGCCGCCAGTGAAATTGTATAAGGGGGGGCAACTGGACGAGGAAATCCAAGCCATTTTGCTTTCCAATATTCGCGTAGCAAACGAAACCCTAGGCGATATCAAGGCCCAGGTTGCAGCCCTTTGGATTGGCGAGCGGCGCTTGACTGCCCTTCTGGACCGCTACGGCCATGAAATCGTCGAGGCGGCGATTGATGAGATGCGGGGTCGGGCCGCTCGGCAGATGAGAGCTGCCATTGCCCACATACCCGATGGCACCTATCAAGGAATTAGTTGGGTAGACTCTGATGGCGTTGTGGATGAACCCCTCAAAATTGATTTGACCGTCGAAAAGCGGGATGACGATTTGTATTTCGACTTGTCCCAATCCAGTCCACCTTGCAAGGGGCCGATGAATTCAGTAATTGCAACTACGCGATCCTCTATTTATTTGGCTATGAAGCATATCTTCCCCGAGGTTCCCATTAATGCAGGAACCTTCGAACCGTTACATATTACTGATCCAGTCGGAACATTTCTTTATGCCGAATATCCACGACCTGTTTCCGGCTGCGCTGCCGAAGTCAGCCAGAGAATTGCGGAAGCCGTCTTTGCTGCTCTTGTGACCGCTTTGCCGGACCGCCTTTTTGCTGCGCCAGCCGGGACTTCTGGCAACTTTGCCTTAGGAGGAATTGATCAACGCAGAGACAAACCCTTTGTTATGTACCTCTTCACCGGGGGAGGTTATGGTGGTAGTCAGAGGATGGACGGGCTAAGCAATGGATGTTCCACCATCGGCATATCCACCATGCAGCCGGTCGAAATTTTGGAACAGCGTTATCCTGTGCTTTTCAGGGAATTTGCCTTGCGTGAAGGATCCGGCGGATCTGGACAGTATAGGGGCGGATTTGGTGTTAGATATGCGGTCGAACTACGCAGAGGCTGGGGCCGGGCATCATTCGTCATGGATCATGGGCGATATGGCCCTCAGGGCGTCCTGGGGGGGCAGGATGGTGCTGTGAATGAGGTGCGCGTGGAACGCAATGGGGTTATTTATACACCTCCCCATTTGTCCAAGGATCAGGGCATCGAGGTCGTAGAGGGAGACGTCATTCACGTCTCTACACCTGGAGGCGGTGGTTTCGGTGAGGCGAATTTGAGAGAGCCAGCCTTAATCGAAAAAGACTTGCGTCAGGGATATTATAGTAGAGAACAAGTTGCAGAGCTGTGGGGTGAGAAAGTGCTGTCGGCTGCGGCGGATCCTTAATGTCTCAATTCCGAATTGGCTCGAGTTTCGGTACAGTGGTAATTAAGAGTCGGTAAAAAGGGCACATGAAGGCGGCAATTTAATTCATCGCTGCAGCGAATGTTTTGTTTACGGCGTTCTTATGTACTAGATGGTCGTTGCCGGCCTATCACAAGTGTGGTTGTCACCCTTTTATGCACCAATGTTAATTGCCAGCCCTACCATAATTTGATCGAGTCATAAATCCGAACGTTGATGTCGGCACGCATGCCGGGTGTCAGTTTAGGTGGCGGATCATCTATTGAAATGCGCACTGATACACGTTCATTCGAACTGCCAAAGCTTCTATTGGCGTTCACCTTAGAGCCGATACCCATTTCCGTCGTCGTGATCCTCCCTATTTGCTTTACCCTGCCGTGAAAATCCTCGAAAGGATGGGCCTCCAAGTTGATAAGTACTTCTTGCCCTAAACGTAAATGGCGGAGCTGGCTTTCATCAATATACGCCTCCACCCAGTAAAGATTTGGATCATGGAGCATCAAAATGTTCACGCCGTCCTCAATATACTCCCCGCGGAATTTGATAATTCGGCCAACTACGCCGTCGATAGGACTGGTAATGTGCCGGTAGCTGGTCCGGAGCTCTTGCTGCTTGATTGAATCCTCAATCTGAGTTTGTTCGATATTTGAAATACTTATCTGGTTTTCAATGATCGAGACTTTGTTGCGTGTAGATTTCAGTTGGTTCAGTTCCTGCTGCGCAACTGAAATTCGGCCGGCGAGAAGTGTTGCTTCCCCTTCCAAGGAAAGAACTTTATCTTGTTCGGTGATGAGTTCTGTTTCCGGTGTCAGTTTTCGTTTTACCAAAAGTTTGACGCGCGCAAGGTTTCGGTCAGCTAGTTTGAGTCTGCTATTGATGGCCACGGATTCCTGCTTCAACGCCCGGATCTTCACTTGCTGAGTTTCCAGTTTGAAATTGAGTTCTGTTATGAAAACAGACTTTTCAGTCTCCAGCCGAGTCCGCTTGGCTCTTTCAAGGGATAGGTCAGTCTGCAAGGACTTGATTTTCAGTCGGATATCCTCATGGTGAAGTATCACCAAAAGCTGGCCCTTTTTAACTGTGGAGCCTTCTTTGACAACGACATCCTCAATCTTGCCATCAACTTGTGCGGAAATTTTCGTGATGTCTGTCTGGATTCTAGCATTATCCTCGTAGACATGAGTAAACCAGTAGAATGCCTCATAGCTTAGGGTTAGAAGAGCACCTATAAGAACGGCCGCCATGATAAATTTTAACTTACGTTTTAGATTCGACATAAAATCTCTGTGGTCACAATCAGCAGCAACTAAATACCTGAAATAACGGAAAACCGCTTTCTGAAAAGACCATACGCGATCAGACCAGATTGCAGTAAACTACCTTTAATGCGGTTAACTTCTATAACGTGATGACAGGTTACCAGCAAAGTCTTCTTTTTCGCCAATACGATCCACCCTTACTAGCCGGAAAGGGTAGTGGTGTAGCTGATTGAGTACCACAACTGACACCCGTCTGGCGGATGCCGACAAGCGAAAACCGCTTAACGATCCAAAATTTTTGTCGTTCTGGTTTGTAGGCGGAGTGACTGGCGTTGTCCGATGGTTTCAATTGCTTGCGCTTGGCGTTTACACCTTCGAGACGACGAATTCGCCGCTACTAGTCTCCATCGTACCGTTATTATGGATGTTACCGCTGTCTCTTTGCGGGCCGCTGGTTGGGGTTATTGCTGATAGAACGAACCGCCAGATACTGCTCGCAGGGTCTCTTGTCGTGATCATATTGGTATCAGGTGCGATGGCCGGCTTGGCCTGGGTGGGGGAACTTGAATTTTACCATATCGTGGTCGCCTCCTTTCTGAGTGGCATTTTTTGGGCAACGGATATGCCGGTGCGACGGCGTCTACTGGGTGATCTATATGGTGGTGCGTTATCGACGGCCATGAGCCTTGATGCTGCGACCGGCAATGCGACCCGGATGCTCGGGCCGTTGCTGGGTGGCATCACCCTGCAATTTATGGGCGTATTCGGTGTTTTCTTTTTCAGCGGGTTAGCCTACGCCGTTTGCCTCGTCATCGTTATGCTAGCCCGGGTACCTGATCGTCCGTCTTCGGCTGGTTCTTTTACCCTAATTAGCGATCTATACGCCGGAGTGCGTTATGTGGCTAGCGACAGAAATTTACGTCGTATCCTGGTAATAACCATTGCCTTCAATGTTTTCGGTTTTCCTTTTACCTCTATGATTCCAGTACTAGGTCGCGATAATTTGGGTCTCGATCCATTCATGGTTGGGGTAATGTCAAGTGTGGAAGGATTAGGGGCGTTTACTGGCGCATTGCTCGTGGCGTGGATGGCTCGGCCGACAAACTATTTCCAGCTCTATCTCTGGGGTACGATATCGTATATTTTCTTAGTACTTTACCTTAGTATTTTATCATATGTTGCTGGCGGACCTCACCATTCCTTTGTTATAATTTCGATTACCTTAACCATGATAGGCGTTGCCGGTGCTTCATTTGCTGCGATGCAAAGTACATTAACTTACCTTGGGGCTTCGCCGGAGTACCGTAGCCGGGTACTTGGCGTGTTGACCTTGTGCATCGGTTCGGGCCCCATTGGCTTTTTTAATGTAGGTTGGATGGCTAATATCTGGGGGGCGCCCACGGCTTTATTTGTTATGTCTTTAGAAGGCCTTTTTGTTCTATTGGTGTATTGGCTGTATTCGACAGACGAAAAAACCTCGTAGGGTTTCGACGTCTTCTTGAATTAGTAGACCAAATTTGTTTCGTCGTTGTGAATCCGGCGAAAAATGATCCGAAATTCCATTCCGTCCAGGTATGACCCGATCAAGGGATTAATAATACCACGTGATGGGGGCAGCGTCGTGGTGGCTATTATAGTAAGGTCAGGATGCGGTTATGGGATGGTGGAGCAGGCGAACATTATATGAACAGAGGAATTTTACTGTGGGCAGACTGTGGACAGGCTTTTCACTAGCGTCCCTTTAAACCCCTTTTGTTCTATATTTCGCTGTTGGCAAAACTAGCCAAAACCACCAGAAACCCGCCGTCGGGGAGTAGCGCAGCCAGGTAGCGCATCTGCTTTGGGAGCCGCTACCCTGTGCTACCTAACTCTATGATTTGGCGTCAACTTTCTCGATTTCGGACAAGTTACTGCGGCCAGATTACGGCACTTTTAACATGCCTAGACGGATATCCGCCGTACCCACATGGGCGTACTTCGAGGTCGCCGCAATGTATTCGCGGGCCATTGCCACCTGAACCAACTTTAAGTTGCCCGTGGCCCGTAGTAGGCGCGTAGCAAAGGTATGTCGCTGCGCTGGCAGCAACCAATAGATTGCCCGTCCAGCGGCTGGATTGTCTGAAGGCACCAGACGGGCGTCACAACATTAGTTTTGGAGAAGAATTAGCCGCTGATTTTAACTGGTCCGTGATGAATCCATATCTGCATTCCCAACTGTTCGGCCTGGGAATCACGTGACGCTGCCATTGCCTTAGAAAATTTATTTCGCGCTGTTTTGTTGGGATATTGAAAGATAGCTAAGCCGGAGTGTTTGCCAGTTTGAACCACTGACCAGCTATTCAAAACCCCAGCTTTCTTGGCAGCTTCAAGTCCTGGCTGCGCGTTTTTTTTAAAACTCCTCAAACCTTCGGCATATGTCGCCGTTGATTCCATAACCATTACGCTCGTGTAACTCATAGGAATTGCCTCCTTGGCACGATTAAGAAAACAGATACGGCACAATGTTGTCACGACCCTGGCCG
>CAZDQC010000009.1:0-38820 GCA_964507245.1 uncultured Rhodospirillaceae bacterium
TTTCGCGCCGCGCAAATCGGTCCACCACTATTTGGCCCGGGAAAATTTCGCCCCGCGCAAGTCGGCATCACGCAGTTCCGTCCAAAAAAGTGTAGAGCCACGCAGATCCGCGCCCTTTAGGTCTGCTCCATTCAATTTTGTCCACCATAGGCCCGTCGCCCGCAAGTCACAGCCCGGGCATCCATTGTGAGATTTAACAGCCCGGACCCGGGGCTCGTCGTATCCGAACAGCCAGCCAGCGAAAATAGCTAGTACAATAACAGTCGGCAGAATGATCTTCAGAAACTTGGGCATTGATAACCAGATGCAGCAGGAGGGCAGCTTAGGGTGTGCAGACAAATATCAGAATTAACTCAAAAAAAAAGCATGTAAAAGAGTATCTGGCCATGATGTCCTGAATGCTGATGGGAATACCTTCCATTGGCCTCAGCAGCAGGTCGGCGGTCCCGCGTTTGTTAGTAGCAGCAGCCGCATCTCGAGCGCCCTATACATCGGTGACTTGAAAGGCTTTCAAGGTGGGTTTCATTGTCCTGGGTTGCAGCAGGCCAGCGTTGATGATGTCTTTCGGTGCAAATTCTCCAAGGAGGAAGGCCTGCGACAGCTCAACCACGGTCAGCAACTCTAACACAGTATTCATCCCAGAAAATCCGTGGGAGTCATTCGGCAGCTTCAGTCAGGCCGCTGCCAGGATTGCGCCATTCTGTTAGCAATCTATCTCGCAAGACCAAGGTGTCCTGATAATGCTGAGCCTTGACGTGACCAAAACCGGTAATCAATTCCGGCAATTTCGCCAGACGAACGGCCAAGGACCTGTTGTCGGCCTTTAAACCTATGAGAATTTCTCTGACCACTTCTTCGTACTCCGTGATCAAACGCCGTTCCACCCGGCGCTCTTCGGTCCAGCCGAAGATGTCAAAGCGGGTGCCACGCAAAAACCGAAATCGGGCCATCCAGCCCAAGACCGTAGCCATCCAAGGTCCAAAATCCCGCTTCATGGGCTTGCCAGTTTCTGCATCCATTTTGCTCCAAATGGGAGGCGCCAAATGGAAGGTTAGAGTGTAGTCACCTTCGAATTGTTGCGTCAGTGCCTCCTGGAACCGGCCGTCGCTGTACAGGCGGGCCACTTCGTATTCGTCCTTATAAGCCATGAGCTTAAACAAGTTTCGGGCAACGGCAATTGCCAGATCTTGATGTCCTGGAGCGACCTCCTGTTCCTTGGCCTGCACTTCATTCACCAGTGTTGCATATCTTCGGGCGAGGCGGCCGCTCTGATAAGCGGTCAAATCCAATTTGCGTCTGTCAATTAACGCCGGTAGTTCATCATCGTTAGGTTCGGGTTGTTGATTGGGACTAGCATGGGCTTCCACCGCCTCCAAATCCAACGCGGCGCGGCGACCCCACAAGAACGCCGCTTTGTTCATGTTCTCAGCCACGCCATTAATTTCTATGGCTTTTTCAATGGCATCTGCACTTACCGGTATTAGACCCTGTTGATATGCATGCCCCAGCATGAATAAATTGCTACCAATAGCGTCGCCTAAAAGGGCCGTGGCTAAACGTGTGGCGTTTAGGAATGTGGTTTTACCAGCTCCTGCCTCAGCAGTGATTCGCATTTCAACATCATCCGACGGGAAGGCCAGGTTGGGGTCAAGTGCGAACTGCCCTGTAATGGCCTGGTGGTTGTTAACCAAGACATGAGTATCGCCAGGATTAATAGCATTGAGCGCCAGTTCACCGGCTGAAACCAGACTGTCACAACCCAGTATAAGGTTTGCACCACCACTAGATAGACGGGCTGATTGAATGTCACTCTGATGGCGGGCTATGCGCACGTGAGAAGTTACTGCACCACCTTTTTGTGCCATCCCGAACTGGTCGATCGTAGAATAGGCCTTGCCTTCCATATGGGCGGCGGTCGTCAAAAGAGCGGAAATCGTTACGACGCCAGTGCCGCCAATACCGGTGATCAGAATTCCGAAGTTGTCGCCATCCAACAATGGAACTTGGTTCGGTTCTGGCAGTAGACGTAATTTTGCAGGAGCATCAGCGTTTGGTGCCGCCTTACGGGGAACACCGCCCATGACGGAAACAAAGCTGGGGCAAAATCCTTCAACACAAGAATAGTCCTTGTTACAGGAAGATTGGTCAATTTTCCGCTTTACACCTTGGTCTGTATGCAACGGCAAAACAGATAGACAATTCGAGGTCTCGGAACAATCGCCGCAACCTTCACAAACCAAGTGGTTAATGAAGAGGCGTCGTGCTGGGTCTTCTATGTCACCACGTTTGCGCCGCCGACGTTTTTCTGCAGCGCAGGTTTGGTCATAGATCAAAACTGTTACGCCTTTGATGTCACGCAACTCTTGCTGCACGCGGGCCAGGGACCTGCGATGTTCAAAGGTGGTGCCGGGTGCGAAATTTGCGTCGGCGGGATATTTGTCGGGTTGATCGCTGACGACCACAATCTTCTGAACACCTTCAGCATAGACTTGGCGCGATATGGCCATCGGCGTTAATTCACCATCGATGGGTTGGCCACCAGTCATGGCAACAGCATCATTGTAGAGAATTTTGTAGGTGATATTGACTTTGGCGGCGATACAAGCGCGGATAGCCAACAGACCGGAATGAAAATACGTACCGTCCCCCATATTTTGGAAGACATGGCCCGCTTTGGAGAATGGGAAATGCCCTATCCAGTTCGCGCCCTCGCCCCCCATATGGGTATGGGCATCGGTGTTTCGGTCCATATAGGTAGCCATATAGTGACAGCCAACCCCACCTTGCCCTCTGCTGCCTTCCGGCAACTTGGTCGACGTGTTGTGCGGACAGCCCGAACAGAAATAAGGCATACGGGTTACAGCCAAATCTTGGCGTTGTGCTGCACGCTGGGCCTTAGAATCCAAGAATGCCAAACGGGCTGCAATCCTCTCGCTGGTATGGAAATGGGAGATTCGTCCGGCCAACACGCGGGCGATTTCCTCAGCTCCAAACTCACCGCAACCAGGCAGTATTTCAGTTCCGTCTTGATCCATATGGCCCACCACGCGCGGACGCTGGCCATCGGGTAGATCATACAAGACGTCTCGGAGGCGCCCTTCCATGAAGCGGCGCTTTTCCTCCACCACGATGACTTCTTCGAGCCCTGCCGCGAAATCCCGCACGGTGACACCATCAAAGGGATAGGGCATACCCATTTGTAACATTACCAGACCCATGTCTGCTGCCTGCGTGTCGGAAATACCTAATTCTGTTAGGGCCTGGCGTACATCCAAGGCCGCCTTGCCACTAGATATGATGCCGATGCGAGGCTTCCGACTTCGCAATACGACGCGGTTCAAGCCGTTGGCGCGGGCGAAGGCCAAGGCGGCGGGTAATTTGTATTTCCGCAATCGTGGTTCCTGTAAAAGCCAGCGGTCGCCGGCACGGATGTGTACGCCGTCCTCCGGGAATACAAAATCCGGAAGGGTGATTTGCAAGCGGTGAGGATCCCCATCCACTGGTGCAGCAGCATCAACCGTATCAGCGACAATCTTAAAACCAGTCCAAGCGCCGCTGAAACGGGACAATGCCCAACCGAGAAGGCCGAAATCTATGATCTCCTGCACCGAGGAGGGATACAGCATAGGCATCTGCATGTCCGCGAACATGGTTTCGCAGGCAGCTGGTACGTCGGTGGACTTCATCGCATGATCGTCACCCACTACCACCAAGACTCCGCCATGTTTTGATGAACCGTGCATGTTGGCATGCCGCACCGCATCGATGGACCGGTCGAGACCAGGTCCCTTGCCGTACCACATAGCAAAAACGCCGTCGTGAGTGCCGTCCCCGTACATAGCTGATTGTTGCGTCCCTAAACAGGCGGTCGCCGCAAGATCCTCATTAATGCCGGGGATGAAATGGAGCGCCTTTTCTGCCAGGAACCGATTAGCGCGCCACAACTCCTTGTCTATGTTATGCATTGGAGAGCCGCGATAGCCCGAGATGAAACTGGCTGTATTCAGCCCCGCCTTCTCGTCGCGCAAGTATTGCAACATGGCGACTCGGACCAGGGCTTGGCTGCCTGTCAGATAGAGTCGGCCCGCCTGGCTCTGATACTTGTCATCAAGGGAAAATGCGGAGAGAGTCATGATATAACCTCAAATTAGCACCTGATAAATGACTAACGTAGAATAATCCTCCCAGATGGACCAAATTGGCAAGTGGCCATGCTTACACCATTTGTTATTCCTTAAGGGTCTATAACGTATGACCGAACGTGGATTCAGCCAAAATTGCAAAGGTAGAGCCAGATTCGGAAAATTTAGGGTGATGAAATCATACCCTTAGTTAAATCACCTATATAAAGTGGGCGCGATGGTATCCACGTTTGGAGTTTGTCCTACCTGCAGCTTGAACTTGCTGGCCAAATCTAAACAGGTCCTATTCCTCATTCCGGCAATGGTGGACATGTTTTGGCAGACCCAAAGGAAGGATTATAGGAAATAGACATTCGGGATACATAGGCGGACCAATAGAAACTAGTGGCTATCCTTGTATAGCTATATTCAGGCACAAGATTTGCAATTAGGAATTTGCAATCTAGACGACAAATGACCATTCAATTTAGGGGTTTCACGCTTTTCTGCGCATAGACATTTATGGTCGGTTGCTGAAACAGTTAAGGTGGAATTATTTAGGCGCGGTCGATGGATTTGATTTTGGCTCGGCGTTGACCAGACCTTCGGGCAATTTCGTTATCTTGATCCTCTATCGCTGTGCGGGCCAGTTCCTGAATAGATTCGCCGAACCTTTGATCAAGCAATTCCGTAGACACTCGACGGTTTGATGTCATGGTGCCGTCCTGGTAGGTCACATTGAAAGTCATGAATGCGGCGCTTTTGCCCTTCGGTTGTTTGCGAGCCATAGCTCCATCTCCATTACGTCGATCTCGTGCTGTTGGAAACCCACACTACGTATCAAATATACCTTTGGGCCACCTAACTGAACACGTCCTCAACTTTGGGATCATCACTTTCGTTGGGCGTTTCAGCGACGGGCTGCTCAGTATGAGCCTTTTCTGAATAGGGTACGTCCACACGCTCCGGATTCGGAGATTCAGACTTGCCCTGGAACGCAGGCGACAGTGTATTGTCAGACAGCGCCGAAGGTTGGCCCGATCCCACCGCCGCAGAAAGATTCTTGGCGCGCCGTTTCACCAACTCCTTTTCGGCCTTTGCCTGTTTTTTTTGTAATGTTTCTTGGGCCTTCTGTACCGCACTATCCAGGTCAACCTGGCTACTAAGTCCTAAAGTCACAGGATCCTGCGGCGTAATATTGGAAATATTCCAATGGGTTCGATTGCGCACGGCATTGATGGTCTGCTTTGTTGTGCCCACAAGCCTGGAGATTTGGGCATCCTTCAACTCGGGATGATAGCGCACCAGCCAGGCGATGGCGTTGGGGCGATCCTGGCGCCGCGACAGCGGCGTATAGCGCGGACCTTTGCTACGACGTTGGGTTTCCCTAAGACGGGCGTCCGAGCGGCGTAGGCGCAGGTCGGCATCGTTCACGCAACGATCGATTTCTTCTTGGGAAAGCTGGCCTGTGGCAATAGGATCGAGACCCTTGATGCCTGCTGCTACTTCCCCATCGGCGATACCCTGCACTTCGAGGGAATGTAAATTGCAGAACGCCGCAATCTGATCAAAAGTAAGCGTTGTGTTGTCGACCAGCCAAACGGCAGTAGCCTTCGGCATTAAAACTTCCGTCATGTCTATGACTCCTGAATGCATTCGGCCCTATATATCTCCACGCATTTTTCGTGCGTCGGCGCCATGCCTTGAGATGGGTTGCGCGTCTCAAAATTAGCCCAATAGCACCTATATAACCTAGCGGCGTCAAGACGCAAGCAACGAACCCACCTATACGGTGAGGACAATTTTTCCAATATGCTTGCCGTCTTCCATGCGGTTATGGGCTGCTGCCGCGTCCACTAGGTCGAACGTATGATCCATAACTACTTTCACAGCCCCAGTTTCCAGCAGGGGCCAGACCTGAGCCCGAAGTTCGTCCGCAATTACGGCTTTTTGCGCCACAGTACGGGGACGCAGGGTGGAACCGGTAACCGTCAGACGTTTCATCATGATTGGTAATATATTAAAATCAGGGACTTTTGGCCCATGCAGCGTAGCGATCTGTACCAGACGCCCTTCGACCGCAAGGCTAGCAATATTTGGTTTGACATAGTCGCCGCCGACCATGTCCAGGATCACATCGACCCCTTGTTCCTTAGTTTCCTCAGAAATGATCTCTGCAAAATTTTCTTCGCGATAATTTATTGCGCGTTCGGCACCTAATGCCTCGCATGCCGTGCACTTTTCTTGACTGCCGGCTGTTGCGAAAACTCGGGCGCCAAATGCCTTAGCTAATTGGATAGCCGTAGTGCCAATGCCGGACGAGCCTCCATGGATTAAAATGCGTTCGCCACCTTGCAGGCCACCCCGTTGAAAGATATTTGTCCAGACCGTGAAAAAGGTTTCCGGCAACCCTGCTGCTTCCGCCATGGAATGGTTCTTGGGCACGGGCAAGGAAAGGGGGGCGGGCGCGACACAATATTCCGCGTAGCCACCACCTGGGACTAGGGCGCATACCTTGTCACCTAGGCTTATGCCGTTAATACCATGCCCGACCTGAACTACCTCACCGGAAACCTCCAGGCCCGGGATATCCGAAGCTCCTGGCGGCGGCGGATAGTTTCCTGTGCGCTGCATGACGTCTGGTCGGTTGACGCCAGCGGCGGCAACCTTGATTAAGACCTCGCCATGTTGTGCCTCGGGCGTGGGTCGTTTCGCCGGGCGCAAACCTTTGGGTGGCCCGAATTCGGCGATTTCAATTGCAGTCATTGTTTCAGGTAGGGAGCTCATAGGCGCTGCTCAATTATTTGCGGAAACGGGGAAGTCCTGGTCTAATATGATATTCCTCACTTGGCAATGGTGCGAGAGGGCCATGGACACCGATGATTTAGAACCACTGTGGACGCCGTTAGACAAACCGGATTTGCAGACGATGTCCTTGGAACAATTGGATGAGTACATAGCCGAAATGGAGGCCGAAATTTCGCGGGTAAAAGAAGTCATTGCTGTAAAGCGGGATGCTCGAGGCGCGGCGGACGCGGTCTTCAAGATTTGAGGTCGTAGTCGCGAACGCAAGTCGAGGGGCTGTCGGCGTTCGGAGGGTCTTGAATTAGGTAACGGCGAACTCTGCGGTTTGATTTCGACGGGCAAGGTCTTCAAAAGTTTAGCATTCTTTTTTTCGTCTCACCGTCCCGTCCTTAGAATCATCCTTAAGATGTCCGTTGGTTCAATTATTTTCGGACAAATTGTCCCCAGTTTTATTATTCGCCAGAAATTTGCTATCGGACGGGATTTGTTCCGCAGGAACATTATTCTTGATCTCGGGTTTAATGGTTTATTTTCTAGGTTTGTCCCATTTCTTGCGTAGTTCGGCGCAATGATCCTGATTATCAGCGCGTGGCGTGAACCAAACATAGTCAAAAGGTATAGCAGTGCCGGAAAATTGTCTGCCATAGTCGATGGGGTAGGGCGAATTATCCTTGACTTCGATGAAGCCAACGGTCGTTACACGAGCCCCGGGCTGACGACGCCGCAAGAATTGCGGCACACCTATATCTTTCCGAACGTGCCCGTCACCTGCGATCAGGACGGAGCCATCCCGTACGCCGGTTGTCAGCATATGTTCGGCAAAGGCAGCGTCGCGGGCGCGCTGTACATTAAAAAATGGGTCCATTATCTCCAGCGGCATCAGTTCACAGTGGCCCTTAAACAGTTGTTCCAAACTGCGCGTCTTCATTTCTTTAGACATAGGGATGTGCAAGCTGAGGGACCGCCTCCATTTGGAAATCTCCGGGGAAGGCCTGCCCTGTGCCAGAGCGCGAACAGCCGATTTGGATAAGGCCGCTCCATACATGGCTAAATTTTCTGCCATTGCTACATCGGCAATGGGTTGATACATGCTCCAGTCTGGCCAGCCGGAAACATCCCAGCCAAGCGCCTTACCCAGCGCCTTGCCGTCATGGGAATTTTTACTATGGAATTTGTCCAGCACTTCCTGCTTTGTCTCCGGGATCATTTCCCAAACGACCGCCGGTCGCCGCCCATGCTCCGCTAGCTCTTGGATCAAGCGGGCCTGTAATAAATGGTGGTCCTTATTATCGTGTTTTTCGCCCAACAGGATAAAGGAGGAGCGCACCAGATCCTCAACCAGGGTATCTTGGTCTACGAAACGGCCATCGGACGGCCGCCAGATCCGACCCACTAAATTATGTTTCAGCAGTAATGGCGATTGCCAGATAGGTTTCTTTTTTAGCTCGGTCACTGTGAAAGATTTGGTCAGAATTTTTAGGCTGGGAAACGCCAACTTCAGATCTACTCCATCACAACCCAACAGGGAAAAATACGTCAGGATTATTGCGATACGTGTCAGAATACTCATGCCATTTAATTTGTCTTATTAAGAATTTTTTGCAGTTATAAGACGTTTTGCCGATAGGCAAAGGGGGCGAGACCCTTCTTGGCTAATTTTTCATTGGTGCCGCGTTTTGCTCTTGACCTGATCGGTTTATGACACATAGAGTCCCTGCTCTGTAAATACGAGTCTAACAGGTTGAGGTAAAATAATTAATAATTCTGGGGGATTGCCTTATTTGGTGATCCCCATTTTTTTGCCGGTTTATGCTAATTTGCGCTGCTAGCCACGGTCGAGGTAAGGAAAATCACAACGCCGTCGTTACGATCCTAGAAGAATTAGCTGCCTGTAAGGTTGCCGCTCTAGACAAGGACACTTCATGACCGGTCAAGCCAAGCGAAACAGTATCACGGGCAGCAGCGCCTTTTTGGCCCTATTGAAGGACGAAGGTATAACGAAGTTGTTCGGCAATCCAGGCACAACGGAATTACCCATCATGCACGCCATGACCGAACAATCTGACATCAGCTATGTCCTCGGCTTGCAGGAATCCATCGTGGTGGCCATGGCTGATGGCTACGCGCGCGCCACTGGCGATATCGCTGCCGTCAACGTGCATGTGGCGCCGGGCCTAGGTAATGCGATGGGCGCGCTTTTTACGGCGAATTTCTCTGGCTCTCCTGTCATCATCACTGCCGGCCAGCAAGAACAGGGCCATGGCCTGACCGAACCCTTATTATACGCACCGCTAGTGCCTATCGCCCAGCCTCTAGTAAAATGGGCTGTTGAAGTGAATCGGATCGAGGATCTACCACGGATCATACGTCGGGCGGCCAAGGTGGCTTTGACCCCGCCCACGGGGCCGGTCTTTATTTCGCTACCTGGCGATATACTGAACATGGAAGCCGTCATTGATCTGGGCGAAAGCACCCGAGTAGATGCTACCGTGCGGCCGTCGGATACCAGCCTCGCGACATTGGCGGAGCGTCTGTCTGGAGCGGAGTGCCCGGTGATAATTGTCGGCCACGAAATTGTTGCTTCTGACGCTTTAACCGAAGCAGCGCAACTTGCGGAGATGTTAGGAGCGCCGGTCTATCAGCAGACTGTCAATGATGGTGCCCATTTCCACTCAGAACATCCCACCTTCATGGGCAGCCTAAACCGGAATCAAAGCTATGTGCGTGAAGTGCTTTCCAATCATGACATACTGATTTGCTTAGGCGCCGACCTGCTGCGTATGTCGATCTACAGTGATATTGATCCTCTGCCCGACAATCTTTCAGTTGTACAGATTGGCCAGCGAGACTGGGAAATGGGCAAGAACCACGCGGTGGAACTGGCTTTGCGCGCTGACGTTAAAGAAACGGTAGCTGCTTTATTGCCTATTCTGGCAGCCCGGGGCGGCGAAGGGCTGCAATCCAGAGCCAAGGCAAGCTTAGCCGGGCTTAAGGAACGGAACTGGATGGCTCGGCGGCGAGAGCTAGTGTCAAATGTCGGTCAAATGGCCGAGACTATGCCTATGGAACCGGATTGGCTGATGATGACTCTGGTGGATCTTCTACCAGAGAATGGAATTATTGTGGACGAAGGAATTATCAGCACCCGTGCATTACTTAACTTTTTACCGATGAGAGACCGTTACGGTTATTTCGGTAATTCCTCTGGCGGTATTGGCTGGGGTATCGCCGCCGCCCTAGGGGTTCAGATCGCTCATCCTGACCGCCGTGTAGTGGCCATATTGGGCGATGGTAGCGCCATGTACTCCATACAGGCGCTTTGGACTGCAGCGCATTTGAAATTGCCTATCACCTTTATCATCGCCAATAATGGGGGTTACCGAATAATCAAGGAGCGGCTTCTATCGTTCCACGGTAACGAGCAATTTATTGCTATGGACTTCAAAGATCCGTCCATCGCGTTCGCTGATCTAGCAAAATCCCTGGGTATGCATGCCGAGCGTATCGAAAGCGGTCCTAAATTCAAATCGGCTTATCAAACCGCGAATGACAGCAGCGGCCCAGCGTTACTGGAGGTCGTGGTCCAGGGCGGTCAGACCATGAAAGGCTAAAGTTCTGATAAGCAGCCATATTAACCTGAATCCTTGAAACTGAGGATACTACTGGCCCCAGCTTTCACTGATATTAGGGCTTTACATATCTGGTGGCGCTTAGCCAAATTGCAGCGATTGTCCTGCATGAAGGCGTTGCCTGCCTTAACGCTGGCCATTAAGAACTAGGCTTGCGCCCAGGCCAGTTCGTGGGGCACCAAGTGGCCGTCGCAGTATAGGATGCCAAGGGTAAATCCCGTGTTGCTGTCGTCCTGCACGGCCGATTTGCCCAACCACCGGCGATGCGGTCAAGATCGTGCGATGTGTCGTTGGCTGCTTGTGAAAGTTGCATTGCAAGGATAGCGCTCTGTTATGGCCATGCTCGGGTTCTCACTCGATCTACAGGTCATTTCCTAATTTTGCAGATGTATATCGTGGCTAGAATGATCCCAAATTTGGAGAAAACGGTCAAAAATGAACATGTCCCTTAGTTACCCTTGATAGTCTTTTGACCCCTTACCAGCCAGGCGGATGCATTGTATGCCAATCTGTGGCTCGTTCGAAGGCCGTCCCGGCCCGCACCAATAGCGGTTCTGTTAAAGAATGGCCTACCAATTGCAGGGAGAGGGGTAGGCCATTATCCGATAGGCCGCAGGGCAGCGAGATGGTGGGTAGGCCAGCAAAATCCATGGGGACCGTGAAGCGAGTTTGCCAGGGATCGCGATCAGCCGGAATCGGGCCATAGGAAATTTCTGGCGTGACAGCATGGGCTGCGTTGGGCGTGGATGGACAAGCCAACAAGTCCACCCCTTGCATGGTTTGGCGCAATTCACCCACGCAAGCCGCTCGCAGATTGTTGGCTTGGGCGTAGTCCGAAGCCGTGAAGGCCATACCTCTAGCCAGCCATTCGCGGAACCAAGGACCATATTCAACCGCTTGCATCGGATAGGTCTCCCGGTGAGCGTCCGCGGCCTCCGCCGTGCACAATACCGCCCAGGCGGGCAAATATTGGGCTAACCGTTGTGGCATGGACACTGACACAATTTCGACACCAAGATCCGCCAATACATTCACTCCCGCAGCTACGGCCGCTGCGTGATCAGGCGTCAAACCATCGGAGGCATAGTTGGCGTCCCAGCCAATGCGCAGACCTTCCACACTTGCCTCCACCTCGGCCAGCATATTGGGCACCGGATCATGCAAGGTCGTGGGATCGTAAGTATCCGGTCCAGCAATGGCCTGCAGGACAATGCCAGCGTCAGCCGCGCAGCGGGTCAAAGGACCTACGTGATCAAGCGACTGGGCCAAATCCAAAACACCGTGACGGCTGACCCGGCCCCACGTTGGCTTCAGACCCACGGTACCGCAGGCCGCCGCTGGATGACGTATGGAGCCTCCTGTGTCGCTGCCCAAGGTGGCAAAGGCCAACCCCGCCGCCGTGGCTGCGCCTGAGCCAGAGGACGAAGCGCCCGACCAATGGCTTGCTTTCCAGGGATTTTCCGGCACATCGAATTTTGGGTTGTAGCCGGCCATTGCACCTTCTGTCAGGTTCAACTTACCCAGCAGAACCGCCCCCGCGTCACGCAAACGTTGCACTACCGTAGCATCAAAATCAGGCACATGATCCATTAGGACCGCGCAGCCGCCCATAGTGCGGACACCCTTGGTAAAACAAAGATCTTTCACGGCAATTGGGACGCCGTGCAAAGGACCCCGATAATGTCCCCGTGCTATCTCGTCTTCTGCGACCTTTGCTTCTGCCAAGGCGGTATCAGCCATGACGGTGGCATAGGATTTAAGTTTTCCGTCGTGGGTGTTGATGCGGTCTAACATGTAGCTGGTCAAATCGATAGACGAGACTTCACCAGTTCTAATTTCTTCGGCGATTGTCTGAATTGACTTAAAATGAAGTTTGGTCATTTTGGTGAATTCCCAAAAATGAGCGATCAGGTGAGCGAAAAATATGGTAATGGGTGACGTCCGATGAACACCCTTACCATACCGCTATCTATAATCTGTTACTAATTTGTACGAAAAAAAAACGCCACAACACAATAAGACCTAGCACTGCCGACTTGGTCATAAAGACCGCTGATAAGAGCCAGACCTATCTCAAGTCAACGCTAGCTGCCGTCGTTAAAAGGCAGCGCCCCCATGCTTATTCTTCCAACGTTGGGCAATCACCCCTGATGCGGGTGGTGCGCATGTAGCGGCGGTATTTGTCGGCGTTGTAGCCGGCACCACGGTGGAGCAAACAGCGGTTGTCCCAGATCACTACCTCGCCGGGTTGCCAGGCATGCGAATATGTATGTTTCGGTTTTGTTGCAAATTCCTGCAGGTCATCCAAGAGGATACGGGCCTCCCCTTCGTTCCAGCCCTCTATCGTCTTGGCGTGGGCACCCAGATAGTAATTTTTTCTGCCGTTGGCTGGATTGGCCCGCACCAGTTTTTGCGGCACCGGAGGCAGGGATGCGGCTAGGGACGGGCTGACGGCGTCGGCGCCGACCTTGCTGCGGGAATAGACATAGTCATGAATTGCCACAAGGGGTTTGATTCGTTCCTGGGCACCCTCCTCCAGGCGGCGGTAAGCGGCACGCAGGCTGACAAATTCTGTTGCGCCCCCTTTGACGGGAACCTCATAGGCGCACATGATAGATAGCTTCGCCGGCACTGGGCGGAACGAACTGTCGGTATGCCACATGTAGTTGCCGGTCAAAAATTTCGTTTTTTTGTGATCATTTCCCAGCTTGCTGCCGTCCTGCTGCACATTTCCGATGGTGCCGAAATATGTGACGGTGCCGCTTTCTCCCAATGCCACATGATTTTCCTCCGGCTCGCCCAATTGCTTTGTAAAGGCAAGGTGCCTGTCATCGTCCATGTTCTGATTTGGGAAACATAGAAAAGAATATTCATCAATTGCCGACTGGACCTTGGTTAGAATTCTAGCGGTCATTGGTTTGCTGGCATCCAAGCCTGTCACTCGGGCACCAAAATCGTTGTGCAAGGGTTTGAATTTAAGGTCAGTCATTTTGGCCCTTCCATTCACCACTCTAATTCAATGAACCCATTATAATCTGTCTTCGTTGCTCCTGCTAGACGGGGGCATTACCATGCAGCTAGAATTTTAGTGGGGAGTATTATGGCCGATCCAAAATATCTGAATTTCGATACTTTGAGCCTTCATGCTGGGCAGAAACCAGACGCTAATTATGGCGCCCGTGCTGTGCCCATATATCAATCAACATCCTTCGTGTTTCAGGATACGGACCATGCCGCCGCCCTTTTTAATCTGGAACGGGCTGGCCATATTTATTCCCGCATTTCCAACCCTACGGTGGCGGTACTAGAGGAACGTATCGCCGCTCTCGAGGGCGGTGTTGGTGCTGTTGCTACCGCGTCTGGTCAGGCCGCATTGCATCTGGCTGTGGCGACATTGATGGGCGCGGGCAGCCACATCGTCTCCTCCGCGTCCATCTATGGCGGAAGCCATAATATGTTTGCGCATACGCTCCCGCGTTTTGGGATCGACGCAACCTTCGTGGATCCGCGCGATCCGGACGCCTATGCCGCTGCCATCCAGCCCAACACCCGGCTGCTATTTGGCGAGACCTTAGGCAATCCAGGTTTGGAAGTGCTGAACGTCGAGGCCGTGGCCAAGGTAGCCCACGATACGGGCATACCTCTGATGATCGACAACACCTTCGCTACACCGTATCTCTTTCGGCCGTTTGAATATGGCTGCGATATTGTCATGCATTCAGCGACAAAGTTTCTTGGTGGTCATGGCGTAGCCGTCGCCGGAATTCTTGTGGACAGCGGGCAGTTCGATTGGGAAGCCTCGGGCAAGTTCCCAACCATGACCGAGCCCTATGATGGCTATCACGGACTGGATTTCGCCGAGGAATTTGGCCCCGGTGCTTTTATCATGCGGGCTAGGGCTGAGGGTTTACGAGATTTCGGAGCATCCATGAGCCCACAGACCGCATTCTATATTTTGCAGGGGGTGGAAACCCTGTCTGTGCGCATGCAGCGTCATGTAGAGAATACTCGCGGTATCGTGGACTTTCTAAACGGGCATGAGGCGGTGTCCTGGGTCACTTACCCAGAGCTGCCTGATCATGCAGACCATAACCTTGCCAAATCCCTTATGCCTGACGGCGTGGGGGCCATTTTTAGCTTTGGCATCAAGGGTGGCCGTGGCGCCGGCGCCAAGTTCATCGAGAGCCTGGAAATCTATTCCCACTTGGCCAACGTTGGCGACGCTAAGTCCCTGATCATACATCCCGCTTCCACCACTCATCAGCAGATGGATGCGGAGTCGTTGAAAGCTGCTGGCGTTGGCGAGGATCTGGTGCGCATGTCCGTGGGACTGGAAGACATCCGAGACTTGATTGATGATTTGGGCGGTGCGTTGCGCCGTTCCCAGCGTTAGGAGGGCCTTGCCATGGAACTGAAAGTCAATGATTGCAAGGTATTCGCTACCACGGGTGGAAAACCTTTTGACGCTAGATTGCCAGTGGTTGTCTTCGTGCACGGCGCTGCTGCCGACCATACTGTGTGGAAATTGCAAACTCGCTATTTCGCCTGGCATGGCCATAGCGTCCTAGCCATCGACATGCCTGGCCATGGGCGCAGCGACGGTCCTTGCCTCCCGACAATCGGTGCATTGGCGGATTGGGTAATTGCGGTGGTGGATGCTGCCGGATTGAAAACAGTCAGCCTTGTAGGGCACAGCGCGGGTTCGTTGGTGACCTTGGACGCCGCGGCCCGCTATCCTGATCGCATCGATCATTTAGCTTTGTTGGGTTGCGCTTTTCCGATGCGGGTTAACGATGTGTTACTAGATTCCTCCAAGGCCAATGACGGTCTGGCCAATCATCTGACCAATTCCTGGGGTTACGGCCGCGCGGCGCAGAAGGGACGGCACACTATACCGGGCCTATGGATTATGAAAGGCGGCCTGCGTCTTTTTGAAAGCGCAGACGATGGAGTCCTTTATAACGACATGAATGCTTGCCACATCTACAGCGGAGGAGACACTGCCGCCCAAAATATTGCCTGCCCCACTCTTTCGATCATGGGGGAGCGTGACATGATGACGCCGCTAAAATTGGCCCAAAAAACTGCATCACAAATAAAAGGTGTCTGTGAAGTAGTTATTCCCGGCGCTGGCCATTTCATGCAGGACGAGGCGCCAGATGCTACCCTGAACGCTTTGCGCGATTTTCTGCCGGTACCAGATTAGTAATTAAATACCGTCCTTGGCGGCCGGGAAGACGGCGACCAACTATTCTGAAGGCTAGGTGTTGGTTATGCCTCTGCATCGGCCAACGAAGGTACTAATCCCCATTTGAAGGAACTAGATGCGAGGTTCAGCAGAGCTTGTTTCAGCAATCGGTTATCACATGAAAATTCAACTAGACGATGCAAATTTCGCATAATTGCAAAATTTTTTGGTCGCAATAATCTTTCGTACGAATTTCGTAATTGCAATTATAGCTAGTACAAGACTATTTCGAATTAACTAAATAGAGCAATATCTACGATTTTGCCGTTTTGTAGATTCGCTGAATTGCTGAAAACTGCGATCGCTGGTGGCCGAAGGCGTCAAACCGCACTTGCACGGTCGCGGGAGCAATTGCCTCACCGTAGTCTTGTAATTTGATGCTTTCCTGCACGTATTTTGTGGCAACTTGAGCTTTGAAATTATAGAATTCTTTAGCATCAACAATTAGATCGCAGCAAATTTACAACACCCGTGTCGGATTCAACACTATTTTGGCTGCTAATCTAGCCAACACCCATTGTCTGTGGTACCAAATTCGCAAGGAGTTTGTTTCGCTGCGGCAAAATATGTTCAATTGGTCGGAGCTATTTGTGTCTATCTGAAGTCATCGTATTGGCGTCTGTTGTCGTTGCCGTTAATACAATGGTTGCTAGTTGGTGGTTACGAACTAGGCGCTAATCCAAGATGTGCAACTGGGTCGTTGATGATGTACTTGGTAAACTCAACGGCGAAGGTCAGGGAGCCTGGGTATTTGGTTCACTTGGGTGTTTGCGTACTTGGGATTTTCTGTCAAAAGGGGCCATTCGAGGTCAATCGATGATTTTAGAGAAAGCCATATATGCCGGTAAAAGAGCCACTGTTCGCGCCTTGGCGCTTGCGGTGCTAGCGTCTATTGCCGGTTGTGCGACGCCCCCGCCGGCTCATGACAAGGAAGCCATGGCAGCCTACATGGAAGCCAATGATCCCTTGGAGCCCATGAACCGTTCCATATTTGAAATAAATCGCGGAATTGATCAATTGATTCTCCGCCCAATCGCCGAACTTTATCGCAGCGCGTTGCCAGATATGGTCCGCAATAGCGTACGCAGTTTCTTTAATCATTTGGAAACCCCGAATATCCTCATTCACGACTTGCTGCAGGGAGAGACTGAGCGTGCGTCGGACAGTTTGGCCCGCTTTGGCATCAATACTGCAGCAGGCCCCTTAGGCCTGCGTGACGTCGCTGCCGGAGATAATTCGGGTGATTCCAATGCAGGTGTTCCCTTTCACAACGAGGATTTGGGTCAGACCCTGGCGGTATGGGGTGTGGACCCCGGCCCTTATCTGATGTTGCCAATTCTTGGTCCGTCGAATGCAAGGGATGCGATTGGATCGGCATTGAATTTTTACATCAATCCCATCAATTATGTGATGCCGCTTGAGAAGCGTCTGGGCTTTTCGCTGGCACGAAAAGCGGTTCGCGGCGTCGATGACCGATCTCGGACTATTGAAAGTTTCGATGAAATAGAACGTGGTGCAATCGACTTCTACGCAACGGTGCGGAGTCTGTATCGTCAATACCGGGCATCCCAAATCGCCAACGGACGTGGGCCCGCAAACCCGTTGCCCGAAATGTCCGGAGAGTTCGAAGAAGACAACGAAACAGAGCGCGTATCATCTGTCGTCAAGAAATAGGCGGTCCCGCGTGAACCTTCGTCGTCGAGATGTCCTCCAGGTTTCTGCTTTGATTGTGCTCTCTACCTTGGTGGCGGGCCTCCGGTTGGCACCATCGGCGATGGCGAAATCACAAAGTCGCCCCCTTGCACCTGGCGAGGCCATGGCTCTAATCAAGGATCTGGGCGACACGGCGGTTGCCGTGTTGACGAATAAGTCTTTGAACTACGCAGACAAAATGCGCCAGTTTCGCTACCTGCTTAACGACAGTTTCGCGCTCAAGGGTATTGCCCGCTTTGCATTGGGCCGCTATTGGCGAAAGGCAGATATTCCCCAGCGTCGGCGCTATTTACAACTATTTGAAGATTATATCGTCAATTCCTATGCAGCGCGGTTCCGCAACTATGATGGCGAGGAATTTTTTGTCTTGGGAGAAAATGTTGACGACCGGGGCGGGGCCGTAGTCACCACCCGTATTCAACGTCCCGGCGGTGACCCAGTGGAAATTTTATGGCATTTGCAAGAACGCCTTGGCGCTGTCCGCATTGTGGATGTCATGATAGAAGGCATTTCTATGTCCCTGACACAACGCTCTGATTTTTCTGCTTCCGTGCGCACAGCTGGCGGCGATCTGGATAAATTCCTCGACACTCTGGAAATTACGGTACGGAACTTCAAGCCGTCGGGCTAGAGCATGCACGCCCTGTACATGTAAAATCTCATACATCTCTGTATTCATTTGAAGTAGGGCTGAATAATTTTTTATATTCCGGCCTGCACGTCATTTACGGGAAATTGTCTTGTACTTGATGCGGTGTGGCTGGTCGGCGGTCGTGCCCAAGCGGCGTTTGCGGTCTTCTTCGTAGGCATCGTAATTGCCCTCGAACCATTCCACGTGGCTGTTGCCCTCGAAAGCTAGAATATGGGTAGCGATACGATCCAGGAACCAGCGGTCATGGCTGATCACCATAGCGCAACCAGCAAAATCCAATAGCGCTTCTTCCAACGCACGCAGGGTGTCAACGTCCAGATCATTAGTTGGTTCATCAAGCAAGATCAGATTGGCACCAGACTTCAGCATCTTGGCCAGATGCACACGGTTGCGTTCCCCACCCGATAGCTGACCCACAGGTTTTTGTTGGTCAGGACCACGAAAACCGAACCAGGAGCAATAAGCCCGACTGTTGACTGCGCGTTTGCCTAGTCCAATCTCTTCGTCACCGCCAGAAATCTCCTGCCAGACAGTGGCCGCGCTCGAGAGGGCATCTCGGGATTGGTCCACATATCCCAGCGAGACTGTTTCACCGACCCGCAAGCTACCCTCATCCGGGGTCTCCTCGCCGACTAGCATTCGAAACAGGGTCGTCTTGCCAGCGCCGTTGGGGCCAATTACGCCGACAATGCCGCCCGCCGGCAGTCTGAATTCGGCACTATCTATAAGCTCCCGCTCGTCATAGCCCTTCTTCAGGCCTATAGCCTCGATTACTAAATCGCCCAGTCGGGGACCTGGAGGGATAACAATCTGCGTTCTCTTGGCACGCGCGTCTGTATCTTGAGCTAGTAATTCCTCATAGGCCCGAATCCTCGCCTTGCTCTTTGCTTGGCGAGCGCGGGGAGATTGCTGTATCCATTCTAACTCGCTAGCAAGGCTGCGCTGGAGCGCCTCTTCCTGTTTGCCTTCTTGTTCAAGGCGCTTCTTTTTTTGCACCAGCCAGCCTGAATAGTTGCCTTGATAGGGAATTCCTCGACCTCGGTCTAATTCGAGAATCCAGCCAGCTACTTTATCTAAGAAGTAGCGGTCATGGGTGATAGCCACTACGGTACCAGTGTAATCGTGCAAATGTCGCTCCAGCCAGGCTACGGATTCAGCGTCCAGGTGGTTGGTGGGTTCGTCCAGGAGCAGCAAATCCGGTTTTGCCAGCAGTAGTTGACATAGTGCCACCCGCCGCCGCTCGCCACCTGATAGCTTAGTCACGTCTGCATCCCCGGGCGGGCAGCGCAGAGCATCCATGGCGATATCAATATGGCGGTCCAGATCCCAAGCTTCTAGAACGTCGATCTGCTCCTGCAATTCCCCTTGTTCCATGATCAGTTTGTTCATTTCGTCATCGGTCAACTCTTCGGCGAAGCGGGCACTCACTTTCTCGAATTTGTCTAACAGATCCCTGGTGGTCCTTGCCCCATCCAATACGTTACCGTGCACATTTTTCTTGGGATTCAGTTCCGGCTCCTGGGCTAGAAGTCCAACTTTGACCCCTTCTGCAGCCCAGGCTTCGCCGGTGAACTCGGTTTCCAAGCCCGCCATAATACGCAAAAGGGTGGATTTACCGGCGCCGTTGCCGCCGATAACGCCAATCTTGGCTCCAGGTAGAAAAGCCAGGGTAATATCCTTCAAAACCTCGCGGCCACCGGGGAAAACCTTGCGTAGATTGCGCATGGTAAAGATGTATTGGTAAGATGCCATGGTCGTATATGCCGTTGAATACATTGAATAATATTGGAACATCACAGGCTGTACCGCGATCGGGACCTATATATCATTTGGGCGGTACAAGCGGCAACCACGAACAAGATTGGATAATCAGGGCACGGACCCCTAACCTTTCCGTCTATGATAAGCAAAGAACTGGTCGATGTGTGCGGTGCAATGTTATTACCGGGATAACCGGGTCATGCGATCATTGTATATGGAACCCCGCGCGCTGTGCCCGAGAGGTTTCGAGGTAAACAAGGGCGATTCTTCACTTCTGGAACTTGTACGTGACGGAATACTGATCTTTAGGGAACCACCATGAAACCGAATCTGAGATTTGGCGTCGTCTATGATTTTCGCAACCCGGTTGATTCTGGCGTCGACAATCAAACCTTCTATAGCGAACTCATGGAGCAAGCGGTCTGGCTGGAAAGTCTTGGCCTCGACCTAATTTGGTTCACGGAGCATCATTTTGTTGATGATGGCTATTTACCGTCCTGGATCCCAGTGGCGGCGGCGATGGCGGCACGTACAAAAAATATCCGATTTTCTTCCGATATTTCGATCCTACCACTTTATCAGCCAGTGCGACTGGCGGAAGATTTGGCGGTTGTCGATAACCTCAGCGGCGGGCGCATCGACCTTGGCATTGGCCTGGGCTATGTACCCTGGGATTTCGATGGTTATGGCATTCCCGTAAAACAAAGGGTTTCCTATACCGATGAGGGGTTGGAAATTCTTGCGCGCTGTTTTGCGGGTGAAAAGTTCAGTTTCGAGGGCAAGCGTTATAGCGTTCACAACGTGATTATCAAACCCGATTACATTCAGCCTGGCGGACCACCTTTGTGGGTGGCGGCCTCCTCTGCTGCTGGTGCGCGCCGCGCCGCACGCTTCGATGCCCATTTGCTACCCCAAGGACCGTTTGACACTACCATCCAGGTCTGGCGTGACGAATTGATGAACACCGGTCGCAATGTCGACGACTATCGGATCGGCATTATCAAGCCATGCTTCGTGACCGACGACAAGGATGCTGACTGGCCTCGGGTAAGAACGGCAGAGCGGCGACGCATGGAATATTATGGGCGTGCTTTTGAAGCTGCGGGTCGGGGTGCTCCGCCAGACCAGGACCGCGAGCGAATTAGCCAGAATTGGGTGGTCGGCGATGTCGACCACTGCGTCGCGGAACTGACCGGCTTTATTCGGGAAAACGGCATAACTGATATGGTCACCTGGGCTGTTCCGCCGGGGTTGCGGCCGGCGGACATGGCAACATCTTTAGAAACATTCGCTACCCAGGTTGTCCCTCGCCTCAAGATGGCTGCGGATTAGGCGGGTGATTGGAAGTTAAATTGATTCCTTTGGCCGTTATGCACTGATTGATTCCAAACACCGCGACCACAATTTCAGACCTGAAAAAAGCTCAGTTCACAGCGGCCACGTTATGTTCAAAGTATTTCTTATGCATGCCACGCTGGTTTTCATAAATTGATCCACCATGCACGGCCAGGGGGTAGGGCATGCGAACAGGTACGTCGCGAATACGCGGAACGAGGCCGCCCTCGCCGCGGATTACCCAGCGTTGAAATTCGTCGTAACCATCGCGTAACCCAGCCAAAGGCCAGGCATCAGCGGCAGTCATTTCCCAGATCAACAAACGCCTTTGCCGGTTAGATTGGTTGCCTGTGGAACCGTGTACACAGCGAGAATGAAATATCAACATATCTCCGGCCTTACCCATCAACGGCACTGCCTGGCTAAAATCCAATTTATTAGCATTTAGATCCAAAGCCCCGCAAAAGGCTCCGTCGGCATGATGGTCAAAAATTGGCCCCTTGTGGGTGCCGGCCATGATGCATAAGGGGCCATTGTTTGAATCCATGTCGTCGATCAAAATTCCAACCGTCACGACATCCTCGTTGGTGTGGGGATAAAAGGCCCAATCCTGATGCCATTCTACAGGCGCGCCATAGCCAGCCGCCTTAATATTGATTTTACCACCGTAGAGCCGGATATTTTCCCCGATCAGTTCTGCCACTGGGTCAGTGACCGTTGGATCCCGGGCCAACTCTTCAAAATGCGGAAAATGCAGATGCGGTGTCTTAATTCGACGCACGCGGGGATTATCGGGCCTATGACTGGCCTCTAGGTCATAGACTGCGTCGTGATCTTCAATACCACGAGCGGCCTGGACAATTCTGTCGATTTCTGTCCGCGTCGCATGCAATTTTTCCGTATTCAACAAACTGGGAATATGAATGTAGCCTTGCTCGGAAAAGAAATCCTTACCGACTTGGTCGATAATCATATCAGTTAACTCCACCATCTTAGCGCTGGCAATTTAGAACAAGTCGGCGAATTCGAAAAGTCTGTTAACCGCCCGCCCGCTCCATGGCTGCCCTGATCAGTTCCACGGCTTCCGGGCTACTCCATTCCGCTGAGCCCACGAGGCGGCCCAATTCACGTCCCCGCCGGTCCAGCAACAATGTTGTAGGTAGGCCAAAGACGCGCATAGTGCGCTGCGCCTTGCCATATTTGTCATTATAGGCCAACAGGTGTTTGATGCCATTGTCATCATAAAACTTGCGCACGGCAGGTATGCCCTTACGGTCTGAAGACAGGGCTACTACCATAAATTCGGATCCACCCAGCTGGGCCTGCAACTCGTCCAGGTCCTTCATCTCACGGCGGCAGGGGCCGCACCATGTGGCCCAGAAATTGATTAGGACCACTCTCCCGGCCATTGCGGACAGACCAATTTTCTGCCCTTGTTCGTTGTGGAAATTAATTTCTGGTATTTGCTGCGGTTCGTCCGAGGCGGTAAATTTAGCCATCGTTCCTGTTATCTGCTTCGACAGGTCGCCAGCATGACCGGATTGCGCTATTACTTGCGCCGTGAACAGAGCCAGGCATACACCAAGTGCGACGAAAACCAGGATTACGGATTTATACTTTTCTTGAGCCATGGCCTCCTCGTGGGGCGGGAGCATTTAGATGACCGACATCCGGTCCGAAGACAAAAATAGCAGTGACACTAATGCCCTATGGGGTGGACGATTTGAAGGTGGCACTTCGGATATCATGCAGCGGGTTAACGCGTCGATCTTTTTTGACCGTCGTCTCTACCGCCATGACATCGCCGGTAGCCGTGCACATTGTACCATGTTGGTTGCTCAGGGAATTCTAACCGAAGCGGACGGTCTCGTGATTTTGAAGGGCCTTGATCAGGTTGAACGGGAAATTTCTGAGGGCAACTTTGAATATAATGCTGCCAAGGAAGACATTCACATGCATGTGGAGGCCCGGCTAAATGACATCATCGGCGAACCCGCCGGTCGGCTGCATACGGGACGTAGCCGCAACGATCAGGTCGCCTTGGATTTCCGGCTATGGCTGCGGGATGAAATCGATGCCCTGGAACCAGCCTTGCGGGATTTGCAAACGGCATTGCTGGACAGGGCTGAGGAATATGCCGATGCCGTGATGCCCGGCTTTACGCATCTACAGGTCGCTCAACCGGTAACTTTTGGGCATCATTTAATGGCTTACGTAGAAATGGTGAGTCGTGATCGCGGTCGCTTCAAGGATTGTCGTGGTCGTCTGAACGAATGCCCGCTCGGCGCGGCGGCGCTAGCTGGGACTTCGTTTCCCATCGACCGCCAGGCCACGGCTCAAGAACTAGGTTTTGACCGGCCCGCCGCAAATTCGATGGATGCCGTTGCCGCTCGTGACTTCGCCTTGGAGTATCTAGCTGCCGCGTCCATATTGTCTGTTCATCTGTCCCGTCTGGCGGAGGACATCGTCAACTGGTCATCCGCCCAGTTCAGATTTGTAGATCTGGGAGATGGCTACACTACCGGCTCCTCCATCATGCCGCAGAAACGCAACCCCGATGCTGCCGAACTTGTCCGCGCAAAGACCGGCCGGGTAATCGGCGATCTGAACGCGCTTTTAGTGGTCATGAAGGGCCTGCCGATGGCCTATTCCAAGGACATGCAGGAGGACAAAGAACCGGTTTTTGAAGTGGCTGATACCCTGACGCTGACGGTGCTCGCCACGACAGGGATGATCCGAGATCTGTCAGCCAACAGAGAGATCATGGCGTCTGCAGCAGGCCAAGGACATGCTACCGCCACCGATTTGGCGGACTGGCTGGTTCGCGAATTAGGGCTACCGTTCCGGCGGGCCCATCATGTTACCGGTAGTTTGGTGAAATTAGCGGAGGCCGGGGGCGTCGATTTGGATGGCCTAACCTTGGTGGATATGCAGACGATCGAAAGCGGCATTACTGATGCTGTGTTTGAGGTGCTGGGTGCGGCGAATTCCGTCGCCTCACGGACGTCCCTTGGTGGCACGGCACCCAGCCAGGTGCGCGTGGCCATCGCAGAGGCGCGGGCACGGTTATGACTCGGCGCGACTTTATCCTGGCTCTTGTGCTTGCGGGATTGTCGGCTTGCGGGAAGAAGGGGCCGCCAAAGCGGCTCGACGGCAGCACCGGAAAGCGCACAGGCCCGGATAAACTCAAGAAGAAGGGAAGGTCGTAGGCATGGATCATTTCCTTTACCGGAACGGCGTATTGCATGCCGAGGAAGTGCCTGTCTCGGATATTGCCGCTACTGTGGGCACACCCTTTTATTGTTATTCTACGGCCACCATGACCCGCCATTACGAGGTCTTGACTGAATCCCTGGCCGGCGCGGGAGCTAAGGTTTGTTACGCCATCAAGGCCAATTCCAATCAAGCAGTGATCCGCACCATGCTGGAGTTGGGCGCGGGCGTGGATGTGATTTCCGGCGGCGAGTTACAGCGCGCCCTGGCAGCGGGTGCCACGCCAAGAGATGTGGTGTTTGCTGGACCTGGCAAGACGGAGGCGGAACTAGTTCAGGCCCTTAAGGCCGGCATCTATCAGTTTAATGTGGAGAGTGAGCCGGAATTGCGCCTGCTTAGTGCCGTCGCAACGGAGATGGGAAAGGTGGCGCCCGTATCTATTCGCGTCAATCCGGATGTGGATGCCGGCACGCATGAGAAGATCACTACTGGCCGCAAACAGAACAAATTCGGAATCCCAATTGACAGGGCCATGGACGTCTTTGATCTGGGTGCGAAGTTGCCGGGATTATCTATGCTTGGGGTGGCTATTCATATCGGCTCGCAGATAACCGATCTGTCGCCATTCAAGGAATCCTTCGAACGGGCTCTCGGTTTAATTGACCAATTGCGCGCGGCAGGTCATGATATCCAGCGCTGCAACCTAGGCGGTGGCTTGGGAATTCCCTATGCCGACGAAACTCCGCCACCGCCGGCCGAATATGGCCGCATGGTCAAGCGCATGACAGCCGGCCGAAATCTTGACCTGGTGTTGGAGCCGGGCCGTGTGCTGGTGGGTAATGCAGGCATCCTGGTTGCCAAGGTGATTCATGAAAAACATGAAGGACGTCGTTTTGTCTTTATCGATGCCGCTATGAATGATCTGATCCGCCCTGCAATGTATGGCAGCTGGCATGACGTCTTGCCCGTCGCCCAGGCTGCGTCCGATGTGACCTTGAGTCCTGCCGACGTGGTCGGTCCTATATGCGAGACGGGGGATACCCTTGCCAAGGACCGGGAATTGCCGCCCTTTGTTGCCGGTGATTTAATCGCGGTGCGTAGTGCAGGGGCGTATGGTGCAGTCATGGCATCGACGTACAACTGCCGACCCCTGGCAGCCGAAGTCTTGGTGCGGGCCGATCAGTACGCTGTGGTCCGCCCCCGGCAGGTAATTCAGGATATCATCGACTTGGATCGTCTTCCTCAATGGTGGGATTGACTATGGATTAGTTTATGAGGCCACCTGACCGTATACAGTATGTTCAGGCTGCGACGTGGCCAGTTAGGCGACATCACGCGTCAATTGGGTGACGTTTTAGGCGAAACTCGGAGCCCCATGGGCGGCGTGGATCAGGCGATGAGTGACGCACAATCGGCCTTGCAGTGCGGTCGAGGTGGTCAAGCTCTGTTTGCACAACGCCAGTCGATCGATGGACTGGCCAGAAGTTTCTGGGAATTATCGGAGAAGGTGATGCGCGAGGCTCAGGATGAAGGTCAGGGCCAGTTCCGGCAAACCCAGGAGGATCCAGCCGGACGCTCCTTCCAGGGCAGCGGCATGGACACCGGCCGCGTTGTGGTGCCCTCGGAAACTGATGTGCAGCACGCCCGGAATATTCTGGACGAACTACGTCGCCGTGCCAGTGAACGGTTCCGGCCCAAGCCCGAACGCTATTATATCGAACGCTTATTAGACCGGTTTTGACCCTGTCCCTCCTTGGCGTAGGGATTAACCTGTTTGCGCAGCAATATGCGCAAGGGCACGCCGGGGAGGTCGAAATGATCGCGTAAACCGTTCTGTAAGTACCGGGTGTATGAATCAGGCAGATGATCTGCCAGGTTGGTGAAAACCACAAAGGTTGGTGGGCGGGTCTTGGCCTGGGTCATGTAGCGCAACCGGATGCGCCGCCCATGTTTGCCTAAGGGCGGCGGGTGGCTCTCGGTCATATCCGACAGCCAGCGGTTCAGGGTGGCGGTGGATATTCTGACTTGCCATCTTTCGTAGACCTTGCTGACAGCAGGCATGAGTTTGTCCACGCCTTTTCCGGTCAACGCAGACATCGCAATAACTGTCACGCCGCGCGCTTGGGTCAGGGACGTTTCTAGGCGGTCCCGTAATTGTCCTATGGCGGCTTGACGATCATCGATCAGGTCCCATTTGTTGGCTGCGACGATCAAGGCTCGACCTTCGACCAAGGTGCGTCGGGCGATAGCCAGGTCCTGACGCTCAAGTGGCGAGCGCGCATCTACCAGCAAGACCACAATCTGGGCATATTCCATGGCGCGCATCGCGTCGTCCGCCGACAGCTTCTCCAGTTTTTCGTTGATTTTGGCCTGTTTACGCAAACCGGCTGTGTCGATCAGCCGAACAGGTAGACCCTCCCACTGCCAGGCAGTTCCGATGGCATCTCGAGTCAGTCCTGGTTCCGGACCGGTGATCTGCCGTTCCTCGCCTAAAAGGTGGTTCACCAAGGTCGATTTGCCTACATTTGGTCGCCCCAGGATTGCCAGTTGTAGGGATTGCACCGCGTCTTCAACGTCAGCTTCCCAATTGTCCGGTTCCAACTTGCTCGGAGCAACTTCGTCCGTTTGCCCACCGTTGGCGGCATAACTCTCCATCGCCGCGAGGATGGCATCGTGCAAGGCGACCATGCCTTCGCCATGGGCGGCGGAAACAGCTAATGGCGCGCCTAGACCCAAGGACCAGGCTTCGGCCTGGCCGCCGCTGCCGGCCATGCCTTCGCACTTGTTAGCTAACAAAAGAACTGATGCGTTTCGCCGGCGCAACCATCCGGCGAAATACTGATCGAGTGGCGTGACGCCTGCTCGGCCATCAATCAGCATCAATGCCAGATTTGCTTCGTCCAGCGCCCGTTCTGTTTGCTGTTGCATGCGTCCTTCCAGACTGCCAACGGCGGCATCTTCCAAACCGGCTGTGTCGAAAAGGCGAAAGCTCAATTGCGCGATGTGTCCCTCGCCTTCGCGCCGGTCTCGGGTCACGCCTGGGCGATCGTCTACTAGGGCTAGTCGCTTGCCCACCAAGCGGTTGAACAAGGTGGACTTGCCCACATTTGGTCGGCCGACGATTGCAATTGTGAACATCAGGGCTCACCTTAAGGCGATCAAGGTGCCATCGTCTGCTAAAACATAGATTGAACCGTCCGCCACCACAGGCGGTATCATCGCCCCCTTTGGCAGTTCCACACGACCCAGCCTACGCCCGGAATAGGGCGAGATGGCAACCGAGTATCCCTCCGAGGAGACCAAGACTAGACGATCAGAAACCAATACGGGGCCGCTCCAATGGATCGGGTCAATTTTTTCTTCTTGATTTTCGTATCGAGGCAGTTGCCTCACCCAGCGAATTCGTCCATTTTTTCGTGCTAGGCAGACTACCTCAGCCTGAGCCGTTACCAGAAATATGAAGTCGCCGGCAACCCAGGGTGTTTCGAGGCCCGCGATGTCCCGGTCCCAGAGGCGCCGCCCGCTGCGTAGATCGATAGCGGCGATGCGACCCGAAAAACTAATCGCTATGACCAGATCACGGTCGATGACGGGGCTGCCTCTGATTTCACTCATCGAGGACAAGGGTGCCAAGCGACGTGCGCGGATCAACTGGTCAGCCCAGACCATGCGGCCATTCTCCAAACGCAAGGCGAATAACTGGCCTGACGAATAGGGCACCACCACTAAGCCGCCGCCAACGGCGGCGCTGGGAGCGCCGATTAGGCCGGTGTCCTCGGGAATGCCCGAGTGGCTCCATAGGGTGCGGCCATCGACGGCAGAAAGGGCGTGAAGCTGATTATCATAAGTAATCACGAAGACCCGCCCACCGATGGAGGTGGGGGCACCCCGGATTGGTGTCCCGATACGTCGCCGCCAGATGTTCCTACCATCCTCTAAACCAAGGGCGTAGACAAAACCGTAGCCCGTCGTGGCATAGACAATACCGCCATCGACACTGACGCCTCCGCCTATAACGCCCTCTTCTTCATTTTCCGGAGTAAGTTCCTGTTCCCATAACAGACGGCCGTCATCGGCCGCAAAGGCAGCCACCCGCGCTTCGGCGTCCATGGATATCACTCGGCCAGCAGAGATCACGGGCCGGCTCAAAAGTTTATTTTCACCGCCTGATCCGGTGCCAATATCGATTTCCCAGACACGACGTAGATCGTTACCCACCTCTAGATGGTGCATAGCATGATTAGCAAAACCCGCCGCTTGGGGCCAATCCGTATTGCGAAAAGGGCGGGGTAAGCGCACCTTCAGATCCGCGATCGCGGCGTCCGGCTCCAAAGCTTTATCTAACTGTAGGATGGAAATACGTTCGCCTGGCAAGGCCGGCTTTTGGGTCTCGCCCAGCCAATCCGGTAATTCGCAAGCCGACAGAAAAAGGGCGGCTGCGCAAGAGGCAAGCGTCTGTTTTAGGCCGTGTATCGGCCACACCAGCTTAACCCTCCCCTCCCAGGGCCGCGAGCATTTGAGCCGCTCGACCGCGCATGCTGTTTGGTGCGCCGGCATCTTCAGATAGGGTTTTAAATGCGGCGCGGGCGCCGTCCATATCTCCATTGCGATGCTTCAGGATGGCCTGCATTTCCAATCCGGAATAGCGCCAAGGTGATCCCTCCACCACCAATTCCGTGATACGTCGTCGCAAATCCTCGGAGGCCCCGTCGTCAATCAGCAACATGACAGCCTGCAGATTCGCCAGGCTACGAAATATGGGGTCGATGCCGTCGTCGGCGGCTATCAAATCCAGGGCGATAACCGCACCAGCCTTGTCACCCGTCTTGACTCGGGCCACCACTGCTTGGAACTTAGCGATTACGCCATAACCAGTATTCGCCTCGGCCGCGAGAGATTGGAAGGACGACAACGCCCCGGCCGCATTACCCTTGTCTAGTAGTTGTTTGGCGACGACGTAGCGACCAGATTCTTCGGTTTGTTGCGCCGCATTGTATTCCCGCCAGAGAACTCGGCCGCCAGTCCCCGCAACAATCCCCACAATAACGATAATGACGTAGACACCGTACTTGCGCCAAAGCACCTTGGCCTTATCGCGCCTGACTTCCTCATCAACTTCTTGGAAAATATCCGCCACGCGGGCACACTCCACAGCTTAGCGCCGCGCCTCCAATAGACCCGGCATGCGATAGAAGTTGGCTAATCTAGCCTGCACTTATCCAAGCGGCAAGGAGCTAGATGCAACGGGAAATTATAGAAATTTGCATGAATGGAATTGAAGGGTTATTCGTCCAATTCTGGCATGATCAGCTGGGGCAAAAGCGGCTGGATAGCTTGCGCCATAGCAAGTAATTGGACAGCCGCGAAGGAAAGGCCGATCTGCTGTATGCCTAGAGGCACTGGCCGCAGAATTGGTAATATCAAGGCGTGCCAAATCCGTCACGGCATCATCAAATCCGTCAATGTGGTAACCTCTTCCAACGACTCCAGATTTTCTATTATCTCGATTAAAATATCGACTTGACGGGAAGGCAGGGGCTGAGGCGCCGCTGCGCAATTGCGGCGAAATTTTTCCAGATGGGCCTCATGGCTCATAGGATTGGTAGGACTACCGTAGACATCCCGGACTGTGATTTTATGGTGTTCCCCGGTTCTTAGGGTAACTGTGAGCAAGACCGGCGACAGGGCATTGGGGTTTGGATTGTCATCGACGGTTATATTGATCCGCCGCGCTAGATCATTCGTTCCCGAATGTGTGAGAGCGTTGTTGTTATAGGCATCGATGCTAATTCCGCCGTGATAAATGGCATGAGCAGTGACATATTGCGCGCAAAGCCGGGCGTAGTTGGTGGTCATGTCAGATCCGATTGGACGGCCCACCAGTTGATAAATCAAGGACGGAACGTCCGCCTTGATACTTTTGATTTGATCTGGCAAGAACCCAATTTGTCGTTGTAGACGTAGACAGCCATCGACGATGCCATGGGTAGCCCGCCCAGAGGGGAAGGGTTTGTGTGACAATTCTGTTATACGCCAGGTTTTGCCTAATTCTGCCAACAAGATATTCCGGTCATAAGCGTCCTCGAACAGCCGGAGGAAGCCAAAAGGGCCCTCCAGAACCTCCCTTGGACCTGGCAGGCCGGCGGCAGCCATGTCACAGGCCACAACGGCATTACGTGCGTTAAATCCAACCTGCATGCCTAGCAACGCCGACCCTTCCGTATGAGCTTGCATAGTGCCGCACATCTGGCCATAGACGATGGAATAGGCGTTCCTCAACCTTTCTGGATTGAAACCCTTTATTTTTCCAATAGCTGTCACGGCAGCCAAGGAGCCTGCTGTACCAGGGCGGAAGAATTTCAGGGCTGTAGTCACAGCCACGGCGATATGGCAGGCAACGTCTACGCCCAGGATACTTGCAAGAATCAAGTCCTTGCCGCTAATACCCCTATCCCGCTCGGCCACGGCCAAGGCTGCTCCCAACAGCACTGTCATGGAATGGACCACCGCACCTTCATGCACGCAATCAAATTCCGCATTGTGGATTTGATAGGCGTTGCACATGGCGGCTCCTGGGGCCGGCAGGCGCTGTCCATTACCCCAAACCCGGGCATCCTCGCCATGGCCCCATTTTTGCGACAACTGGATGATTTCTCCCACCCAGGGGCCATTGCCCCCTGATAGGCCGACACCCAGGCTGTCTAGGATGAAGGTCTTGGCCGCGCGGATTGCCGCTTCGGGGACCTGATCAAATTCCGTGCCGGTGACATGGTTGATGAAATCTTCGATAGCGTCCATTTGACCCTCCTCCGCTTTGAGCCTAATACCACAAATGCCACCGTCATTTTCCATTTTACAGCGTCACAGGATAATCATGCCCCAGACCATCTCCGTCAGCGACGTGCCCGGCCTGCTATGTCCGGGCCAAACCGTTTTTGTTCAAGGCGCGGTGGGGGAGCCGTTGGCCCTTGGGCAAGCTTTGGCTGCTTCGGGACAAGCCAGCAAGGGGGTGCACTACCTCTCCTGCCTGGTGCCAGGGGTTAACCGCACAGACTTTTCGGCCTTCCATGATGAAGCGACCATGACGTCGTTTTTTGTTCAGGCGGAACTGCGGGCTTCTTTTGCTGCGGGAAAGGTGAGGTTCTTGCCCCTACATTACAGCGGTATTTGCAGCTATATGCAGCGTCACCCGCCCGTCGATATCCTTTTGATGCAGGTTCCGCCACCCGACCAAGAAGGTATGTGCACCCTGGGCCTGTCGGTGGATTTTGTGCCCTTCATCCTGGACAACGCAATAATGGTAGTGGCCGAGGTCAACGCCAATATGCCGTCGCCCCCCGGCAGCCCCAAGATTCCCTATGACCGCCTTGATTACGTGGTGCATACCGAACGCGCCCTGCCGGAGCTGCCGACCGGCGACCTACCTCCGGTAATTGAGACAATCGGGCAGAAAGTGGCAGAATTGATCCATGACGGCGATTGTATTCAGATCGGGATCGGAAAAGTGCCCGCCGCTATCCTAACTTGCTTAAAGGACCACAAGCACTTGGGCTTGCATGGCGGTATGGTGACCGATGAAGTGGCTGATTTGGTAGACGCGGGCGCTATGGATTGCAGCGAGAAGAGCATCGACAGGGGTGTCCTGGTCTGTGGCGCTGCTATGGGCACACAGCGTGTTTATGACTGGGCTGCTAACCGGCAAGATGTCATCTTCAAGGGGGCTAATTACACCCACAACGTGCCTATCGTGGCGCAGATTGACAATTTTGTGTCCATCAACGCCACTTTGGAGGTGGATTTGACCGGCCAGGCCAATTCAGAAACTCTGGACGGCCGTCAGATCAGCGGAACCGGAGGCTTGGTCGATTTTGTCCGCGGCGCGCGCATGGCTAACAACGGCCGCTCCATCCTAGCTCTTTCGGCCACGGCGGCACGGGATAAGATCTCGCGTATTGTACCCACGTTGAGCGCTGGAGCAGCCGTCAGCTGCCCCCGAGCTGACATCGATTACGTGGTTACCGAATACGGTGCTGCCCGTCTGAAGGATAAATCCGTGGACGAACGGGCGGAGGCCCTAATCGAAATTGCGTCACCGCGGTTTCACGATGAATTGCAGCAGCAATGGCGCGATCAACGGGATCGGATACGTGGTCTCTCCCGTTAACGCTTCAATAATTAAGAGCTGTTCGTAAATATCTTTGAGTTTGGCTTATAATTCTCATTGTATGGCTTTCAGGCGGGCGAGGGGGCGTTCGTTAATTGGTAGATGTACTAAAGCGGCAAAGAGAGCCAAGGCGATGCTAAGCCACCAAACCATCGTATAGGAGCCAGTTTCGTCGAATATTTTACCACCTAACCAGACCCCCATAAATGAACCAAGTTGGTGTGAAACAAAAACAAAGCCGAATAAGGTTGCCATGTAGCGCGGACCGAACACCTGAGCCACAATGCCGCTAGTTAAGGGTACAGTGGATAGCCAAGAAATTCCCAGGCCGGCGGAAACTATCAGTACTGTGGTTTGGCTAATTGGCAACAGTATGAATAGGACCATGAATAGGCCCCGAGATAGGTAAATTAGGCTAAGTAGGTTTTTCTTTTGAAACTTATTTGCGAGGATGCCGGCGAAAATTGCGCCAAAAACATTGAATAATCCAATGACTGCTAAGGACCAAGCGCCAACTTCGGCCGATAATCCCTGATCCGTGATATAGGCTGGCAAATGGGTTGCAACGAATGTTATGTGAAAGCCGCAAACGAAAAATCCGAGTATCAAATAGACGTAACCGGAATGTTGGCCAGCTTCACTCAATGCTTCCTTCATTGATTGCTTTGAGGAAATTGCGGTTTCTTCCGGGCGACCGCGCATGAATATGCTCAATGGTATGACAGAGGAAACCAATAGAGCCAGAAGTATGAGGACTACCGACCAACCATAGGAATTCAGAAATGCCTGACCCATGGGAACTAGAAGAAACTGGCCCATCGAACCTGTGGCTGTGCAAACGCCAAATGCTAAATTACGATGCTGTTCCGGTACGATGCGCCCCAGGGCTGACAGGACTAGTGTGAAAGAAGCTCCAGATAGACCCAAGCCAACTAAAAGGCCACCAGTTACATGAAACATAAAAGGGCTTGGCGAATTAGCCATGCCTATAATACCTATGGCGTAAAACAGTCCTCCGACTGCTAGAATCCTTCCCGTACCGAAACGGTCGGCAAGCATACCGGCTATCGGCTGGCCAAGGCCCCACATAAGGTTTTGAATGGCAATGGCCAACGCAAATACTTCGCGCCCCCAGCCAAGATCAAGTGACATAGGCGTTAGAAATATTCCGAAAGTCGATCTGATGCCTAATCCCAAAAAGACGATCAAACCACCAATCGCGACAAAAAACCAAATTCTGAGGCCAAGAGGTTCAGCGTGCCTCATTATAACTCCTAACTCAATTTCGCGTTGGTGTTGCTGAATTATGCGTTTGGCATAACATCTTGCCAATTGTACTGTTTGTACAGATGGTGGGACGATGAAGGGCGTTCTTGGTCGAAGGAATTTCTAGAAGGGCTCAAACACTTTTTAGGACTGGTTCTTGGTGCGCAGAGGGAAAAAGAAAATGGTGGAGATGAGCGGAATCGAACCGCTGACCTTCTGATTGCGAACCAGACGCTCTCCCAACTGAGCTACACCCCCCAGAACAATCAGAAACCTCATAAACCTAGTCTAGAAATACATCAAGAACTTCTAAAAGCACACCCTATCGCGCAGGTGATGCCTTAGAACAAACCTACGATTGGCAAAAGTAGTAGTGCCCATAGCCTAGGTAGCTTCCGCGATGTCCCTGAACATGAAGACGCCGTTGATCTTCCAATCGCCGCTTGGTTGCTTCTGCATGACATAGGCGGCGACCATCTGCTTTCCATCTTCGCCGACAATGAATACGCGTTGCACAGGCTCACCGCCAACGTTGAGGATTTCTCCAAAATTGACAACCTTTGAACGGTAGACCGCGCTGTACCTGTTCTTCACCATCGCCATGAAGTTGTCAACGTTCCGGAAGAATTTGCGGACCGACGGGGAGGCGTAGCTGAAGGCTTCGCTGCCATCGTCGCGCTTAAACGCCCCGAGTTGAGCCTGGATGATCTTCTGAAACGTCTCGCGTTCGGATGTCGTTAGGCCGAGATCATCGCCGCCATCGGCCCAGGCGGGCGACGCCAGAATGACGGCGCAGGCAACCAGCGCACGAAGCAAACGTTTTATTCTCGGCACCAGGGTGCGCTCCTCAGTAGTGGGCCCACATATCTAAAAATTACAAATATACAGATTGTTCACATACACAATTTATGGACCGTAACTTAGTGAAAACAATTATAATTCTAGGAGAACTATCCCTTGCGAACCAGACGTTCTCCCAACTGAACTAAGGCCCCGAACAACCGAGGGCATATAGTTACCGAACAGCTACACCGCCAAGGGTTACAACTTCGCTATTTTGTCCCCTTGCATGCTTGCGTTGGTGGCTAGAGGGCATTACACCTGTGATCATAATTATAAAGCCGTCAAAAAGGGACTGGGAGTTCACATGTGTTCCGTAGTTGAATTGGTATCAAGTATCATCATGCTGTATTTTTGGATGATTTTGATCCAGGTCGTGATGTCGTGGCTGGTGGCTTTCAACGTCATCAATACCCAGAACCGGTTTGTCTATACGGTAGGTAATTTCCTGCATCGGATCACCGAGCCGGCCCTAGGGCCTATCCGCCGACTGTTGCCCAATCTAGGCGGTATAGACCTCTCACCGGTGGTGCTAATCCTGTTATTGGTGTTCGTACAGAACCTTTTACGGGAGTTATCGGAATGCGGCGCCACTTTTTAAGATGAGTCTACCCGCCCGCTACACCCTGGACATTGACGTATAACGAATAGAGTGATTGGCTGGCCGCCATGAACAGGCGGTTGCGTTCGGCTCCACCGAAACAGACATTTGCGCAGCGTTCCGGTAGGGCAATGCGCCCGATCTTGGTCCCGTTGGGGGCAAAAACCATCACGCCATCCAGGTCCGCGCTGCCCATGCCCCAACCGCACCACAGATTACCATCGATATCGCAGCGCATACCGTCCGGCGTGCCGTCGGGGCCAGCGTCGATATGCACCCGTTTGTTTGAAATTGTTTTGCAATCACCACCCACGTCATAAGCCAATATTTTTCGGTTGGGAACACCGCGCGATTCGACCACGTACAGAACGCGTCCGTCCGGCGAAAAACAAAGGCCGTTGGGGCCCAGCACATCGTCCGCCACTACCGTCGCCGTTCCACTATCACCATCAATGCGATAGATGGCCTGTGGGACCTGTGACTCGGCTTTATGCCCTTCATAGTTGCCCAGTATGCCGAACGGCGGATCTGTGAACCAGATGGAGCCGTCGGAATTTACTACCACATCGTTAGGGGAGTTCAGGGGTTTGCCCCGCCATTGATCCATCAGAACTGTGATTTTGCCGTCATATTCCGTTCGTGTGATGCGCCGACCGTGCTCGCAAGTGATCAAACGTCCCTGGCGGTCCCGGGTGTTGCCATTGCCGAAATTACTGGGTTTGCGGTAAGTGGTGACACGGCCGGTCTCCTCCTCCCACTTCAGCATACGGTTGTTTGGGATATCGCTCCACAACAGATAACGGCCATCGCCAAACCAGACCGGCCCTTCCGACCAGCGGCAGCCCGTATACAGGCGTTCGACGGCAGCGGAAAACACCCGATATTGTTCAAACCGGCTATCCAGGGTTTCGATCAGGGGGTCAGGGTAGCGGGGAAGCTCCCGCCAGCCGGCGGATTTGGGGTGCCTTGACATGGTCTAATCTCCTCCAAATTCCATCAGGCAGCGCACGGGCACGCCCATCTCCTCCAGTCGCTTGCTTCCGCCTAAGTCGGGTAGGTCGACAATGAATGAAGCGCCCACGACTTCGCCGCCGGCATCGCGCACCAACTGCGTGGTGGCAGTAGCGGTGCCACCGGTAGCGATTAAATCGTCGATGATCAGGACCCGATCGCCTTTTTCGAAGCTGTCGATATGGATTTCCAATTCGTCCGTGCCGTATTCCAATTCGTATTCCACGGAAATAGTTTGCCACGGCAATTTGCCTTTCTTACGCACCGCGATGAAGCCGATAGACAATTGATGAGCCACCGCGCCACCCAAAATGAACCCCCGTGCCTCGATCCCCGCAATACGGTTGACATCGCCGCCGGCAAAAGGGTGCACCAGTTCATCCACCGTGCGGCGAAAGCCTACCGGATGCTGCATTAGGGTGGTGATATCCCGGAACATGACGCCGTCCTTGGGATAGTCAGGAATGGTGCGGATTAAGTCCTTCAAATTCATCACACATTTCCTTAGCCATTGAGCATGCGGCCGGCGACCGCGTCCAGTTTTGCCAATAAATCGGGGTCTCGTTTTTCGGGCGCGGTCATTAATGCCATCTCGAGGGCATGATCGTCCCCCGATGGGCATACAGCGGGACGTTCCTTCATGCGAGGCACCATCTTCTTGACAAGTTCCCGGGCATGTTCCGCATTTTCCAGCAGGACCCGGATCACATCGTCCACCTGCACTGCGTCGTGGTCTGGATGCCAGCAATCGAAATCAGTCACCATGGCCACGGTGGCATAGGGAATTTCCGCCTCGCGGGCTAGTTTCGCCTCAGGCATGTTGGTCATGCCAATCACCTGGCAGCCCCATTGGCGATAAAGGTTGCTTTCGGCTAGAGAGGAAAATTGCGGGCCCTCCATACACAGATAAATGCCGCCGCGATGTACCGACACGCCCACCTCTCTCGCGGCCTGTTCGCACCAATCCCCTAGTCGGGAATTCACCGGGCGGGCCATAGAGACATGTCCCACCATCCCCGCTCCGAAAAAGCTCTTCTCGCGCGCGAATGTGCGATCAATGAACTGATCAATTATGACAAAGGTACCAGGTGGCAAATTCTCATTGAATGAGCCGCAAGCGGACAACGAAATGATGTCGGTGACCCCAGCACGTTTCATGGCATCAATGTTGGCGCGGTAATTGATCGTGCTGGGCGTCTGCACATGACCCCGGCCATGGCGAGGAAGAAACACCATATTCACGCCATCTAAGTTGCCAAACAGCAGCTCGTCCGAAGGCTCCCCCCAGGGGCTTTCAATCGCTTGCCAGCAAGTGTCATTTAGTCCATCTATTTCGTAAACGCCGCTACCACCGATGACGCCCAAGACCGGTTGGTCGTGAAAATTACCCATTTCAGCCTCCGCAGCGGCGTTGTTTAAAGCTATCGTATACGGTGGTTTATTGAGACTTGGCAAGACGAATGCAGCGAACAAAAATTTTGTCGCATGTCGAAACTTATTCGAAATTTTGGGATATTTTTTTCTAATTAATTCTAATTGGTAGACAGTCATCTTCAATTCACTCTTCACCTAGACAATGCCATAGTGTTGGAATGTTGCCGGTTTTTTTGATCGGGTGTCCGCTCGTTGGGACGTGAGCGGTTTGGAGTAATTCTTATGTGGGTAACGATATTGGGCTGTGGCACATCCGGCGGGGTTCCCCGGATAGGCAACGTTTGGGGCATTTGTGATCCAATGGAACCCAGGAACCGGCGCCTACGATCCTCAATCCTTGTACAAAGTGATACAACTAATCTGATCGTAGACACCACTCCGGACCTGCGGGAGCAGTGTCTGGCGGCCAACCTGATGCACTTGGATGCTGCCCTTTACACACATGATCACGCCGACCATGTGAATGGCATAGATGATTTGCGTGGGTTTATGGTTTTGCAAGGTGGCCGTATACCTGTATATGGCGACCCGAATACGATCCAAAGCATCACGCACAGGTTCGACTACATTTTTGCCTCCGCACGGAATTATCCCCCAATTGCCACAGCCCACTTGATCGATGGTCCCTTCAGTGTTGGCGATATTAACATTGCGCCCTTCAGACAGATACATGGTGGCATGGACAGTCTTGGTTTCCGCTTTGGCAGCATGGCCTATTCCACTGACTTGAGCGAGTTGCCGCCCGATTCCTTTGAACATTTGCGGGAGTTGGATGTGTGGATCGTTGATGCCTTGCGGCCAAAGCCCCATCCCACGCATACGCATTTGGAACAAACCTTAGAGTGGATCACGGAGTTGCGGCCCAAACGGGCTGTTCTGACCCATATGACCTGGGATATGGATTATGCCGCCCTGTGCGCGGAACTGCCTTCTGGGGTTGAGCCCGCCTATGACGGCATGGTTTTGCAGTTTTCTTGAATTTCACGCATGAAGCATAAAACCGGAGCTGCGGCATAGTTGCCGCGCC
>CAZDQC010000009.1:38920-57206 GCA_964507245.1 uncultured Rhodospirillaceae bacterium
GCCTATATATTCCGCGCCTATCATGCTCTGCCACCGTTAACGCGGAAGAGCGATGGGTTGCCTGTCGGCGCGGTTTCTGGTTTTTGCAATATGCTTTCCAAGCTTGTGGACGATGTGCGTGAAAGTGGCGAGGCGGATTATTTTGCGGTGATCTTCGACGCCGCGCGCAAGACTTTCCGCAACGATATTTATCCCGAATACAAGGCGCATCGGCCGCCACCGCCCGAGGATCTGCGGCCACAGTTTCCGCTGGTGAAGCAGGCCAGCCAGGCCTTTAATCTGGCCACCATCGAGATGCCCGGCTTCGAGGCGGACGACATCATAGCAACGTACGCCCGCCAGGCGCAGGAGTCCGGCATGTTTGTCACCATTGTTAGTTCTGACAAAGATTTGATGCAACTGGTAGGCGATGGGGTAGTTATGCATGACCCCATGAAACAACGCCGGATCGGTCCCGAACAGGTGGAAGAGAAGTTCGGCGTTGGCCCAGACAGGGTTGTCGACGTGCAAGCCCTGTGCGGCGATTCCACAGACAATGTGCCGGGTGTGCCGGGGATTGGCGTCAAGACAGCGGCCCTGCTGATCAATGAATACGGCGATTTGGATGGGGTGTTGGATCGGGTTGAGGAAATCAAACAAACGAAGCGCAGGCAAAACTTGGTAGATCATGCGGATCTCGCCCGCATCAGCCGCCAGTTGGTGACTTTGAAGGATGACGTTCCCGTGGACTTGGGCCTAGAGGATCTGCGGCTGAAAGACCCGCAGCCCGATGTCCTGCTTGGATTTATGGCGGAGATGGAGTTGGGGCGTCTTGCGGGACGGATCGCCCAGCGTTTAGGTGGCGAAGCGCCTGCGACCGTTGCCGCATCCGAACCCGAAAAACCAGGCGAAACGGACTACCAATGCATCCAATCGCTGAAAGAGCTTCAGTCGTGGATTGATCTAGCCTGGTCAGTGGGCGTCGTCGCCGTGGATACCGAAACCACCTCGTTGGATGCCATGGCTGCGGATCTGGTCGGGGTGTCATTGTCCGTACGGCAGGGACAGGCCTGCTACATTCCTCTTGGGCATACCGGTCCGATGCCGGCGGGTGAATTGGATTTGGAAGGTGCGACAGACGTGCCCGACCAGATCCCACTGGACCAGGCGCTGGATTTACTGAGGCCGCTGTTTGAGGACCCATCCGTTTTAAAGGTGGGACAAAACCTGAAGTACGACATGTCGGTACTTCGCCGCTACGGTGTCGAATTGATGCCCATCGATGACACCATGTTACTGTCCTATGTGACTGAGGGCGGTATGCATGGTCACGGCATGGACGAATTGTCCAAACTGCACCTGGATATCCAACCCATTCCATTCAAGGAGGTGGCTGGCAGTGGCAAATCCCGGATTACCTTCGATCGGGTCCCTCTGGACAAAGCGACGGAATATGCAGCCGAAGATGCTGATTTGACTCTGCGCCTATACCATTATCTCAAACCGCGCCTATTGGTGGAACGCAAGCATGCAGTCTATGAAACTCTGGAACGTCCTCTCGTGCCCGTTTTGGTGGGGATGGAGCAGGCGGGCATCCTGGTCGATCGGGCCGAACTGGCCCGTCTGTCGGCTGATTTTGCGGCCCGCATCGGCACCTTGGAAGGTGAGATCCAAGATCTAGCTGGCGCGGACTTTAACGTGAACTCGCCCAAGCAACTTGGAGAAATTTTGTTCGACAAGATGGGTATTCCCGGCGGCAAGAAAACCAAAAGCGGAGCCTATGGTACTGGGGCAGATGTGCTCGAGGGGCTGGCGATGCTGGGGCATGAACTGCCAGTCAAGGTGCTCGAATATCGCCAATTGGCTAAGTTAAAAAGCACCTATACCGATAGTCTTCAGGGCCAGATCAACGTGGGAACGGGTCGGGTACATACCTCCTACGCCATGGCTGCGACATCGACAGGACGTCTGGCTTCGACTGACCCTAACTTACAGAACATCCCAGTGCGTACTGAAGAGGGCAGGCGTATCCGCAAGGCCTTTATCGCCGCGCCGGGTTGGAAATTGTTAAGCGCTGACTATTCCCAAATCGAATTACGCATTCTGGCCCACATCGCCAATATCAAAGCGCTGCGCGATGCCTTCCATGCCGGTCACGATATTCACGCTATGACGGCGGCCCAAGTTTTTGACCTGCCGATGGAGAACATGGATCCAATGATCCGTCGCCGGGCCAAGGCGATTAACTTCGGTATTATTTATGGCATTTCCGCGTTTGGCCTAGCCAATAATCTGGGTATCGGACGAGGTGAGGCTCAGGCCTATATCAACGCCTATTTTGAACGTTATCCGGGTATTCGGGATTATATGGAGGTCACCAAGGCCCGGGCGCGGGAATTAGGATATGTTGAAACTATCCATGGCCGACGCATTCATATGCCTGGTATCAATGACAAAAACCCAGCCCGGCGTGGTTTTCACGAGCGGGCAGCCATCAATGCCCCAATTCAGGGTTCCGCCGCAGACGTTATCCGCCGCGCCATGGTCGCCATTCCGCCTGCTTTGTCTATAGCCGGATTGGGTGCAAAAATGCTGTTGCAGGTGCATGACGAATTGATATTTGACGTGCCCGAGGGTGAAGTCGAGGAAACCATCGCGTTAGTCAAGAAGGTCATGGAAGGAGCAGCCTATTTGTCGATCCCTTTGATTGTGGATGCCGGTATCGGGGACAACTGGGCTGAGGCTCACTAGTGTATCCGCGCTGCAAACGCGTACCTGGCAAGGCACACGCAAGTTAAAAATCGCTACTAACCACGTTTTTTGTAATCCACAGTCAGCCAGCGTTCGGGACGGATCTCGATCTTGATCGCGTTGCCTTGGGCGTAACGCTTGGCCAACGCGGCGGCGTAGTCTTTACCGCCTTGCTCTCCAAGGTAGCGCTGCGCCATGGGCTGAAGATCTTTCAACCGATCCGAGGGGCCGATATGGGAAACGGGCCCTTCGATGGAAACGTATTTATATGGCGGGGTAGTGGTCTGAACCAGGAAACTGATCCGGTTGCCGACTGATAGTAATTGGCCCTTGCGCGCCGTTTTTTGCGTCAGAAACCAGATCATTCCGCTTGGCGCATAGTCATACCAGACCGGGCTGGTCAAAGGGCCCTTGCCGGGTTCAGGAATGGAAAGAACGCCAATATGGGCTTCTCGCAAAAAAGCCTCGCGCTCCTCCGTTGTCATGCTGGTCGACATCCACTCCTCCCGTAATTTCTGCATTCGATTTGGTCATTATGATGCAGCCATGAACACTAAATCAAAATAAGCCCCAACAATCTTTTTGCGCAGGCCGGTCTGGGTCGCCTTTGGTGCGATCATGTCGGCCCGGGGACTTTGTGCCGTAATGGAATTAGCTGGCGGATCTAGCGGCCCCAACCCTTGGTTGGCGGCGGCGGGAAATTTCTTTGGCTTCTAACTGACCCGTAAGGCATCCAAATTGGACCCCAGCGACGCCCTAGGCCATGAATTGGCACTATGCGCAAGGTAAACGATCCCGGTCATGGGGCGCATTCAGGTCCTGATTGGGTCCGGATGATACAATGCCGAATGGGTTAATAGCTAGATGACTACTGTAATAATGCTGTTTGATGCGCTGCATATCGACGGTTTCGGCGATACTGGGCCATTGATACAATTCTCGCATATAGTTCGATAAATTCGGGTAATCGGCGATGCATTGCCGGTTGCATTTGAAATGTCCCACATAGACCGTGTCGAAGCGGATTAACGTTGCGAACAGGCGCCAGTCTGCCTCGGTGATGCGCGGTCCTATCAGGTAACGCTGCCCTTCCAGCCTCGTTTCCATTTGATCCAGGGCTGCGAAGAGTTCATTGAAGGCCGCCTCGTAGGCATTCTGGGTTGTAGCGAAGCCAGTTCGGTATACCCCGTTGTTAATGTTGTCGTAGACAACCTCGTTCACCGCATTGATCTCCGCCTGCAAGTCCTCTGGGTAAAGGTCAGGAATAGATTTGGTGGCTAAATGATCAAAAGCACTATTCAGCATACGGATAATTTCCGAGGATTCGTTGCTGACGATAGTCTCAGTCTTCTTATCCCACAGGATGGGGACGGAGCAGCGGCCGGAATAATCCGACGCCGCTTTAGCGTAGATCTGATGAGCATATTGGGCGCCCGTGAGGGGATCACCGCCATCGGACAATTCCCAGCCGTTGTCCAGCATCAACGGTTCCACGAAGGCGACTGAAATCACGTCTTCCAATCCCTTCAGGGCACGAAAAATCATGGTGCGGTGCGCCCAGGGGCAGGCATGGGCCACAATAAGGTGGTAGCGGTCCGCTTCGGCAGGAAAGTTATCGCCACCAATCCAGTTGCGAAAAGCCGTGGTTGCCCGGACATAACTGCCCTTGCGGTTGCGTTCGGCAAATTCTTCCGTGCGCCATTTTCCTTGCACCATGATGCCCATGTCCACGCATCCTATCTTGCCTTCGATCCCAACAAATTAGGCTCAAGGATACCAGAAAATTGAGATCACGCTGACACAAATTTGTTCGCTGGAGTGGGGCAACAAGCCAGTTATACCGGTTCGGTCTGGGCCCTAATTAGGACTAATCCAGGTGTTTGATATTATCCACCATGGACATAATCCTGATTTTTGGGTTCTCCTTTTTAGCGGGTCTGGTGCAGGGCGCGACGGACCGCAGGAATATTTTTGGATCATTTCGACCGACATCCAGCGCACCGAACTTGACACTGGGGTTACAGGATGCCTTGATCAATGGCGGTCACCGAGGATTGGGTGACGGTCCGGTCATAGGCCTGTTGACACCTCGCGGCCATAGGCTTGCGGCCCTTCTAATGGCGTCGGATACGGTACGTGGCGATTGCGGGTCGTACAATGAGCAGATGGGAGTAGGGACGTGAACAAGCATCTTCAACCGTCAGAAAACTTGAAGCAGGTTGTTTGCAGCAGCTGCGATGGATTTTGTCCGCTGGCGGTAAAAGTGGAGGATGGCCGTGTTGTCAAGGTAACGACCCGGGATCATCCATTCTTGAAGGACGTGATTTGCATGAAAGGGGCCTTTGCGCCGAAATCGTTCTCACACCCAGAACGGTTAATGCATCCCCTGAAGCGGGTTGGAGAACGAGGCGGAGGTGAGTGGCAACAGGTCACCTGGGACCAGGCCATGGACGAGATCGCCAACCGGCTGCAGAAGATTGTAGAGCTGCACGGGCCGGAAGCTCTGGCAGTTTCCGGTAGCAACGCCAACATCAGTCTCGACAATGGCTTGACCCGACGCTTTATGAACCTGCTCGGCACTCCGAATTTCATATCCGGGGTTGCCTATTGCATGGGCAACACGGCGGCCGTGAACCGCTTGGTGCAGGGCTGGTATCCGCGCAGCGACATCTTGAATGCCAAATGTATCGTGCTGTTCGGCCATGATCCTCGACGCCATAGCTGGACCCTGGAATATAAATCAATTCGCATGGCCCAAGCAGGCGGCGCGAAGCTGATTGTGCTGGACCCACGCAAGAGCGGTAATGCAGAATCCGCCGATATTTGGCTGCCCCTGCGCGCCGGTACGGATGCGGCCATGACCTTCGGCTGGCTGAACGTGATTTTGGAGGAAGAACTCTATGACAAGGAGTTCGCTCGCGATTGGACACACGGTTTCGATCAGTTTGCCGAACGGGTTCGGCAATATCCCTTGGACCGGGTAGCCAAAATCACAGGTGTTGACCCAGAGTTAATCGCTCAGGCTGCGCGCATGTACGCCGCAAATACGCCCGCCGCCATCCCCTGGTCGCCGATTACCGATCAACAGGTATCATCTACCTCCGCCATTCGACTGCAGGTGGCCCTTAAGGCGCTGACCGGAAATGTTGACGTCAAGGGCGGTGAGATGATGGTGGGGTTCAATCCGTCCATCCGTTCTGATACGGAGTTGGAGTTGCATGGTAATTTGCCGGATGGGCAAAAGGCCAAACAATTGGGAGCCAACCAATTCCCTGTCTTCACTTATCGTGGCATGGAAGCTCTGGGTGATGCCACGGAAAAAGTATGGGGCAGCCGTTGGGCCAACCTGATCATGGGCTGCTACATGGCCAATCCAATGGCCGTATTCAAGGCTATGGCGACGAGCGATCCCTATCCGGTCAAGGCGTTCTTTGCCCTAGCCAACAATACATTGATGTCCTACGCCAATACCCAGCGCATTCATGAAGCCCTCATGAATCAAGATCTAATTGTGGCCTACGAACATATGATGACGCCCACTGCGCAACTGGCCGACTATGTTCTGCCCGGCGATTCCTGGCTGGAACGGCCCTCCATGATGGCGGGGGTAAGCGACCAGGCCATGGAACCGCCAGGCGAATGCAAGGATTTCGTTTATTTTTGGTATGAATTGGCCCAGCGCATGGGCTTAGCTGAACAATTCCCCTGGCAAACGCCTGAGGAATTATTGGACTATCGTTTGGAGCCATCGAACACTACCTGGGCCGAGACCGTGGCCAACAATCGTCTGCCCAAGGCAGATTTTAAAGAACGAAAATATTTAAAAACCGGGTTTGCTACCCCCACCGGAAAGGTGGAGTTGTATTCCACTGTTCTAGAAGAATTAGGCTTTGACCCTTTACCCTATTACCGTGAGGCGGCCGAACCTAGTGATGAATTCCCCATGTCCATGTTCATCGGACTGCCCGATGATGAATATTATCGGACCGGCGGAAGGCATATTCCGGAATTACGCCAGCGGGCTCAGGATCCCACATTGTTACTAAATTTCGACGATGCCGAGGAACTTGGCTTGAAGGATGGCGACTGGGCCGAAGTGTCAACCCGTACCGGCACGATGCAGGGCCGGGCCTTCGTCCGGTCTTCCATGCCCAAGGGACTGGTTCGGGTTCCACATGGCTGGTGGAAACCAGAATCCAGGAGCGGGTTGGAAAATATGTCGGGTATGTGGTCGTTCGCTGATGCTCAGATCACCGCTGACGAGGATCCGGACTTAATCGACCTGGAACAGGGAATTCCGCACATGAAGGGTGCCCCGTGCAGGGTCACAAAACTGAACCAGGCCCAACTGGCGGACTTGGAATCGGTTTACGGTCCAACGGACAATCTGCCACGCGGACCGGAAGGCAAGACGTTGAAGACTAATAACGCCACCGCTGGCTATATGCAGGACGACTTCAGCGATGACGTTGAGTTCGAGGCAGTGGAGTTGTCACTCTACGCACGTAGTACGATTTAGATCTCTGATAAGGCCCGCGAGGTGATCGCATAAAACGATTCATCCGACTGGGGAAACCTATATGAATTTATATCGAAATTGTTCATTACTCTAAATCGCGACATGTACACCCGGCATGGCGCACGATTGTCGGCGCGGTTCGTCTTTTCCCGGGCCCTGGTGGTCGATTACTAACGCAATCTCCTGGGAATTGTCACCCAACGCGGCATGTTGTTGGCCTATGTGGAGTACAAGTATAAACCGGCGGAAGCAGGATCAATCAAATCGCCAGGTAACCCCCATCCACCGGCACCTCGATGCCGGTGATATAGGACGCCTCGTCGCTGGCTAGGAATAGGTTGGCATGAGCCACTTCCTCCACGGCCCCTTCTCTCCCCATGGGGGTGGCAGCTATCATTTGCTCGCGTACCTTGGGATCGGCGCTCAACATGGACGTGCGCATAGGCGGCATGATGCCCGGATGCACGGAATTGACCCGGATACCATCCTTGGCGAACTGTACTGCCGCTGATTTCGTGGCCAGGCGTACTGCACCCTTCGCTGCGTTGTAGCCCATATGAACATAGTCCTGCCCCACAAAGCCAGAGATGGAGGAGATATTTACGATGGCCCCACCACCCGCCTTCTGCATCGTGGGGATGACCGCTCGCATACCCAGAAAAACGCCTTTGGCGTTGATGTTCATCTGCTGATCCCAAGTATCCGTATTCAGTTTATCCGGATGACTGCCGCTGACCCCAGCATTGTTGATAAGAATATCGATCCGGCCCTGCCCGGTCATGGTCGTCGCGACCACATTTTCCCAATCCGTCTCGCTGGTCACATCCAGTTTCTGAAATTGCGCCGATCCGCCACTCTGACAAATTCCATCAACAAGCTGCGCGCCTTCATCTACCAACAGATCCGTGACCACGACCGTGGCGCCCTCGCGAGCGAAAATTTCGGCGGTGGATGCTCCCATACCCGAGGCGCCACCGGTTATAATTGCTATTTTGTCTTTTAGACGCATGCCACTTCTCCTGCTTTTAAAGCAATGGGTATTATTCCCGTTCGATCAACTGATACATCACGCCGTGGCCATCGCGGGGATGGATAAAGACCTGGGTTCCGGATTCAATGACGCGTGCGCCGTTAGCTCTCATCTCCGCCGCAGCCTCTGTCAAATCGTCCACAGCCAAGGCGACCAGATGCACACCTTCGCCATAGCGCTCAAGAGCATTGCCAATGGCACCGCCGTCACCCAACGGTTCGGCCAATTCAATAAAACGACCCTCGTTGCCCAACGGCAAAATGGCACGCGTCATGCCTAAGTTCGGGATTTCATCCGGGCCTTTGCTCGCCTTCATACCCAATTTATTTTCATAGTCTTCGATACTTTTATTGATGTCGTTAACGCGGACAACAATGTGATCAATCCATTTTGGCATGATTTTTCCTCTTATTATCTATTGGCCTTGAAATGGTTGCACAAATAGCTAAGCCTTGTCTGCCCATTCCGGCCGATTTAAGCGATAGTAGCCGCTCGGCGTAAACCGTAGATCATGGAGCTTTTGAGTAAATATTCGCGAGCTAGTTCCGGCGTCGATGCAATCTCTCGCATTCGTTGCAGCGAAAACGCGCGAGCTTCAGGATCCTTCTGGGTCATCCGCTGTCGATTTTGATCGGCCTGTTGCAGAATGGCCGACTGCACTACAGGGCGCCGCTGACGGGTATATCGATCCAGTAAAGCTAAATCAGCGCCTTGCCAGATGCCCACCAGATTTTCCACCAAATTGAAAGCGTCGTGAATACCGCCGTTCAGGCCCATACCGCCAGACGGTGAGCAAACATGCGCTGCATCGCCAACCAGTAAAACGCGCCCAACCCGGAAGTCATCCACGATCCGTTGATGCACCTGATAGGGTCGGCTATCGATGATTTCGTATGGATCTGGATTGTCAAAAATCTCGTTCAGCTGCAATTGGATGTGGTCAGGTTCAATGGCCTGCTCGAACGTCAGACTCGGATCATAATATAAACTGCACCGCCAGAAATCTGGCAATCGCAACAGGGCAAAATTGCCATTGGGGCTCCAGCAATAGCTGACGTTGGACAAACCCTCAATATGCTGTTCGAAAGGAAACTCCGTGGATGCTAGCACCGTGGTTTCCGGATAGGTCAGTCCATAAAAATCTAGGTTTACAGCCTGACGTACGAAACTGCCGGCGCCGTCCGCGCCGATGACAAATCGGCCCTCAAAGGTCGTTAGGTCTCCTTCCTCACCAACCGCGTTAACGGTGACTGTTTCCGGTCCCTGATTCAAATCGACAACCCGGTTTTTAAAATGGATATTGACCAGTTCGTTATTCATCAGGCGGTCAGTCAAGATGCGGCCCAAATTCGCTTGTTCGCATTGCAGGCGATAGGGATAGTTAGTTTCTCCTGCGATTAAGGATAGATCGAACACTGCCCTCTCGCCACTCGGGTGCATGCGGATTTGCCAGGTGGGGCAGATCAAACCCTGTTTGATCAATTGTCCCGTCACGCCAAAGGGTGCCAACATATCTAGGGTCGGCGGATGGAAGGTGGAAGCGCGTAGATCTTCGTTTATCCCGCCAGCGGCCTCCAGCATGACGACGGGAATTTGTCGTTCCGCGAGTAGCATGGCGGTGACTAGGCCCACGGGCCCGGCGCCAACGATGATCACCTTGTCAATCAATGGAGGTGTCCCGCATCTTGCCTTGTGCCTGGAACAATAGTCCAATACCCGACGATGACAACAACCCGAAAATATACTGAGTATGCACCCAAGGGCCTGATCGGGGTTCTGACGCCACAGGCAAATACGACAGTTGAGCCGGAATTGGCGATGCTGTGCCCGCCTGGATTTGCGATTATCAACGCGCGCATGGTCAGCGAAAAGGCAGATATGGAAGACCGGCTGTCCGACTATCTGGAGAATATTGACGCCGAAATTGATCAGTTTGCAAGTGCGCCTGTGAATACTCTGGCGCTCGCGGTGACGGGCCCATCTTATCTTATTGGGCCGGAGCGCGAACGCACCTTAGTTAGGCGGATCGAAGTGATCCGGGGCGTCCCGTTGGTAACGACGGCGCAAGCGGTCTGCGACGCCCTACACATATTGGGAGCTAGGACCATCGACCTCCTCTCTCCCTATCCGCCATCTCTCACGGAAAAAAGTCAAGCATATTGGATGGCGCAGGGTTATCGAATAGGCGAAACAATTGCGCTGCAAGGGGACGACGACAGTTTTCATCCCATCTATGCTATGTCGTCCCAGTCTGCTGGCATTGCCTTAAAAGAGATGCAGGCAAGTGCGGCCGATGCCATCGTCATGCTGGGAACTGGCTTGCCTACGCTACGCCCAATGGCTGCTTATTCGGGATGGCGTGGGCCACCAGTCCTATCTTGCCTGTTCTGCCTTGCCTGGCGGGCAGTGCAGGCCGCCACTGGTCATTCGCCGGATTTGCGCGGCTTACGGCAATGGCAGTCTTCGCAACATTGGCGCCGGCGATTGCCCCCTGAATAGAGGAACCGCCGGGTCTATCCCACTTCCGACCTTAGCCGGTTATGAAGGCTGGCCAAGGTCTCCAAAATAACCTCTACGCTGCGGGCACCTGACTGGAAGATCGCGGTAGCGTTTAGCGCGATGCTATGGAAGCCCATGGCTTTTAGTTCTACGGCACGAGCGGCAACCCGGTCTGGTTCGTTGTAGAAAGTTTTTCCTGCCTCGTCACCGGTTCTCGGTGGGGAGGCAATCATGCTTTGCCAGCCGATGTCGTCAGGATCGCGGCCGGCAGCACTAGCGGCTTCCCGGATCGAATCCATGGCATGTTTGGCAAAATCGGCGTCGGTCACCTGACTAGCTAGCCAGCCGTTACCATATGTGCCTACCCGACGAAAGGCTGCAGCCGAATTTCCACCAATCCAGATCGGGAAATCAATTCCCTGGGGTGGTTTGGGCTCCATGCCCATGGCAGTGGATCGGTAATGTTCGCTCAGAAAATCGATTTGCTCGTCCCGCCAGCATGCCCGCATCAATTCAATGGCCTCGTCCATGCGTTTGCCTCGATTGTCGAACCGCTCCCCTAGCGCCTCGTATTCAGATGCTTGCCAGCCGATCCCTATGCCGCACCGCGCGCGACCGCCGGAGAGGGTATCCAAGGTACTAAATTGTTTGGCCACTAGGACAGGTTGCCGCTGGGGCAATACTAGGACTTCGGTGCCTAGGCCAATGCGTTCAGTCACAGCAGCAGCGAAAGATAGTGCCATTAAAGCTTCAAGGATCGGCATTTTCGCTGGGTAAAAAGACTTTGGGCGGTTGTCGGTGTCAAATCCCATAACTACATGATCGAAAATGTCTAGTTGATCGTAGCCGATATTCTCAATACCCTTGGCCAGACGACCTACCATTTGTGGCCCATCCCGGTAGGCAATAGACGGAAATTCCACAGCTAGTTTCATGGCGACCGTCCTTCTTTTGCGGTAAATAACAACCGGTGATCGGAATAGAGTACGGGCACTATATGGACCCGGCCTTATTTCGACCAGATCCACTCAAAGCGCTTCAGATGAATGCTCGCCTTAATTGGTGTTGGCGAAATCAAATTTCTCCACTTTCATTACGATATGGACGCCTAATGCAGAACTAAAGTTACATGGAGATCATTGGTGGGATAAATTTATTTCGGCGGAGGGGTGATGCAAGCTTGCTCCGGCGGCGATTACGTTCAAGTTATAGCCTTCTAATCGAAATCCCCGACCAAAGCTTGGCGTGTGGTTTCGGGCATGACGGCCATATGGGCGTATTCGGGGTGGTCAAGGGCGGCGGTGATGCGGGCGCCGGGTTGTTTGAAGGCAGTAATCTGTGCGTCGGAAAATGGGAAGTGGAGGAAATGGATAGATGAGGTCTTGCCATCGTCACGGGTGCGAGCAATACCGTCGTCTTTGTCCGTTACGGCTTCTATCCGTTCGCCGGTAATCTCCAGGCTGACTTTATGCTCGATGCCACCCATGCGGGCCAACTGCTTTTCACGGCGGGTTTGATCGGCGATTTCGAACATTAAGGTTGCCACCAATTCCGAACCTTGCGGAATTAACGGATTATAGGCGGCCAGTTCATCCCCGATCTGGTCCTCGCCACCTTTTTCGATCCACAGCATTTCCTGGATCTGGGACAACATGGTTTCGTAATTTTCGAAATAGAAGGCAGCAAAGGGACCTACGTCAAACCGCCGGTGCCGCTTCAAATCGATCACTGCGCGGCGGCGGATACTGCGTTCGGCGCCGTAGATCTCCAAGGGCAAGATATCCGTGCGGTCAATGAGGCGCTTTATGGTCACGACCCGGGGCTTTCTGCCGATTGCAAGCCGTAGGCATGCGCCATTAAGATGATGGGATGTTGCACAGTTTGGGGCACATCATCTGTCAGGCGCTCCATGCTCTGGCGCAAATGAGTGGCGGCGAGAGGACATTCGGACACGACCCAGGCGTTTTTTGCCTTCAGGGCCTGGCGGGCGGCAGGCTTACCTATCTTCAGTGCAACATCAAAGTTATTCTTCATGATTCCCCAGGTACCGCCGTGACCGGAACAGCGTTCTACCACATTAACTTCCGTATCCGGGATCAAGCGCAACATTTCCGCCCCCTTAGCGCCCATGTTTTGCGCCCGAGCGTGACATGCGAGATGCAGGGTCACGCCGCCGTCTAAAGGCTTCAGGCCATCAGCCAGGCCATCCTCTTTGGCTAGGACGGCTATGTATTCAGAGATATCATAGGTGGCATCTGCTAGGCGACGAACATCCTCATGATCGGGCAGCAGTAGGGGCCATTCAAATTTCAACATCAAGGCACAGGACGGCACTAAGGCGATAACCGCGTGGCCCTGGTCGATCCAGGGGGCCATCTCGGCTGCGACTATTTCTGCGTTCCGCGCTACTTGCTCCAAGTTTCCGCGTTCCCATTGCGGCATACCGCAGCAGGAGGGATAGACCATCTCTGTTACAACGCCATTGTGGGCGAGAACGGCCCGAGCGGCTTTCCCAATCGCGGGTTCGTTATAGTTGGCAAAACAGGTGGCATAGATCACTGCTTTTCGCCCGTGTGGTGGTGCCTGATTATTCAGCAATGGCGAGTTCACCGACCAATCCATCAGCGTCTTGCTATGAAACTTGGGAAGGGCTGCTTGGGGGTGGATACCGCCGACGGCGGACAGAAAATTTCGTACGCTGTGGTTGTCCTCATCTGTGGCCCAATTGGCTGGACCGGCAACTAAGCGAGCCCATTTGCCATTCCGGTCGGTCATGGCTAGCTGCGTCTCGCGGAAGCCACTTGCGCCCTGGGCCTGTTCTGCGGCGCGATAACGCAACATCAAATGGGGAAAATCCAGGTCGAATTCATGCGGCGGCACGTAAGGACATTTGGTCATAAAGCACATGTCACAAAAGGTGCAGGCATCAACTACGGATTTAAAACCTGAAGAAGGCACGGTGTCCAATTCCCCGGATGAACTATCGTCGATCAGATCGAACAAACGGGGAAAACTGTCACACAAGTTAAAGCAGCGCCGGCAGCCGTGGCAAATATCAAAGATCCGCCGTAGTTCGGCGTCTATTTTATCCGGATCAAGAAAATCCGGATTGGTCCAGGGTATGGGATGGCGGGTAGGCGCCTCGAGGCTGCCTTCCTTACTCATAATGTAGTTCCATTATTACAAAAAAATGGAAGGGGGAACCATTCAGGCGCCCCCTTCATCATGACAATTCAAACAAATTTAGTCGTCGAGGGTGTCCAGAGCCTTCTGAAAACGGCCGGCATGGCTTTTTTCTGCCTTGGCCAGGGTTTCGAACCAATCCGCGATCTCGTCCAAACCTTCCTCACGGGCGGTGCGTGTCATGCCTGGGTACATATCCGTGTATTCATGGGTCTCACCCGCTACCGCAGCGCGGAGATTTTTATCAGTGCTTCCAATGGGTTCACCGGTTGCTGGGTCACCCGTCTCCTCTAAGAATTCTAGGTGGCCGTGAGCATGACCGGTCTCGCCCTCTGCAGTGGAGCGAAACACAGCCGCCACGTCGTTATAACCTTCCACGTCGGCCTTTTGCGCGAAGTAGAGATAGCGGCGGTTGGCCTGGCTTTCGCCGGCGAACGCATCCTTTAAATTTTGTTCAGTCTTAGTTCCTTTGATAGACATCTTCTTACCTCCTCATTGCTCTCGCTTGTCACGGTCAATATCCGCAGGCGCCGCGGGCAATCCCAAATTCGCGCACCTTGGACTTTCATTATTCCGCTGGCGGAACAAGCGCTTAGGTCGGTCAGCCAAAACGGCCGATCAGGACGCATTTTCCGTTAACAATGCATATGGAAAAAGAACAGCCCACGTCAAGCTCTTTTAGATTAATCCTAAATTATTAGATGCTAAGCAGGCGCAGGACTAATCCGACACGGCGCAATTGGGTGTCTATCTGCAGGCATATTAGGGAAAGATAATTGATCTAGCCATGAGAGAAATCCGCAATTTCACCTGATTTCGCAAAAATTTTTTCGGTGAAAATCCAAATTTGGGTCGAACTATTATCTGGAAAAATCTACCATTAACTGCTGTCAAAAAATCTTTCCAAAAAAGCAGTCACAGTTGGCCCATTAATAGCCATTTTAGAAATCTTATAATTCCTATTGGCGCACTAGAACCGGCGGCACCTCCTGGACTATGGTAAACTTGTCAATTGCCACGTCGGGTATATCTAGTTTGCATAGAAATTTGATACAAATCTAATTGTACGATTGCTCTTCGTGGTAAGGTCTCCGACTTTTTATACATGTTTCTATGCTACTCCGATCAGCAATAATTGCCTTCAGCAGAACCGTTTAGGTTTGTGGTGGCTGGCAATTCGGCTAAACTGCGAAACCTCAATAACGTTTCGATTTGCAGGCATCTGGGTATATTTGTAACGGTGGGATTGGTTACATCAGTGACGGATAGATTTACATTCGAGGGCAAATCTAGCTACGCTCGTGATGAATTGGTGGAGTGTGGCCATGGGCGCCTGTTTGGTCCCGGCAATGCCCTGCTGCCGTTGCCGCCAATGCTGATGCTGGACCGTATCACATCGATTACCGCCGATGGTGGTCTCCATGGCAACGGCAAGGCCCTCGCAGAAATGGATATCAAGCCGGATTTGTGGTTTTTTGAATGTCATTTTGCATCCGATCCGGTTATGCCTGGCTGTCTTATGCAAGATGCCCTGTGGCAACTACTAGGATTTTTTGCCGGCTGGTGCGGTTTGCCGGGCAAAGGTCGGGCCATTAGTTGCGGCAAGATCAAACTTTCGGAGCAGGTATTGCCGACTGCCAAGCTGTTGTCGTTTGAACTGAATATCAGGCGCGTGATCAACCGTCGTCTGGTGCTGGCGGTGGCTGACGCCATCGCGAAGGTGGACGGTGCACTGGCGTTGGAGGCCGATGATCTGCGGGTTGCATTGTTTACTTAATCATCCAATGGCGGACAAAAGCCTCTTGGCTAGGCAAAATAAATCATAGGGGTTGCCATGCGCAGAGTTGTCGTCACCGGACTGGGGATCATATCCTCTATTGGCAATACTAAGGACGAGGTCACCGCCGCACTGCGGCAGGGTCGGTCTGGCATCGTTGCCGTTCCTGAATACGCGGAGTACAAGTTCCGTTCTCAAGTGGCCGGCACGCTAAAAATCGATCTGGCAGAGCGCATTGATCGCAAGGCCATGCGTTTCATGGGCGATGGCACGGCTTACAATTACTTGGCTATGGAACAGGCTATTGCGGATTCGGGCCTGGAAAATGGAGAAATCTCGAACGAGCGGACAGGCATCATTGTCGGCTCCGGTGGGCCGTCAACCTCTAATCAGGTCTGGGCAGCCAATACGGCGCGGGAAAAGGGGGCCAAACGGGTTGGCCCCTACATGGTGACCCGGTGCATGTCATCCACCACCTCTGCTGTATTGGCCACCCAGTTCAAGATTAAGGGTTTGAACTATTCTATTGTCTCAGCATGTTCCACATCGGCTCACTGCATCGGCAATGCGGCAGAACAAATACAATTTGGCAAGCAGGACCTAATGTTCGCTGGCGGTGGCGAGGAATTGCATTGGACATTATCCGTCCTATTCGACGGCATGGCTGCCATGTCGTCGAATTTCAATGACACGCCGGAACGGGCCTCTCGGCCTTATGATGTTGACCGGGATGGATTTGTGATCTCTGGCGGCGGTGGCGTACTGGTTCTAGAAGAATTGGAACATGCCAAAGCACGCGGGGCTAGAATTTATGCGGAATTGGCGGGTTATGGCGCCACATCCGACGGCCATGACATGGTGCAGCCATCAGGTGACGGTGCGGTTCGCAGCATGCGTCAGGCTCTGGCTACCATGAAAAAGCCCATCGGCTATATAAATGCCCACGGCACCGGCACACCAATCGGCGATCCACCGGAAATGTCTGCGGTTCAAAAAGTTTTTGGCGATGAATTTCCGCCCATAGCCTCGACTAAGTCCCTGACCGGACACGCCCAGGGCGCGGCTGGCGTGAATGAAGCAATTTATTCCTTGATCATGATGGAGGGCGATTTTATTTCTGCGTCGGCGAATATTGACAATCTCGATCCGGCGTTTGATGGCATGCCCGTGGTGCGGGAGTTGGTAGAAAACGCCGGTCTGGAAGCTGTGATGTCTAACAGCTTCGGTTTCGGCGGCACCAATGCCACCTTGATTTTTGACCGGTTTGAAGACTAGCGACGAGGAAGTGCATGACAGAAGTCGCCGATAATAATCAACTTATGGCGGGCAAGCGCGGTTTGGTGCTGGGCATTGCTAACGACCATTCAATCGCCTACGGAATATCCCGAGCTCTGCACGGAGCCGGTGCCGAATTGGCCCTGACCTATCAGGGTAGCGGGTTTTTGAAACGAGTAGAACTACTGGCCCAGTCGCTTGACTGCAAAATACTATTGCCCTGCGATGTTACCGATCCCGATAGCATGGACGCATTGTTCGCAACCATAAGTGAAAAATGGGGCCGTCTGGATTTTCTGGTGCACGCAATCGCCTATTCTGACCGTTCAGAACTAAGCGGAAGGTATCTTGAAACAACTCGAGAAAACTTCATCCAGACGCTCCATATTTCCTGTTTTTCGTTCACTGATCTGGCCCGGCGGGCCTCAGAGCTAATGACAGATGGCGGCGCTATGTTGACCTTGAGTTTCCTGGGTGCTCACCGGGTGATGCCGTCCTATAACGTCATGGGCGTAGCTAAAGCCGCTTTAGAGACTTCCGTTCGGTATCTGGCTGAGGATTTAGGCAAGGATAAAATACGAGTTAATGCGATATCGGCTGGCCCCATGCGCACCTTGGCAGGAGCTGTCATCGCAGACGGCCGATATGTTCACAAATACGCTGGCGAGCATGCTCCTTTGCGCAACGGCCTGGATCTGGGTGCTGTCGGCAACGCCGGTCTGTACCTTTTGTCAGACCTGTCCAGCGCTGTAACTGGCGAAATCATGAACGTAGACAATGGGTTAAGCCTGATTGGTATTCCAAAGCCCACTCCGACTGGTGACTGAAACCGCAGTGACGTCGTTTCTCCCCGACACGGGCTGGCGGGAAAGTGATTAATTGACGTTCATCGATTAGGGTGAAAATTTTGTACCCCAACGTGCTATGCAATTCCGAATTATGTGTGAATTCGCCGCACCTACACCGCCGGGTGAAGGATGCTCGGATAATTTCAGCGGTGTTGGCTGGATTAGCCATCATATTGGGACGCATGATTTGCTAATGCGCCGGTTCCCGCGGCTCTTGTTACTTCTGATGTTTATGCCTTTTTTGGCACGGGCACAGACAGGTGCCATTATTTCAGGCAATGACCGCCACCATCCCGTTTTTGCCGCGAACGGTATGGTCGCCAGCCAGGAGGCTGTTGCGACGAAGTTGGGCGTGGGTATTCTGCGCCAGGGTGGCAACGCCATTGATGCGGCTGTGGCAGTCGGCTTCATTTTGGCTGTGACAT
>CAZDQC010000010.1:0-24994 GCA_964507245.1 uncultured Rhodospirillaceae bacterium
TCTATCGGACGTATACTCCGGTGATATCGGAATAGAGGATCTAATCAAAACCTGTTGAAGACTAATTGTGCAACCCATTGCTTTTCTTTTGATAGTTTTGGGTTAAATCGCATAAAATTGCCTTCTGGTGATTCTTGAGGTGATGACTTACCGATGTATAGTGTGATCAAGATCACTTGAGAATATGAGACAGCGTCGTATATGTTAGCTATGCTACTTCAGCGAGGGCTGTTTGGACGGATATAGAATACACCATGCTCGCTACGTGTATGCCAGGGTATCCTGGTCGTGGCGCTAAATTTCCACCCCGCCTAATACTAAGCGGATTTCCAGAAGGAGGATCTTATAATGTTGGGTCTTATCAGCAGAATGCATATGCGCCTAACTGATTTGAAGGAGTTCTATCAGGATAAATCTGGTGCGACGGCTATCGAATACGGCCTGATTGCCGCTGCCATCGCCGTTGCTATCATCGGGGCTGTATTCGCCCTAGGTGAAGACATAACAGGTTTCTTTACAACAGTTTCAGAAAAGCTGGAATCCAAAGGGGGATAAACGGTTTTGTTAGGCCGGGGATGCTGCAACCACAGCATTCCCGCCCTTTTTATTCCTTTGAAGATTGTTTTTATCACTAAGGGTAAAACCCCGTAAGTTTGACGAGACGGGCAGCGAAGGGACCAGGATGCCTTGCCATGCTGTTAATGGCCCTATCGTTAATTTTCCCTATTGCCATGGTGTTGGCCATGGTATCCGACGTTCGCAGCTTCGAAATTCCAGATAGCTTGTCATTGTTATTACTCATTGCATATCCACTGGTCGCCCTAAGCGCTGGTTTTTCTTGGCCGCAAATACTTTGGGCCTTTTCTCTGAGCGGCCTAGTACTGATTGTAGCGATCATACTATTTTTATTGCGAATTATGGGCGGTGGTGACGGTAAGTTTCTAGCCGCATCGGTATTATGGACCGGCCACGAAAGGCTATGTGAGTTTCTGTTTGTGACCACGTTTGTCGGCGGCGTTCTAGCGTTGGTTCTAATAATATTCCGCCGACTGCCGTTGGCGTCAGCCCTGGAAGGCATTGCCACCATGCAGCAATTGCATGCCAGGAAACAGGACATGCCATATGCGGTCGCCATAGGCTGCGCGGGTTTGATCGTGTATCCCCATCTGCCAGTTTTGAATTTCTAATAAAGACGAAAATTTTCTGCTGATTAAATATGGCTGATAAATGATAGAGTCCCAAGGGGCGTCCGAGCCATTTGTTTATGGGCTATTTCAATTATTTTCCGGGGCGTGCCAAAAATTTGTTACCCTTTTTGGTGGTAAGTTAGAAAAGGTGGCGCTATCCAAAGTACCGTGTTTGAATTGCGTAATGCTGACCATTGGTCATATCTAGCTTAATTAAAAAATTGACAATTCGAGGTCGAGGACGAAGCATTGAACTTGGCGCGCATTATTTTAATCGTTGCAGCGTTCTCGGTCGCGGGTGTAACGGCCTTACTAGTCAAGAACTACCTGCAGAGTAGGGAAGCCGAATTTGCTGTAACTGGCAAGAAACCCAAGATTGAAAAAAAACTATCCACCGTTCGGATACTAGTAGCAGACAGTGATTTGGCCGCCGGCACCATGGTCAGTGAGAAGCTACTTCGTTGGCAAATTTGGCCTAATGACGGCCTGGCGCCCGAATACATCGTAGAAGGTAAAAACGGCACAAGTGGTAAGCCCGCTGATTTCTCCGGCTGGGCCGTGCGCCGCGGCATTGCCACCGGCGAACCGATCACCAGACATCGCTTATTGGAACCAGGCACGGCCGGTTTTCTGGCCGGTGCTCTGAGCCCCGGCATGCGGGCCGCCTCGATCAGCGTTAATGCCGAGACAGGCGCGGCTGGCTTTATCTTGCCGGGCGATCGCGTTGATGTGATGTTGACTCAACAAATTAGCCAAACCAGGGGAGATGAAGGGGTCAACCGAGACAAGATTATCAGTGAAACCATCATCTCTAACGCCCGAGCGCTGGCCATAGACCAGGACTTCAACGACATCGACGAGCAGACCCGGGTCGGCAAGACCGTAACTTTGGAATTAACACCTAAACAAGCGGAAAGCTTAGCCGTCGCCAAGCGCATGGGAAGAATTTCATTGTCCTTGCGCAGCTTCCTTCGCAATGCCGAAATTGAGAAAAAATCGACCTTTACCTCGGACGAGGAAGTCAGCTTCTTCTTGCGCGGTCGGGACTCTGCTCCCGTCCAGGTGCTGGTTGCAAAGCATAATCTGACTGCCGGCATTTTGTTGCGCGATACCGATTTCACATGGCGCCAACTTGGCGATGACGAAAGCGGCAAAGGTAAAATATCTAAAGAGTTAACGTCGGTTGCGGCTTTGCGCGGGTCCTATCTGAAAGTCGATATAGAAGGTGACAAGGCTGTTTTACGCGATGATATAGTCCGTCCTGGCGAACAGGGCTTTATCATCGCTGCGCTGCTGCCGGGTATGCGCGCGATCAGCATGGCCGTTAACCAGGTCACCAGTGTCTCTGGCTTTGCCGCGCCTGGCGATAGAGTGGATTTGTTGCTTACCCACAAAATGAATGACACGTCGGATGAGCCTCCGCTTACGCCCAGGCGGTATAGCGAAACCATTCTGGAAGACCTGCGCCTATTGGCCATTGAACAAATTGTCGACCCGAACACCAGCAAATTTCAGGCTGGTGAGACCGTCACATTGGAGGTGACACCGGATCAAGCTGAAGTCGTCACCTTAGCCGCCTCCATGGGCCAATTGTCCCTGTCCCTGCGATCGGTTCCTGCGGGCGAGGTTGGTGCCGATGACGATGTTCAACAGATCACTACGGCAAGTGACTTAGGGATCAGCCCCGCCATTTCAGATTTCTTGGTTTTGGGCACTCGTGGAGATCCCAACTTATTGCGCCGGCGGATCCAATTGAGCAGGTACCTAAATGTTGGTAAAAAGACAGCGCCTGCGATTAAAGTTATTGAGAGCGACAAAACAAAATCCGTTACCATTTATCGCGCGACATCACCATCAACAGTCATTGTAAAAAGGTAGCGGCGTGTTATTTCGTGTTCTCATAATTGCGTTACTCGCGCTATTTTGGCCGGATTGGACCTGGAAAGCCGGAGCACAAACTGGGCAAATTACTGTGCCTACGGATGATGGAAAACAGATCGAAATAGGCACTTTAGAATTGGGAAACAACCTACCAGCGCGGGCGATAACCCTGCCGGTGGGTAAGGCCCGTTTGATCCGCTTGCCAGTTAAAGTGCGGGACGTACTAATAGCAAATCCAACCACCGCCAACGTGGTGGTAAAGACGCCGCGGCTGATCTATTTGGTCGGCTTGGAAGCAGGTGCCACAAACGCTTATTTCCTAGATAAAGACGGCGAAGAACTATTACGTTTGGAAATACAAGTGCAATTGGATACGGACTCCGTCCAAAAAACTATCAAATCATTACTTCCCAATTCCAACATTGGAGTTACTGCCGTCAACACCCATTTATTCTTGACCGGCAATGTGCGCTCGGCTGAAATTTCGGAAAACGCTCGCGTAATTGCCTCACGTTTCGTCTCAAATGAAGCCAACGTTATTAATATGCTGGCGGTGATAGAGGACCAGCAAGTTTTGTTACAGGTCCGCGTCGCGGAAATATCCCGCAATGTGCTAAAGGAGCTGGGCATAAATCTGGTGGATGCAGTGTCAGGAGCCTTCTCGACCCTGACATCTGGTGATTTCAGTTTGCGGATAGGCAGTACAGCGCCAACCACAGTTGCCCCTTTCATCAGCGGCGGACTCTCCTTTTCGCCAAACACGGGCGATGCGCTGACGGTGGCCATCAACGCACTGGAAAGAAACGGTCTCATTAAGACCTTGGCAGAACCCAACCTGACCACTGTATCAGGCGAGCCCGCTACTTTTCTGGCAGGAGGCGAGTTTCCCATCCCGGTGGCATCCCAAGACGGTCAGATTACAATTTCCCAGGAGCCGTTTGGCGTTGCTTTGAGTTTCACGCCGGTGGTTTTAAATTCCGGCAGAATATCACTGAGGATCTTCACCGAAGTCAGCGCCTTGTCGAACGAAGGCGCCATCACGCTAAACAACATCACGGTACCGGCCCTGCAGGTGCGGCGAGCGGAAACCACGGTTGAGCTTCCCTCAGGAGGCAGCCTGATGATAGCAGGTCTGCTACAGGAGAACGAGACAACCAGTATCAGCGGCGTGCCGAACCTGAAGGATGTGCCGCTGCTCGGTTTGCTTTTCCGCAATAACAGCCTGAGTAATACAGAAACTGAAATTATCATTGCCGTAACTTGCTATCTGGTCCGCCCGGTCTCGCCAAAAAAGGTGAACCTACCCACCGAAGGTCTGATCCCGGCCAGCGACTATGACCACTATTTGCTTGGTCGTTTGCATGGCGTCTATGTTGGCGGGGAACAGACTACGACGGCTTCGTTAAAGGGGCCATTTGGATATATTCTTGAGTGACCGGAAGCCGGAAATGAAAATGAATAATTCCTTTGCCTTCGCCTCACTTTGTAGAACTTGGGTCCTATCAACAATGCGCTTCGCATCCGTCCCAGCAGGTTTCGCGATAGGTACTCTTTGCCTCTTCTGTTTCTCCGGCTGCATGCCGAACCTTCCCAGTCCTCAATTGAATACCGCTACACGATATCCGTTCATTGTGGAAAGCCAATTGGCTACCCAACAGGTAATGTTTCAAGCCGGTCAAGTTACCCTCGATCAAGGAGAAAGAGACCGCGTGGGTTCATTTTTGACGAATTTCCTTCGCGGCGGCGGCGGTATACTTGAAATCAAGCTAGCCGCCGCATTAACTGATGAAGAAGGGCAAGCGAGGTTGCAGGCATTACGCCAATATATTGTAGACCACGGCACACAATCACATGAAATTCGCGTGAGTCGGCTACCGGGCGGCAAGGGTGGTAGAGATTCAATAATCCTGAGTTATACAAAGTACACTGTAGAACCTATACAATGCGACCAGCGTAATGCACCAACAGCTAATAATCCCACTAATTTTCCACACCCTGACTTGGGTTGTTCTATGCGCGCGAATATTGCGGCGATGGTCGTTAATCCAGCCGACCTAGAACGGCCGCAAGCGGAGCAGCCGACCGATGCCCAGCGGCGCGGCCGAGTAATTAAGAACTATCGCGCCGGCGAAGCCACAGAAGCGACACGTGGTCAAGGCGAATCCGCAACCTCTATTCGTGCTCTCGGCCAGTCCAATTAGCAGCCATGGCCGGAGACATAACTATTACAGCTCAATTGATCGCGCAGTTTGTGAGGTGGCACTATTCTTAGGATAAATGTCAATGCTTGGCTGTTAAGCGAAGAGACCCAGTCGATGGTGACCGGCGATTTAGGTGACCGCAAGCTGTCGCGATCTACTGTCGAAGCACGGATGGGAGGCATTGAAGCGGCAATTTCCTATTATCAGGATAATACAACGCCGCAATTGGTCCTTTTGGAATCAGATTCGGACGGACCAGAAATGCTGAAGGAACTGGATCGGCTTGCCGAGGTCTGCGACCCCGGCACCAATGTCTTGCTGATAGGTTTGCCAAATGACATCTCGCTGTATCGCGAATTGATGCGTCGAGGAATCGCCGAATACCTCGTGGGCAGGGTTGCACCACAGCAGATCTTGAATGCAGTGACCGCTATCTTCGAAGAGCCGGGAGCCACGCCAATTGGCCGTTCTATCGCCTTCATAGGTAGCCGAGGCGGGAGCGGTTCATCGTCGCTTGGACACAACGTAGCTTGGCATTTGGGCCAAGAGTATGGCGAGGAGGTCTCGGTCATCGATCTGGACATTGCGTTTGGCACCGCAGCACTATCCTTTAATGTGGAGACAAAGCAAACCCTAGAACAAGCTCTGGCTGACCCGACCCGTCTGGATGATCAGTTGCTGGACCGTTTCCTGATCGAATATGACGAACATTTACGACTATTGGCGTCTCCCTCCAATTTGAACGCGGAAGAGTCAATGTTGACGGAATCCCTAGATCGTTTGTTGGGTTTATTGCGCCGACGTTCATCATTTGTCATCTTAGACCTGCCGCACCGATGGAACCCTTGGGTTCAACAAATTCTCCTCGAGGCAGATGAAACGGTTGTAGTGGGTGTGCTTGATCTGTCGGGTTTGCGAGATACGAAGAACCTGGTCGACCATCTGCGTCAACAGCGGGGCACTACCTCGCCTGTTCGTTTGGTGCTGAACCGTCGCGGTGCTTCCAAAAAGACCGAACTATCTCCGAAGGATTTTGAAACAGCGGTGGAGATGAAGCCGGACGCAATCATACCGCATGCACCCGAATTATTTGGTACTGCGTCCAACCATGGACAGATGGTGGGTCAGGTAAATCGCAAGCACAAATCGGTCATAGAATTGCGCAAATTAGCCATACTCGTCGGTGGACGGCAAGCGGAACAAAAGGTTAAGAAAAATCTACTTAGTCAATTAGGTTTGATGAAAAACCCAACAGCTAAGGCAAAATAAATATGTTTGGCAAACGATCCAGCGGGCCAAAGGCTAAATCAAAAGCGCCCACAGAAGCTGGTACGGCAGATGCGCCGGCAGATAAATCAGAACTCCCCGAGGAGGCGTTAACAACCGTCCAGGCCGTCGCTCCTGGAGCCGTTGGACCGAAGCAGCCGTTGTCGTCACCGGTTCGCCCGGATATGACAGGTCAATCGCTCCAGGAGAAGCCTGCACTCGACCATGACGAGCTGTTTGGAGATGAACAAAATCGCCACAACGAAACCAAGCAGACAATTTTCACCTCCCTGGTTGAGGCCGTCGATCTGACCGAATTGGGAAAACTAGATGCAGCTCAAGTGCGCGAGGAAATAACCGAAATTATCGGTGAGATTATCGCGTTAAAGGCGATGGTGCTATCAAGTGCAGAGCAACAGGAACTGATTACTGATATCTGCAACGATGTCTTAGGTTTGGGTCCGTTAGAACCTTTATTGGAGCGTGACGATATCGACGATATTATGGTCAACGGGTCGGAAAAAATATATATCGAAGTTAATGGTCAAATTGAATTGACCAATATTCGTTTTCGCGACAATGCACAGTTGATGAATATTTGCCAGCGTATCGTTTCAGCGGTAGGGCGGCGGGTGGATGAATCTAGCCCGATTTGCGATGCTCGGCTGATGGACGGGAGCCGCGTCAACGTAATTGCCCCACCTTTATCAATTGACGGTGCTAGCCTTACAATCCGGAAATTTAAGAAAGATAAACTGCGCTTGCAGGATCTGGTCAAGTTTGGCTCGATCTCTCCAATGGGAGCAAAATTGCTGGATATCATTGGCGGTTGCCGTCTGAACATCCTGGTCGCGGGCGGCACGGGCTCGGGCAAGACGACGCTACTGAACGCCTTAACCGCCTTCATCGAAGAGGGTGAGAGAACCGTTACCTGCGAGGACACAGCAGAACTGCAGTTGCAGCAGCCTCATGTCGTACGCCTAGAAACACGACCGCCTAACCTTGAAGGGGCTGGTGAAATTACCATGCGTGACCTGGTCAGGAACTGCCTGCGTATGCGCCCGGAACGTATAATTGTAGGCGAGGTGCGCGGAGCGGAAGCCTTTGATCTGCTGCAAGCAATGAATACGGGGCATGACGGTTCCATGGGCACTATTCACGCTAACAATCCACGCGAGGCGATCAGCCGACTGGAAAATATGATTGCTATGGGTGGTTTTAATTTCTCAGGCAAAGTCGTTCGCGAACAAATTGCCGGGGCCATAAATGTGATAGTTCAGGCAGCCCGCCTGCGCGACGGCAGCCGCAAAATTACTCATATTACCGAAATCCAAGGCATGGAAGGTGATGTGATCACACTGCAGGATCTGTACATTTACGAAATTCAGGGAGAAGACGACAACGGTAAATTAATTGGTGAACATAAACCGACGGGCCTGCGCCCATTGTTCTTTGATCGGGTGAAATATTTTGGCCGAGAACAAGACCTATTTGAAGCGCTGGATATGTAGCTTGAGACTCAAAACCAATGACTGTCCTCCCAGCTTAGTATAGGTAGCAACGTGAATCTTGGCATTCTTCTATTCCTCGTTGCCGGCGCCGTTTTTATATCAGTGATAGCGGTGACCTTCTCGCTTATTTTGCCGCAGATCAAGGCTCGAGCGAATTTAAAGCAACGTATATCTGTCGCTTCCGGCAATGTTAGCGCGGCGGTAGTGACACGCGGCATTGGTGCTGAGAGCCGCCGCAGACGTGATATCCAATCCCGCCTGCGGCAACTGGAAGATGCAAAGACCAGAAAATCTTTTGCCGCAAAAATGCGCGAAACCCTGCGTCAGGCTGGATTGCGCCTTACGCTTCGCAATTATTTTCTGTTATGCACCGGCTTATCCGTAGTGACGGCTATCCTTTATAAGACGATGGGATATCACCTTTTGGGCATCGTACCCGTCTCCATCACTGTCGGTTTTGGCTTGCCACGTTATGTGCTGTCCTATTTGACAAAGCGCCGTGTTAACAAATTCACGAAAGATTTTGCCAATGCGGTGGATATCATTGTCCGCGGCATAAGAACGGGTTTACCAGTAGGCGAATGCTTGAGGATTATAGCGACGGAAAGCCCGGAACCTGTGGCCGGTGTTTTTTTGGAAATTGTTGAATCGCAAACTCTGGGCCTAACCCTCGAAGCGTCGCTGGAAAGAGCACAGGAACAAATCAAGACACCGGAACTGCAGTTTTTTGCAATTGTTCTTGCTATTCAAGGGCAGACAGGCGGAAATCTAGCCGACACATTGGCTAATCTATCCGGCATCTTACGTGAACGTAAGAAGTTGGCAGACAAGGTGAAAGCGCTGTCGTCTGAGGCCAAAAGTTCGGCTGGAATTATTGGTTCATTACCGTTTCTCATAACGGGTCTTTTGTATTTGGTGAATCCCGAATATCTCACTCCCTTGTTCACCGATAATCTGGGTAAGGTCATGATCGCTGGTGGCCTCGTCTGGATGAGCGCAGGCGTCTTTATCATGAAACAGATGATCAATTTTGAAATATGATAGATCTTTTATTGAAACCCGAAAATATCATCTTAGTACTGGGCAGCATTGGTGCTTTTCTAACGATTATCGCCTTTGGCATGCCATTATTGGGCAGCAACAACATGCGGTCGAGGCTGAAAGCCGTGGCAGCTCGCCGGGAGGAATTAAGCGCAGCGCAGCGGAGGAAATATACCAACCAACCATCTTCGTTGCGCCAGCAGAGTGGCCGCTCCTTTGTTACCTATCTGGTAGACAAGTTAAGGCTGATCAACCCTGCTGATAGCGTCGGAATGAAGCACAAGTTAGCTCAAGCCGGCTTGCGTTCGGAAGCGCATTTATATACCTACGCATTTTTCCGTTTCGTGGCACCTATTTTATTTGGCCTTTTGACCGCCATGTATTTATTTTTTATAGCCAAAGTGGAGATGGGTCCATCGGCCAAGCTGATCTATTCGTTCGCTGCGGCAGTGATCGGGTTTTTCTTACCTCAAATCCTAATCAAGAACAAAATTCAAAACCGGCAAAATGCTATCCAAGTGGCCATTCCCAACGCCATGGATTTGTTGATTATCTGTGTAGATGCGGGATTATCCATGGAGGCGGCTTTTCACCGCGTGGCGGAGGAATTGCAAAACCAAGCACCTGAGTTATCGGAAGAATTAGGCCTAACCAATGCCGAGCTGGCCTTTCTCACTGACCGCCGTCAGGCCATGTTAAATTTGTCCGATCGCACTGGTCTTCCGGCGATCAAAGCACTGGTGACAGCCATGATCCAAGCGGAAAGATATGGCACAGCGATAGGTCTCAGTCTGCGGGTGTTGTCAGAAGAGCAGCGAAATGAGCGGATGTCACGGGCTGAACAAAAGGCGGGTGCTTTGCCAGCACAATTGACTGTGCCAATGATTGTATTTTTTCTTCCCGTTTTGTTTGTTGTGTTGCTTGGCCCAGCCATCATCAAGGTATTAGGAATTATTTAAGGTCCAGTGCCCCTTGTCCGGCCTGGCTGCGATGACCTGGCGGCTGGCTTTTACGAAAGTAAATCTCTGGAAGCGATTACCCCTAGCCGGTGACAACCAATATTGCACTTTGTACTGCATCAAACCTCTCTTTAGAGGCTTTATCTGATAGAAGCATTATCTCGTTGCACTAGGTTTCAAATTGGCCCGCAATTTACGGTAATAGGCCATATTCTGGTCCGCAATTTTGAGTGGCATATCCCGTCGCACGTACCTTTCTGCCAACGTCAAATTTCCTTTCATGGCATACAGCAGGGCTAAATTCTGCCGCATGCGCGGTGTCGCTTCGGGCAGGGCTGTGGCACGCTCCAAGATCTCCAGCGCACCTGACAGATTCCCAGCTTGAGCCAAGGACAGCGAAAAATTATTCATGATGATAGGATTTTCCGGCGACAGGTCCAGAGCCTGACGATAACGCCGCTCGGCCTGTTCGTACATACCTATGCGGTCGTAGGCGATGGCCATGGCAACCTTGATATCCCAACGTCCACCCTTAATTTCCGTGTCGACCAGAGACAGGGATTCAATTGCTTTCAACGTTTCTCCCAGGGCCAGTTGGATCTTGCCCTGCTCGGCACGTAAATCCACATCTTTGGGCGCGTCTGTAAGTGCCCGTAGGACAATTGCCTGGGCCTCACGAGATTGTTGGAGACGGCGCAGGCCACTCGATAGCCCGACCACCGCCTTCACAGCCTTTTTATCGCGCTGATACAATTTCCGATAATATCTGACAGCGGTCGCGTAATCGAGCCTTCGCTCAAAACTTTGGGCTGCCTGATAAAGGCTGCGGTCTAGCCTGCTCGCTTTTTCTTCATTCCCGGCCTGCGGTCCTACCACGCAGCCGGCCAACAAGACACTGACGATACAACCCAGGACCAGAAACCCAGTGACAATTTGGCGGGAATTATCCATCTTCATGCACTACCATCCCAAAATAACCGGCGTGAGAACCTATAATATACAAATTTGAAAGAGAAATAGGCAATTCAAGGGTGTCGTCAACTTGAATTGCAATAAAATTCTCTAGCACGCACTTCTCTCTGGTTTCCCGAGAAGAAGTATAGAGTTATGCTAGGGAAACTCATTTCGCACAGGTCACGGACCGCTTGACTCTGCATGCGACTCGATTGAGCAGATTGCAATATTAAGGTGATTGCTATGCTTTGTAGGTCCGTTATTGCCACTGGCATAACACCATAACACTTACCCAATTGGCACACTGTGGATCATGGCAAATCTTTAAAGTTACTTATGTTAGGTGGAGCGTGATATCGTATCCTTTAGGTTGGCAAATGACCCGAATTGATTTGGAGAAAAAATTGGCAACGTCTGTGCTTGTGGCAAAAGGCCACCAATTTGGATTCAATCGGATTTGCGAGTAAATGATGGGTAATTTCAGATTGCGGCTTGGTGCGTTACTACGATGCCTAATCATCGTTGCTTTATCATTAGGAGGAGTGTTTGGTGCTGCCATTGGCAGGATTGAGGCAACCGAAGTCATTACTGTAGAAATAGGCAAGGCTATGCTTGTTCAACTTTCTGCTACGCCGAAAGTGGTTATGCTAGGTAATCCTAATATTGCTGATGTGGTGATGGAGGACAATGGTCTGCTTTTTTTATTGGGAAAAGAGCCTGGCGAAACCAACCTAATGATCCTAAACGAAAAAGGCGAAGTCTTAATATCTTCCCCAGTAATTGTTGCACCGGGCCTAAAACGACACGTCACCATTGATCGTGGGCAGGAAATATTTACGCTGAGTTGTAACCCCCGCTGCGTACCTGTAGCGACGCCAAATGGCACGGGTGCCACGACGGCAGCGGCGACCATACCGGCCAGTAGTCAGGCAACTGCCACCGGGCAACCACGAGCTAGCAACAACTCAGACGCAATTGCAAATTCGTTAAATTCGCTGTTGGCCGGACAGGAGCAAGAGAAATAGTATGCCGGTGACCATGCCAAGTACATCAAAGTAATATTTGGTTTAAGGGACGCAGAGTGATGAGAGTTCTTGTTGTTGATCGTGATCCGTTATTTTCACGACTAATCGAGACGAAGCTAAAAAATTGGGGTCACCGTGTCACGGTGGAGCACGATGGTGGTGCGGCCTATAATCTGATCGCTAAAGAACCATTCCGAATGGTGGTGATGGATTATGATCTGCCAGGCATGGACGGCTGGGAAATTTGTCGACGAATTCGCAATTTGCGACGACCTCGATATACCTACGTTTTGTTTTATGCCGATTTTTCAGAAAAAAACGCGGTCATGGCCTGTCTTGAAGCTGGCGCCGATAGTTACCTAAATAAGCCTCTCAATTCAGCAGAATTTCGGCTAAGCATCAGAGCTTACAAACGCCTTTTAAACTTAGAAGATATACTCCTTGAAGGAGCCGGTTTGGACCTGAGTACTGGGGTAATTAACGGAGCTAGTTTTCGAAAATTTTACGAGGTAGCATTCGCGGACAGCCAACGCCTACACACAAAAGGTTCCCTTTTATTTATCCGAGTTGAAAATTATGAGGCGGAGTTAAGAGACCACGGCTTCAACCCATCCGAGGCAATGATGGCTGGGCTGGCTGATCTGTTGAGCAAAATTGCCCGAGCCTCCGATTTAGTCGCCCGATTATCAAACGATACTTTTTGTGTCATGTTGCTGCACACTAATTGGGATAACTGTCAGCCTGTTGCAGATAAGATATTCGCTCAAGCGCAAAATATCACAGTTGTGGTAGATGGAGGTCAAATTTCGCCTGAGGTGGAGATAAATGCCAGTAATTTTCCCAATGAAGGCACGGATTATCTGGAGACACTTGACCAAGGTGAGCGCATTGCCTATCGGAGTATATCGCGGCCAGTTTGAGTATTAGCAAATGGGCTGCCTGGTTGCCATCGGGACGATGGTTTCTGGGATTGGAGTCAGCCACCAGACCTTCTTCATCTACGCCGCCCATTGGTCATGACCTATGATGAACATGGAGGGCTACTAAGAGGAACGACGCGATTCTGGAACTCACTAATGCTGACTGGTCGCTGGGCGGGCGGCCGAGCATGCGAGCGAATAGTGGCAGAGTCGCCGCCAAGAAGCTGCGCCGGAGAGGACGGCCAAGAAGAATTTTAGATCGACGCACCTGCAGTTTTTGACTGTGAAGTTATCGTCGCCACGTAGACTGCCTAATTTTTCTCCCGGACCAGCATGGTGATGCCCGTACCTTCGGGTAGAATAACGCGAACGATATAGGCGGTACTGTTGACCTTTGATTGCATCGCCAGCGGTTGCCTACCGGCATGGGGCTCTCGCCAGCTGGTAAAATTTCATTTCTTGAGTGGCGTGAGGTTTTCCGGGGGATGGGGCGGCTTTTCTATGTTTAGGACTGGGTTGGGAGAAAATTTTCCAAAAACATTCGTAATCCCATATTTCCTGACGGACATTTTTTGATTGCCGACCTAGTATATAAGGGAGCACTTTTAGGCGTGGCGATTGTTGCAATATGTTCTGCCTTTTGAGTAGGGACATGTTGGAGATATTGGAGAGAAAATACATATGCATGATTTGGTGATTAAGAATGCGTGTGTCATCGATGGCCTGGGTAATCTCGCCACCAATGGCGAACTGGCTGTTAAGGACGGACGCATCGCGGAAATCGGCCCCACGGTCGGCGATGGTTGCGAAGTGGTGGATGCTGAAGGCCTAAGCCTCTCACCCGGCATCATCGATCTACATACGCATTTTGATGCACAGCTTACCTGGGATCCCTATGCAACCCCGTCGAACCGGCTTGGCGTGACCACCGTGGTCATAGGCAATTGCGGTTTCACTATCGCGCCTTGCAAACCGGAACACCGCGAGCGGACATTGAAGAACCTAACCCATGTCGAAGGCATGTCGTTGGAAGCAATGCAGGCTGGGATCGACTGGGACTTTGAGACGTTTCCGGATTATATGAATTCGCTGGAATGCCGGGGGACGGTGCCGAACGTCGCAGCATTCTGTGGGCATTCTTCGGTCCGCACCTGGGTGCTTGGCGACGAAGCATCGGACCGCGCCGCAAACGCATCAGAAATTGCGGAAATGAAGTCCCTGGTGTTGGAAGCACTCGAAGCAGGCGCCTGCGGTTTCGCAACCTCAACTTTGGAGCAGCACAATGGCGATGCCGGAATTCCCATGCCATCCCGCCTCGCAGATGAAGATGAAATGCTGGAACTGACCGGTGCCTTGGGAGAGGCGGGGAGGGGCGCTTTTATGTTGACCAAGGGCATGACCACGACCGTACCTTGGCTCGAAAAGGTCGCCGCAAAAAATGGGCGTCCGGTCATGATCGCTGCGATGTTTGTCGATCCCGGCGATCCGGACCGCGTGTTCCGCGAAATTGGTCAGATAGAAGAGGCCCGCGATCGGGGGCGGGAACTCTGGTCACAGGTTGGCTGTTTCCCGCTGGGTATGGAATTCTCTTTGGAACATCCCTATCCGTTGGAGGCACTGATTGGCTGGCGCCCTGCAATCGAGGCGGAGGGCACCGAAGCCTATAAGGCGGTTCTTGCCGATTCCTCTTTTCGTCAGAGCCTGAAGGATGAAATGAAGACGACGGGCGTGCCGAACCGGTTCTCCTCGAACAACTGGGACCATATGACCATCATGTCGGCACATAAGTCGGCGCACCGTGACCTCGTTGGCAAGACGGTTGGCCCTCTGGCGCGCGACGCGGGCAAGGACCCTTGGGATTGGTTTCTAGATTTCGGTCTCGCTGACGATCTCAAATCCATGTTCGACTGCCGCCTTTTCAATGTTGATGAGGACCGGGTCGTCGAGTTGCTGCGAAACCCCGCCGCCGCGATTACCCTATCCGATGCCGGAGCACATCTTTCGTTCCTGTGCGATGCAGGGTTCGGCTTGCACCTGCTGGGGCATTGGGCTCGTGACCGGGGTGACATGTCGGTGGAATATGCAGTGCAGGCATTAACGTCGCGTGCGGCGGATATCTACCGCATCAAGGACCGGGGTCGCTTGGTGGTGGGCGCATGGGCAGACCTGATGCTGTTCGATCCTACGACCGTGGCGCGCGGCGAGAAACGCCGGGTAAGCGACTTGCCGGCCGGAGCTAACCGTGTCGATACCCCGGCGGTTGGGTTGCATGGCGTGTGGGTTAATGGTGTGAGGACAGTAGACGGTCGGGGCGATAACCTCGCGGATTGTGGCACGCCCGGACATTTGTTGCGGGATTTTACCGACGCTTCATGAATGTTAAACGAGATCGAGCTTAGACCCATCGTCGAGCTAAACGCACTGGCAAACAGTCTTGCCAGGCACGTGTAACCATTTGCGAATATCCTGATGGGCGCATCGAAATTCACCACAAGAAAGTAATCCTGCCCAAAAGGAAGTTCGATAAACTACGATTGGTGAACCGAGCCAAGTTCGGTAGGAGCAGTAACCGGCCAGTGTGACCGCTCTTCTGGAGACGACTGGTGCGGGTTACGCTCAGGGCAGAGCGGGATACCAGGTTAGCAGTTTGTCGAAATGGGTGATTTTGTGGTCGCCGACGCAGCCGATTTTCTGCGGAGGATTATCAGTGCATCAGCTTTGAAATTTTCCCAAGAAATTGTCCTATTGAAACGACTTAGCTCGACAGAACCAGCTCTACTAATCTATCCGGTGTACTTAGCATCGGGTAATGACCTGTCTCGATTTCATGCCAGGATGCGCCCAGCATTTTGGCGGTGCGTGCTTGGTGCGGCTTACCGGGATTAGCGGCCTCGGTGCAATAGATCACCATGGCCTCCCAGGTTTGTGACCAGAACGTTGGTAGTTTAACTGCTTCATAGTAAACAGCACGAGGGTGGAGCGTCAGGCGTTCCACCGCCCATTGACGTAAATCAGGCTCGAGGTCCTTGAATAGGCCCACGGCGGCGTCCTCCGTGGAACGGCCGACCGCCAAGTCGGTCTCAATGGAAGCTGGCTGGGTGATGATATCCCGGATTTTCTCGCCGTCCGTCAACGCCAAGGCGTCAGCGAACACAAGCCGGCTAATGCGACTCCGTGCGCGCTCTGCCGCCGCTGCCACAACCATACCGCCGCTGGACGTAGCGACCATTACGATGTCGCTGAGGTCTTCCATTTCTAGCAATGCGGCGATTTCTGCACCGTGAGTTTCGGTGGTGATTCCATGGCGGAGGCTGTGAGTCCGCTCGCCGCAGCCGTCAAGAGAAGGCGCATAGACCCGGTGGCCATAATCTTCCAGGCGCTCCCGGACGAGCTTCCAAATCCAACCGCCTTGATACGCACCATGCACTAATACGAACGTTGTCATCAGTTCTTCCCCTATCGGTCAAGCATTGGCTAGGAGTTTGAAGTTTGGCGCTCTTGCTGTCTATGGTGCCTTTGATGTTCAAGACTTGTTGTTTTCCTTGCCCGCAATGGTATTGGCTTCGCACCGACCGTTCCGAAGACGGGACAGGGTAGTGGCCATATTCCGGGAAATCAAAACCTTGCAGAAATTCGCCCTAGCCGATGCAGCTATACACAATGCATTCGTCAATGCTCTTGGAGAGAAAATCTAAATCTCATTTGTCATAGAAGACTGCAAGAGCGGGAGCTTGAAGCTTACTCTGTATCGCACAACGATACTATTTTGCCGGTTTCAGCTGATATGAAAATCGCATCAAGGGCCTTGGTCGCATGCTCGATTTCAGCTGCCGAAATGGGGAACGCCTGGCCGCCAGAGACATCGATTGCGAATGCTTCCAGGGCAGCTTGGATCGTCGCAAGCGCTGGGTATTCATAACCAGAGTAGGTTTGTGTCGTATTGCCATCGGCAATGGAAGACACTTCAAGTTTGTCCTGGTCTCGAATTTCTACCCACCCGCCGGTGCAGAAGACTGATACACGCCAGAGCATGTTTGTGGCTGAAATCGTCGTCAAATGGCCCGTGCGCCCGTTTTCAAAATTTATCCGAACCAAGGTTGTGTCATCGACATCTATCGCCGACGCAATCCGTTTGCTTTGTACGTTTACATCCCGGATGTGCCCGAACAAATTAATGAACATGTCCAGGGCGTGAATGCCCAACGAAGTCATGCCTCCTGCCGGACTTTCTGCCCGGTTGTCTCGCCACATTCCCGCGTTTGGTGCAAGGTTGGCGTCAAAATGACCATCTATATGAATGGGCGCACCCAAATCACCGTCTTGCAGCAATTTTTTCATGGCCTGGGTATTGGGCGCAAATCGGCGGTTGTGGCCGATAGCAACTTTCAGACCAGCGTCGGATAATGCACGTAGCGAATTACTTGCTTGGCCCGCATCCAAAGTCCAAGGTTTTTCGCAGTAAACATGTTTGCCAGCGCTCGCTGCGGCCATTAGTTGATCAAAGTGCTGAGTGTGGGGTGTTGATATGACAAGGGCATCAATATTGTTGTCACTGAGCACATTCGTTAAATCATTCGACAATTCGATATCACGGGCGGCACAAAAACCCTTCGCCTTGGCTGGCGTACGCGTAACAGCCGCCGTGAATTTGATTTTCTCACTGCCGTCTACGGAGGAAACCAGCAATTGTCCCCAACGACCCAAGCCGACGATCGCGGCATTAATTGGTTTTGCCATAAAATCTATTCTCCCTACCATCGAAGCGATTTACGCTAAGGATAACTGTTCCTTCTGTAAGATGAAGCGCTGAAACTGCAATTCAGCCTTCCAGTTCCCCCAATTTGCCTCTGAAGCGTGCTATGCTTAGCCAAAAGGCGGCGCTTAGTTGTTATTGCAGGCAAAGGAACCAATCGTGGCAGATAAAATTAGGGTCGGAATAGTCGGTGCAACTGTTACACCAGGTGGGAGTGGCTGGGGCGCCAACGCCCATGTGCCAGCATTACAAGCGTTGCCTGGTTATGAACTAAAGGCTGTTTGCACCGCTCACGAGCAGACCGCTAGAGCCTCGGCTGAGAAGTTCGGAGCTGAGCTCGCCTTTCATGACATGAATGAGATGGTCGCGCACCCCGATGTTGACCTCATTGCAGTTGTTGTTCGTGTGCCGTTACATCAACAGCTAGTATTGGCAGCTATTGAGGCTAACAAGCCAGTATGTTGCGAGTGGCCCCTGGGGGCCCATCTGGCTGAAGCGACGGAAATGGCTGACAGCGCAAGAGCGGCCGGGTTGCCGACTTTGGTTGGTTTGCAGGCGCAAAGTGACCCAGCCGTCATGTATGCCCGCGACCTTATTGCCAACGAGAAAATCGGCGAGGTCGTAACAGTTAACTTAAGTGTGATGGTCGGTGCGATCACCGAGCGTGGAGATGGGCGCATCTGGCAAGGGATTCGCGCGAATGGCGCCAACCCTATGACCATCCCAGGTGGTCACTCCATAGATGCCTTGTGTTACATTCTGGGAGAGTTCGCCGAGGTCAGCGCGCGGGTAACAACGCGCATCGAACTTTGGAAACACTCAGTAACGGGGGAAGACTTTCCCGTAGATGCACCGGACACCGTCACCGCCGCAGGAGTGCTCAAAAGCGGCGCCGAAGTATCCTACCAAGTGGCTAGCGTTCCTTACAACGCGAGTGGCACTCGTATGGAGATTTATGGCCGCAAAGGGACCTTGAGGCTGACCTCCAAGTCCGTCAACATTGGACCCAGTCAGCTCCACCTCGCCATCGGTGAGGAAAAGATGGCGGAGATAACCCCGCCTGACAGCTATCGGCTTATTCCGGCGGATATGGCTGCCGGCCCAGGGAGAAACGTCGGGCAGGCTTACGCCCGGTTTGCCAAAGCAATGCAATCGGGGATAGCAGACTCGCCTGATTTTAGTGATGCTGTTGGTCGGCATGCGCTGATTGAAGCCATGGAACGTTCGCATAGGGAAAGCAAGGTCATCAAGTTGGTGTAGCGCCGTATCCTAGCTCCATAAAAGGCAGTGCTTTTCGAATATGTGACTAGTTCACAAGTACATATCTAAGTGTTGAGTTCTTTAAGTGTCAGGAGGTCAAATATTTCGGGAAAGTTAAAGCATGCCACTTAATTCCGCAAAAAATGCTTATAATAGAAATACTCCGCGCCAGCATGGCGCGATGGAGTTTACGGAACCGCCCGCTGATCTTGATGCAATTCGTATGTACCGTTTGGGCAGGTTGCGCGAGGAGTTGAAGGCCAGGGACTACGGCGGTCTGCTGATGTTCGACCAGATTAACACGCGCTATGCGACTGATGCCACAAATATGCAGATCTGGTGTTCGCACTATGAAACCCGGTGCGTGTTCGTGCCAACTGAGGGTCCTGTGACGCTTCTCGATTACGCCTACCATCCGCATTTAGCTGAAGACTTGCCGGGCGTCGATGAATACGAGGTCCTGCCAACGTTCTATTATTTTTCCGATGCGCAGAACGCCGAGGATAAGGCGCGGGTTTTTGGTCGGAGGATCGCTGAACTAATGACTAAGTCTTCAGGTGGAAATCGCAGACTGGCCATCGACATATTATCACATCTCGGCGTCGAAGCGATCCGTTCACATGGTATTGAGGTGTTCTACGGCCAGGAGGTGACCGAACAAGCGCGCAGCCTCAAGAGCGCCGGCGAACTTCGACTCATGCGAAAGGCTATGGACGTCTGTGAGGCCGGTATGGATGCCATGCGCGATGCTATGGAGCCCGGGATCACGGAAAATGAACTCTGGTCAAAACTGCATGAGACCAATATTCGCATGGGAGGCGAATGGATAGAGACACGCCTGCTGTCTTCCGGCCCGCGCACTAACCCTTGGTTCCGAGAGTGTTCAATGCGCACCATCGAAAATGGCGATATGGTCAGTTTTGACACCGATCTAATCGGTCCTTATGGCTATTGTGCTGACATTTCTCGATCTTGGCGCAGCGGCGACGGCCGCCCTGATGATGTGCAACGCCGAATCTACGCCGACGCCTACGCACAGATAATGCATAATATATCAATCTTGAGGCCGGGCATGTCCTTCCGCGAGGTATCTGAAAGGGCTTGGCCAATTCCCGAACAATATCTCTCGAACCGCTATTCATCAGTGATCCACGGTGTTGGGTTGGCAGATGAATACCCGTCAATCCGACACTGGGTCGATTTCGAGCACAGCGGTTATGACGGTCTCATCAGGCCTGGTATGACTTTGTGTGTGGAATCCTTCATTGGCGTGGACGGCGGTCGCGAAGGCGTCAAGCTTGAAGAACAGGTGTTGATCACCGATCAAGGATGTGAGCCACTTTCGGACTATCCATACGAAGTAGATTGGCTTTAGCCTTCGTTCGGAATGGGTGCAACTTGTTGCCGCGCAGTAAAAGTCGGGTAAAACAGCACTCGTACCATTACAGGAATTAGTAATCGAAACCGTTTGGAGTCCTATCGTCTTGATTGGGTGTACGCCACGTAATTGCAATCTAAATTTAAGGTATAGAATTAGAATTTTGGCGGAGCGTAGAAGGCAGAATATGGAAAAAGAATTGGAGGGACATGTTGCGAGGCTAACTGCGTTGGGCGGCGGTTTCGGGAATTCAAAAAAAATTTACGAGGATTGGGCTTCAACCTACGAAGAAAACCTGCAGGAGGATTATGGTTATATCGCTCCGCGCATAGCAGTAGATGAATTTACTACAAATTGCAGCAATCAGGATCTGCGTATACTAGATCTTGGTTGCGGGACAGGGCTTGTTGGAAAAGAACTAATTGCGCGCGGATTTCATGCGATTGATGGATTGGATTTTTCACCAAGCATGTTGGCTGAAGCCGAAAAAAAAGGAATCTACCGCAATCTTCTGGTAGGCGATATGACACAACCTTTGAATTTGAATGTGCCCTGCTACGATGCGGCAATCGCTGTTGGGTGTTTCGGCGGCGGCCACTTAGGCCCGCAGCACCTAGAGGGCATCATACAGTCGGTAAAGACTGATGGATTGCTGGTATTTTACATAAACGGCATTCCCTACAATCAAGATGACTACCCGGCGCATTTTCAGGCCCTAGAGGCTGCAGGTGTCTGGCAAGTAAACATGACTAAGGAATCAAACTATATGCAGGCACTAGAACGACCGGGATGGGTTGTTGTCGCTAATCGGGGCCAGATGAAATGCTAATTTGGGATGCTCATGCCGGTTTCGAGTTACAAGCGGTCCATGACCTAGAAACTCTGTCCGTATGGAAATCTGCGGGGGTAAATTTTTTATCGGTAAACGTAGGCTATGACGTCAATGTCTGGTCTGACACGGTAAAGGCGTTGTCTCTGGCCCGGGAGTGGCTGAGTAAGACGGACGGCTATCGGCTGGTCGGAAATGCTGCAGAAATCGATCAGGCATTTAAGACAGAAGATATGGCTATTGCCTTCGATATTGAGGGTATGAATGCCCTTGATGGTTCTACAGATATGGTGAGCTTCTATTACGATCTTGGCGTTCGTCAGATGCTATTTGCCTACAACATAAATAACCTCGCGGGAGGTGGCTGCCATGACGAGGACACAGGCCTAACAAAATTCGGGCGTGCGGTAGTGGCGAAAATGAATGCTGTTGGAATGCTGGTCGACTGCTCACATTGTGGCTACCGAACAACAATGGATGCAATGGAGTGCTCGGAGGATCCAGTTATATTTTCCCATTCAAATGCAAAGGCCCTCCGTGATCATGGGCGAAATATTCTTGATGAACAGGCTCTGCGCTGTGCAGAAAAGGGTGGAGTTATTGGTGTTAACGGGATTTCATTATTTGTAGGCGAAAATGATATTACCACGAATTCAATTACAGACCATGTAGAGCATTATCTAGATTTGGTCGGATCGGATCACGTGGGAATTGGTCTTGACTATTTTCATCCTTTGGATGAGGTGCCTAACTTCAGGGAAACCGTGTCTCAAAATTCTGACTACTGGCCGCCATCAGAATATCCCACTACTCATCTGCGTTGTGCTGAGCCTAGACAGATCCATGAAATTGCTGAAAATTTACTTCAACGCAACCATCATGAAACAGTTGTGAGTTGTATATTAGGTGGGAATTTCCGACGCGTGGCGACGGAGGTTTGGAAATAGGTCAAGTGTATTGAGGAGATTTGCCCGCCATAGCTAAGAGTTTTGAGGTAATAATCGTGGTGCTCGGAGAATGAGTACAGGCGAAGCCAAAAGACAGCATTACGACAAAGTTAACTCTGATAATTATAAATTTCTGGTCGTGACCTTCAGATTACTTCAGTAAATCTAATACTACACGTAGACGCTCCGCCCATTGCATTTTCTCATAATATTTTTCCGAGCAGACTGTTGCTAATCCTGAAGCGAGCAATAGGTGCAATATTAAATGTCTCTGCGTAGCAATCTTCACTTGCACGTGTCGCGAATTTTTGCGCTATCTCAGTGCATTTGGGCCCCGGTTGCCTTCGCCGTATTAGTGTGTCTCCAAACATCACTAGACGTTTAACCAATTAGAATTGAATATTCAGCCATTAGAAAACGAGAGGAAATGATATGGCACCTAAGAATTCTCATTATCGCAATTTATTGGATGTAGCCAGATTACTTCACACCAAAAAAATTTCGCCCGTAGAGCTAACTATGCAAATGTTGCGGCGTATCAACGTCAAAGATCGCAGATTGAGGTCCTATGCAACGGTAACGCCAGAACTTGCAATAAAACAGGCAAAAAAAGCGGAACAAGAGATCGCAAAGGGTCGAATTAGGGGGCCATTACATGGCATTCCAATCGCGGTAAAAGATCTTTGCTTCACTCGCGGAATACCAACTGCAGCAGGAATGTCTATTAATAAGAATTTCAAACCAAAATTCGATTCAACAGTAGTACGGAGACTAGCTAATGCCGGCTCCGTTCTTTTGGGCAAGCTGCAAATGACGGAAGGTGCCTTTGCCGAGCACCACCCTGAAATTTCACCTCCAATCAATCCTTGGAACAAAGATTATTGGCCGGGGGCATCTTCCAGTGGATCGGGCGTAGCAACAGCCGCCGGACTGTGCTTTGCGTCGCTCGGCTCTGACACTGGCGGTTCTATTCGCTTTCCATCAGCTGCGAACGGCCTGAGCGGATTGAAACCAACATGGGGGCGAGTTTCACGGTACGGCGTATTTGATCTGGCACCTACGCTCGATCACGTTGGCCCCATGTGCCGAAGTGTTGCGGATGCGGCTGCGGTGTTAGGCGCTATTGCTGGGGTAGATAGTAACGACCCAACAGCAGCGCCAGTACCAGTGCCCAATTACCTTGCGGGTTTAGAACGTGGCATCAACGGAATTCGGTTCGGTATTGACCGCCAATATAATCGTCGCGGTGTAGACAAAATTACGGTAGAGGCGGTAGGGGAGGCCCTCAGCGTTCTAAAAAAAATAGGAGCAGATATACGGGAAATAAGTTTCCCAAATTCAAAAAAAGTAGTGGAAGAGTGGTTGCCGCACTGCAGCATCGAAACAGCATATGCGCACCGAGATACATATCCCAAACGTAAGGACAAATACGGCCCATCTTTAGCTACCTTGATTGAGCTAGGGTCCACCTTTTCGGCGATGGATTATCAAAAAATTCTACTTCATCGGCACGAATTTAGTGGAAAAGTTCGTTCGATGTTCGAGGATATTGATATTTTGATAATTCCAGCGCAACCTAACGCTGCTCCAACTCTTGCCGAAATGGCGGCGCTCGGCGATCAGGATCCTGGAACGTTAAATGCACTGCTACAATTTACCGCTCCATCTGACGTGACCGGCAGTCCCGCGTTAACATTGCCGGCAGGTTATACAAAAGCCGGTATGCCTATTGCTTTCCAATTTATTGGACGTCATTTTGAAGAAGATATTCTTTTCCGAGCTGGCCACAAGTTTCAGCTTGAAACTGACTGGCATCTCGCGCACCCAACTATTTAGCGTTATTTCTAGTGCTAACGCCAAGCAAGGTTGATGCGGCGAGTCGCGCGACTTAAAGTTGGGTCAAGTTTGGAAGTGTCTTCCAGTTAGGGTCAGGCACAGTTTAGTTTTCAAAATAAAGCACTCTAAATGCTGTAGTGAGGTCAGAGAATGCGTTTTGGTGTTCAATTTTTTCCCGATGTCGGGCCAAACGTAAAATCCGCGCAAACTTATTGGCAAGAAGCCTTACATCTTGTTTCACTTTGCGATGAACTTGGTTTCGACAATGTACGTACGGTGGAGCATTATTTCCATCCCTACGGTGGCTATTCTCCCAATCCAATCGTATTCCTGGCCGCCGCCGCAATGCGGTCGGCCAAGGCTCGATTAATTACCGGCGCCGTGTTGCCGGTGTTTAATAATCCACTCAAACTTGCAGCTGAGATAGGAATGCTGGATGCGATCAGCGGTGGGCGACTGGACGTTGGCTTCGCCAGAGCATTTTTGCCTCACGAGTTTGCCCATTTCAAAGTGTCCTTGGATGAAAGTCGCGCACGTTTTGTCGAAGGCGTGGAACAAGTACGTTTGTTGCTGGAGAATGAATTCGCGAGCCACGACGGTGAATTTCATTCATTTAAAAACGTTACTTCCTTACCACGCCCAAGCCAACAACCGCGTCCGCCGTTCTGGATTGCCGCTCTGGCGACGCCTCAAAGTTTCGAAGGCGCCGGTCGCGCCGGGCATGGCATCATGGCGATCCCGATGGCTGGTGGCATGATGGCGGAATTGATCAAGATCTACCGTGAAAATTGGCAGGCTGCTGGGCATCCCGGAAACGGCGAGGTCATGCTGGCGTTCCATATGCTGTGCCATGCCGATGGAGCTCGCGCAGCGCAGATCGCTCGCGACCCACTAAATCGCTACTTGAAATCTCTCGTGGATGGTGCGTCGCATTGGTTGAGTGGTTCTAATTCTGCCGATTATCCGGGATATGACAAGATCATCGCCAGTCTGGATGCAGAATCGTTTGAGACCCAGGTCGAGAAGGGTGCCGCGTGGGTGGGAGA